>NZ_JBLNKS010000015.1:0-124638 GCF_048276375.1 Flavobacterium sp. ZB4R12 | reverse complement strand
GATTCATCGGGGTATTTTTCAAAAAATTTACGCAGGTTCATAGCTAATCATTTATATGTTGGCACCTCAAATATACACTTTTTTTGTTATTGGTACGAGTAACGGATAGTCATATAAACTTAATATTTTAACCCTTGATTCGCATTACTCATTGAAACATCTAAAAAACTGCACTTAAATTATTCTAATCTGTTAATTCTAAGCAAATTTAAATACTTCCTACCCTTTTTAATTCCTCTTTTACTATCTTTAAAAAAGATTTCTATTCAAACAGGACTTAAAATTAAACTCATGAAAAAAATCACACTGGTTTCACTTTCGATTCTTTCTTCCATTTTTTTCAGTTGTGAAGCTCAAGTAAAACCAAACGATATTCCCATTCAAGAGGAAGTGAAAAACTACACTCTTGAAACAGTCGCTTCTGATATTGCGATACCATGGGGAATGACTTGGTTGCCTGATGGAACGATGCTGGTTACAGAAAAAAGCGGTATTCTTTATCAAATCAAAAATGGCACAAAAACCGAAATCAAAAATATTCCTAAAGTATATTCTCGTGGACAAGGTGGTTTATTAGACATTGCTTTACATCCCAACTATGCTAAAAATGGTTGGTTGTATATGACCTATGCCTCCAGTGAAGGTGAGGGTGAAGGCGGCAATACCAAACTCATTCGAGCAAAATTGCTGGACGGAAGTCTGACACAAATAGAGTCGCTTTATAAAGCGACTCCAAACACCACAAAAGGCCAACATTTTGGTTCCAGAATCGCATTTGATAGCGAAGGTTATTTGTACTTCTCGGTGGGGGAACGCGGCAACCATTTCGAAAATCCACAAGACATCAAACGCGATGGCGGAAAAATATACCGCTTGAATGATGACGGAAGTATTCCTAAAGACAACCCTTTTGTAGGTCAGGCTGGTGCGAAAGAGGCTATTTATACCTACGGAAACAGAAACCCTCAGGGAATGGCAAAACATCCCACAACAGGAGCTATTTGGACACATGAACACGGACCTCAAGGTGGGGATGAGATCAACATCATAAAAAAAGCAGCCAATTATGGATGGCCCGTAGTTACTTATGGCATCGATTATGACGGAACAACCATTAGCAAAGAAAAAGAAAAACCAGGTATTGAAAAACCTATTTACTATTGGCTACCCTCCATTGCACCATGCGGAATGACTTTTGTTACCAGCGACATTTATCCTGATTGGAAAGGCCACTTGCTTGTTGGGTCCTTAAAATTTCAATATCTTGAATTGGTAAAATTGAAAGGAAACGAAGTGATAGGACGACAAAAAATCGCCACAGACATTGGGCGTTTGCGTAATGTAGCACAAGGTCCGGACGGCTATATTCACATAGCTGTAGAAGGTAAAGGAATACTCAAAATTATACCTAATTAATCTATGTTGACCACTAAACTATTTTTGGGAGTTGGCCTATTTTTATTGGGAAATTTCTCATTTGAAAACCCATTTTATCAAGACAACTATATTGTTATAGCTAAAGCAAATAAAGACGCCTTTATTACGCAAAAAATCCAGACACCAGGAAAAGAAATTTATGCCGATTTTTGTATCCAATGCCATGGTGCGAATGGTAAAGGGGATGCTAAAAACTTCCCTCCTCTCGACGGCTCCGACTGGCTCACAAAAAAAAGAACCCAAAGCATCCATGCAGTTAAATTTGGACAAAGTGGCGAAATTATTGTCAATAAAGTTAAGTTCAATAATAGTATGCCTCCCATGGGACTTTCCGACAAAGAAGTAGCCGATGTGATGAATTACATCATGACTTCTTGGGGCAACAAACAAACCAAATTAGTTACCGAGAAAGAAGTGTCAGGAATTAAGAAGTAAAAATCAAATCGGAATTTGGCTTAGCCTAATAAAAATAAGGAGAAATCAATACTTCACGAAGTTCTATTAAAAAGTGTAAGTACATCCGCTTGACAAGTTTTTTTTGTAAAAAAAGACATTCAATCAATTAATCATCGAAATTCTAGCGACTCCCTTTTTAAAATCCGAATTATTTTGCCAATGGCTACTTGTCGGTATTAAAAAACCTACATCCCTCATCAAAGAAAAATTTTTATTTTAGAATGCTATTCCTTGTGAATTATTATAACGCAAATAGACAATCCAAATCTGTGAATTATATAAAAAATATCGCCTTAGAACGGCATTATAATTGAGTGATTGCTCTTAAAATACTTTATATTTGTATTCTAAAACATTTAGTTTATATTTTATAAAACAGCCATGTTAACTAAACAGAAACAAAGATTTTCTTTAAACTGGTGCATTCCATATCTTTAAAAACTATATTACCTACATATGAAAAAGCAAGCTTTAGTATTCCTTATACTTCCCCTATTATTTTATGTTTCCAGTTGTAATCGTGGCAAAGCAGCTGATGCTTTAAATGAGACAAAAAAAACGGAAACCATAAAGTCTGATTCCATAGAGAAAAAGGTAGCGCTTACAATTGACACTATCGATTATAATAAAAGAATGGTCGCATTAAGCAATAATGACACTACTGGCAGATGGCCGGTAAAAGCACCTTACCCGCTACCCGGAGCACTTTTACCCTACAACCGTATTATTGCCTATTATGGAAATTTATATTCCACAAGAATGGGGATTTTAGGCGAATTACCCCGAAAAGAAATGTTGGCAAAGCTACAAGGCGAAGTGGCCAAATGGCAGGCAGCTGACTCTACCGTTAAAGCAATTCCTGCTTTGCATTACATCGCTGTTACCGCTCAGGGCGCTCCGGGAAAAAACAACATGCACCGCATGCGCATGCCTTTTAAACAAATAGACACTATTCTAAGTTGGGCAAAACCTATTAATGCATTAGTGTTTTTGGATATTCAAGTAGGACACAGCACCGTTAAATCCGAAGTAGCTGAACTAGAAAAATACCTTTCCATGCCAAATGTTCATTTAGGAATTGATCCTGAATTTTCGATGAAAAACGGAGAACGTCCGGGTTCCAAAATTGGGCATTTTACTGCCGCTGATATTAATGACGCCATTGACATTTTGGCAAACATCGTGCGCAAAAACAAACTGACTCCAAAAGTATTGGTGGTACACCGTTTTACGCAAGGAATGGTAAAAAATTACAAAGAAATTAAAACCGTACCCGAAGTTCAAATCGTAATGGACATGGATGGTTTTGGAAGTAAGGTATTAAAAAAAGATTCTTACATGAGTTATATCTATAGAGAACCGGTACAGTTCGCCGGCTTTAAATTATTTTATAAAAATGATAATAAAAACGATTGGAAAATGTATAGTCCGGAAGAATTAGTTAAATTCACTCCAAAACCCATCTACATTCAATACCAATAATTCATTCTATGAAGAATCTTCTTTTTTTAGTTTTCGTTGGTTTTTTTCTATTATTGGGCTGTCAATCAGAGCCTCGTAAAATAACGAAGGAAATCCCCATTATTACTGCTCCCGTGAAAATAGCAGCACCAAAAAAAGTAATGGCTGACGCTGCGACCATCCTTTCGAAAAAAGAAGTGCCTATATTATGTTATCATAGCATTCAGAATTTTAGTGCCAATGCAAGTGAAATGAAGAAAACGTACACTGTGACTCCAGCCAATTTTGCCGAGCAAATGAAAGCACTGTCAGACGAAGGGTATCAGACTATTTTACCGAATCAATTGTACGAATATTTAGTTCACGATGCGCCATTACCTGCTAAACCCATAATGATCACATTTGATGATACGCGTGAAGAGCAATTCAGTATAGGCGCTGCCGAAATGAAAAAATACGGTTTCAAAGGTGTGTTTTTTATCATGACCGTTTCTATTAACCGTCCTAATTATTTGTCAAAAGAACAAATTAAAAACCTGTCTGATAGCGGACATGTTGTAGCAGCTCATACTTGGGATCACCATATGGTAACTAAATATGCAGGAGATGATTGGAATACGCAATTGGTAAAACCAAAAGCAAAACTAGAAGACATTATTGGAAAACCAGTGACGGATTTTGCATATCCGTTTGGTTTATGGAATACGGCGGCAATCCCTGAAATAAAAAAGAGCGATTATAAAATGGCATTTATCTTGTCTACCAAAAGAGATTCTATAGATCCATTATACACCATCAGACGTATTATTGTGGCCGGCCAATGGTCTACTCCAAGTGTAATGAAAGCTGTAAAATCTTCTTTTAATGAAAATCCATAAAATAGTATTTGTTTAAAAAATACTAGCTAATCTCAATTATTAAATCAACTTAATAATTGAGATTTTTTTTGGTTCGAAAAAAAGAAAAACTACCCATTTAAAATATAAAATTGAGATTATTAGTTCCCAAAACAAATCGAACCTTTTTTCATTATTAATTTTACACCCCCTTTTTTAAATCCTATTTTGGATTGTTTATTAAAACTATCAACTTATATCATTTTACTTTTGATTTTACTGGAATAAAATAATCCGTCTCTTCGAGTGATTTTTAATAGTAATGCGACAGCTTTACTATTGAAAATTGTATCGAGAAGCATTTTGAATCAGATGGTTCTCGATACAATTTTTAAAGTATTACACTTATTCATTTCATCAACATTTGCAAGACTTTAAAAATCACTCGAACTGACGAGTACAATTACATTGACTTATCACAGTAAATTTAAAGATGAAATGGTGTTAAATACTCCTTTATTAACAGGGGTATTCTAATTAAAAAAATATTTTTCACTGCGAAATCACAAAAAACAACATTGTAAAAAATAAGAATTGTCAAAAAACAATTGTCAAAAAAAGAATGCTGTAAAAATTATTAAATAGTCACTTAATCCTTATTTACATAAAAATTAAATTGGTATTTTAGCTTTAAAGGTGCGTTTTTTACAATAAAATGTCATAAAGTTTAACTTTTTAACAATATGAATTATGATGAAAGGGATACCTAATTTAAATCAAAATGGTTGGGACGAAATGTTTTCTAATGAAGGAGTTCGGGAATCTTACCGTCAAGTATTACAAACATTGCAAAGCTTAAATCACGAAAAACTAAACGATAAACACAGACAGGCTTCTGATTTTTTTATGAATCAAGGAATCACTTTTACCGTTTATAGTGACGATAATCAAGGCATTGAAAGGATTTTTCCTTTTGATATCATTCCAAGAATCATTACCCAACAAGACTGGAACGAAGTAGAAACCGGAATAAAACAAAGGCTAAAAGCACTCAATTTATTCTTGGAAGACATCTATAACGAACAGCATATCATCAAAGACGGTATAATTCCAGGAGCATTAATTGCCTCTTGTCCTCATTACATCCAAGAAGTTCACGGAATTAAAGTGCCACACAACATTCATGTTCACATTGCAGGAATAGATTTAATTCGGGGAGCAAAAGGAGAATTCTATGTCCTCGAAGACAATTTGCGTTGCCCAAGTGGCGTGAGTTACATGCTCGAAAACAGGGAAATAACCAAACGTATTTTTCCGGAAATGCTCACCTCTAATCATGTGAGTATGGTCAGTAATTATCCGATGATTTTTCATAATATATTAGTTTCACTTTCTCCAAGAAATATCGCTAACCCCAATGTAGTCTTGTTAACTCCAGGAGTTTATAATTCGGCGTATTATGAACATACTTTTTTAGCCCGACAAATGGGAATCCCTTTGGTAGAAGGAAGGGATTTAGTGGTGAACAACAATAAAGTTTATATGAAAACCACTTCAGGGCTTCATCAGGTAGATGTTATTTACAGACGCTTGGATGACGAATATCTTGACCCTTTAGTTTTTAAACCAGATAGTACGCTGGGCGTTCCAGGACTTATTAGCGCTTACAAACAAGGAAATGTCGCTTTGGTAAATGCAGTTGGAAACGGTGTCGCCGATGACAAAGCGGTATATGCTTATGTCCCGGACATGATAAAATATTACATGAACGAAGAGCCAATTCTCAAAAATGTTCCTACATACAGAATGGAAAATCTGGACGAAAGAGAAATGGTTTTTGCTAATATGGAAAACATGGTTATCAAGGAAACCAATCAGAGTGGTGGCTATGGAATGATTATGGGAAATAAAGCCACTCAACAGGAATTAGAAAACGCAAAAATTGCCATTGTTGATAATCCCCGTAATTTCATTGCACAACCCATCATTCAGCTGAGTACAGTTCCTTGTCTTATCGACGGTGAACTAAAACTACGTCATGTCGATTTAAGACCGTATGCTTTGTGTGGTCCTAATGGCGTAAAAATAGTTCCTGGAGGACTAACCCGAGTCGCGCTTACCAAAGGCTCATTAGTTGTTAATTCTTCCCAAGGAGGAGGAAGTAAAGATACTTGGATAGTAAAATAAATTAAAGGTCTAATAATGCTATACCTTTTTAAAAAACAAACAGAATGAAAGTAAATATGCTAAGCCGAGTTGCAGATGGAATGTTTTGGCTCAACCGATATATGGAAAGAACAGATGGAATGTTACTTACCCTAAACACCTTTTATATCTTGTCTTTTGATAAAGAAACGAATGATTCTCAAGGTTATAAACCGTTATTGGAATACTACACTGATTTGCCAACGGAACAAATAAATCAAGTAAAATACGATACAAATTTCGTTCTAAAGTATATCATTTGTGATAGTCCTAACCATAATTCGGTTAAAAATCTTGTTATCAAAGCACGAGAAAATGCAAGAGGTTCCCAAGATAAAATTACAAAAGAACTTTGGGAACACATCAATTCTTTGTATCACTTCATGAATTCACCCGACTTGCCAAAAAAATTAGAAACGTCTGATGCGAGTACTATTATCTCAAAACTCAATAAAGATTTTTTGCTGTACAATGGAATTCTTCAGGTTACAATGCCCAGAGGATTGGGTTGGTGTTTTTCCAGTATTGGTAAACATATAGAAAGATGTCTGCAAACTATTTCTCTAACCCAAGCTTACTACGCTCCTATTCAGTATAATCTCGATGGAAATGGAGATTTATTATATTGGAGAAGATTATTACTTTCTCTTTCAGGCTACGAATTGTATTTAAAAAGTTACAGTAATATCCCGCACAATCGCAAAGTGGTGCAGCAAGTTGTCTTCAATAGAGATTTTGCCCATTCCGTGATTTATACTTTAGAATTAATAGACACCTATTTGAACAACTTGTTTAAAGATAACAATCTGAGCGAAGCAAGAACATTGCACAATCAATTTGGAAGACTTAAAAGTTCTGTTGAATTTACAGATTATCATCATCTTACCAACCAAGAATTAGAAGACGTACTTAACAATACCAGAACGCAATTGATACAGTTTTCAACAGATTTTTCTAAATTATTTTTCTCTTATACGTAATAAAAAATGGCAATTTTCAAAATAGTTCACATCACAAAATACCAATACAATTGGTCCATAAAAGAAAGTATAAATGAGATTCGTTTATTCCCACACCATTTTGACAACCAGGATGTTCTTCAGTACCAACTTTTAATAACAAACAATCCTGAAGTAGAAATTTCTCAGGATTACTTCGGTAATCGAGTGGGAAACTTTAATACATTGGAAGCTCATACTGAAATGACTATTGAATCAAGAATGTTAGTTCGTGTCAATCATTCGCTCAAAATCCCGGAAATAGATTATACCACAGTAAAGGATTTGGTAAAAGAAAAAAGCATTCCTTTACTGCGACTTTGTTACCCAGAAACCATTAAAAAACAAAATGAAATTAATACAATTCTGGACGAAATAAACTGTATCGACAAACCCATCATAGAAATTGCGCAACAATGCAATCAATACATTTTTACAAATTTCACGTACACCAAAGGAATCACTAATATCGAAACCACAGTCGACGAGATTTTAGAGATTAGAAAAGGAGTTTGTCAAGACTTTGCGCATGTCCTATTACAACTCTTACGTACGGCCGGAATTCCGTCGCGATATGTGAGTGGATACATTTGCCCGAACGAAAGCGGACTCAGAGGTGAAGGTGCCACACACGCTTGGGTAGAAATTTACACTCCAAAACAAGGCTGGCTGGGTTTAGATCCTACTAATAATATCTGGACGATGGACAATCATGTGAAACTTTCAGTAGGTCGTAATTTCTATGATTGCACTCCGGTAAAAGGAACTTTTAAAGGACTTTCCAGACAAACGCTTTCTGTATGCGTTTCGATAGGCTATGAGGATGGAAGACACTTTGAAGATATAAACGATGTACAACTCGAAGAAGTTTCTATAGAACTTCAAGAACAATTAGACTACATTGAGCTGCTTCAACAGCAGCGGCAACAGCAACAATAATTAAGTTCTTCAATACTAAAAAAGCGAATCAAAAAGTAATATTTTGATTCGCTTTTTTAGCTAAATATATAACCTCAATCTATTTCGATTCATCAAATCTTACATATTATACAACCAACTTTGAGGATTGTTATACGTAGTGTTTTGAAGAATTAAAAATTTAATTATGGTTCTGCCTTCACTATTGGTTCTTACTCTTCCAAGGCTTTGTTTTATACTTACTTTATCTCCTTTGCTTACAGAAACAGAGCTTAAATTCTGATAAACCGTGAAGAAATCTCCATGTTGTACCATTACTGCTTTATTTATTGGAGATAAAACAATTACACTTGCCACTTCACCACCAAAAACGGCTCTTGCACTTGATCCTTGGTCTGTAGTGATTTCCACCCCACTATTATGAATAACTAATGTTTTATACACTGGATGCGCCTGATCTCCATATCCTAATGACACAAATCCTTTTTCTACCGGCCATGGTAATTTACCTCTATTGGCTCTAAAATTATCTGCAATTAATTTTGTCTCAGCTGTAAGTTCTATTTTCGAAGATGATACTGAAGAAGAAGATACAATTGCCTTAGCACGGGTTTTTAGTTCCGATTTCGATTCTGTTTTTGATTCAGCTTTAGATTCCGCTTTTGCTCTTTCCATTGCCCTTTCCATTGCTGCTTTTCTATTGGCCTCTGCAATTGCTTCGCGTATTAATCTATTGATTTGTCTATCAATTTGTCTGGCCTCCTGTTGTCTTTTCTTGATTTCAGCAAGAATTTTGTTTTTATCTTTCTTAATGGATTTTACTAATTTTTCCTGCTCTTGTCGCTCTTTTTCTAATGACAAACGCTCTTTTTCATTTTCAGCAATGAGTTTTTGCTTGGCCTTTTTTTGCACATCCAATTTTCCGTTATATACAATAAGCTCACCCGTTTTAGATTTGATTTCCTCACCTTGCATCTTTCTGTAATTCGTGTACTGTTTCATGTACTGTGCTCTTTTATAGGCCTGCAAAAAATTCTCAGACGATAATAAAAACATTGCTCTACTTTCCTCAGAACGGCTTTTGTACGATTTCACAATCATCTCAGCATAATCTGCCTTTAGTATTTCCAGTTCTTTTTTAAGTTTATTGATTTTTACTTGATTAATGTACATGTCATTCCCCAAAAGCTTCTTTTGCCTTTCAGTAGTGTTAATCAGTTTTTCTTTAAGCTTTATCTTATTGCTTTGTATAACGATTACATTTACAGCCGTTTTTTCTTTTTTCTTTACGGTTTGTAACAGCTTTTCATTTTCGCGAATTTCTTTTTGAATCTGGGCTTTTCGTTCTTCTAATTTTTCTTGTTGAGATGTTTGACTCCACAGTAGTGAAGTCATGCTTATAAAAATTAGGCTTAGGAGAAATTTTGGCATCTTAAAAAAATATTTTTTGCAAATTTACTTAATTATAATTCTTTTGTACCCATTTGGAACACTATAAGGAAAAGAAAGTTCTTCATTGAACGTTATGGTGTTGTAATCTAAATTAATTTCTGTTTTACCTTTCTTTTGAAACGTATTTATGAAAACATTTGAAGGCAATGTGGCTTCATTGTACACCTTGTTATCTGAATAAGCCACCTGAATCATTCTGTCTTCAGCAGTTTGTTTTATTTCCTGTCTTTTGACCAAAAATTTCTCCGCATCAAAAAAGAACGATTTTTTCGTATTGTTATTCGAAACATCATCCAATCTATAGGTCTGTTCCACTAATGATTCCGTATATTTTCCTTTATTCAAATCATCTATTGCATCGCCCAATAACATATTTTGAATTTTATTAAAATCTAAATCAGTTCCCAGCCATTGGCTCAATCCGCTGAAATCCCCTTCAAAATAACTGCCATTTATTTTTTCATAATAGTTTACTGCAGTTGGCGTAATCAATGCTTTTGCCATAGTAATTCCCAAAAACCGAATACTAATCAAAATCTGTTGGTCTTTCTTAATTTTTATTTCGGCGGTAACATTTTGGGTTTGTTTGTCATCCGCATATCTTGCGTTGGACTTAATATATAATGTAGAAAAATTGTTTTTATTGTTGTAATGATTTTCTATTATTTTATCAGCGGTCAAATAGGTCGATTTCACACTTGCTTCAGCTACAATGGCTTTCGATTTACACGAAGCCATAAAGACTGCAAGTACTAGTAGTATTGAAAATTTTTTCATTATTTTTTTTGTTTTAATAATTCGTTGGCTTTGGAGAAATACACTTCTTTTTTCTTGAAATCTCCCAAACCGTTATATGCTTCTCCAAGCTGGATATTGAAATTTGTTTCTAATGTTATGTCGTCAACCAAATAATCCAATCCCATTTCCAGAATTGCTGCCGCTTTTTTATACTGTCGCAACTGATTGTTTGCCAAACCCGAATAATAATAAAACTGCGGTTGCGTAGGAAATGTTTCAATCATTGTCATGGCTTTTTTGGCAACCAAATCAAACTGTTTTACTTCGGTATACGCTTGAAGCAAAAGCAAATTCGTTTCGATATCTTCGCCTGAACTATTCTTTAATGCTTGTTCATAAAACGTAATGGCTTTGTCCCATTGCTTTTTACTGTTATAATATTTACCAATTTCTTTGGCTACATTAATTGCTGCATCAGTATCAAAATAGGCAATTGCTTTTTCTAAATCAGAGGAATATTGAGGGTTTCTATCCACAAAAATCAAAAACTCATTCAGCATTCTATGTTTTATCTTTGAATCTATTTTGGCACTGGCCAAAGAAATATTCATCGCATTTATAGCTTTTGGCGCCTCATTATTCTCCAAATAAACTTTGAATAAACTCACTTGTGCCCATTCAGAAGTTGGAATTGCAGCCGCTAACTTTTTTGTTACTTCAAAAGCCTTTTCAGCTTCATTATTCTTAGAGTACAAATTAATTAGCGCAATATAATTAGATTCTTCCTTTGGGTTTTTATCGATTTGTGTTATTAAATTGGATTCTTCAACATTTTGAAACTTCCCCTCCGATAAAATCTGCATTTTGTATAATTCCCTTCTTTCAGTTTTTCCAAAAGTATCATTCAATTCATTGATGAGATTAAGCGCTTTATCAAATTGCCTGGTGCCCATATAAAGAGACGTTAAATCCTCTTTGTACTTTTCATCAAATGGTATTAATTTATTAATGGCAATTAGGGCCTGATTATAATTGCTGGTTTCATAACTCACATCATACATCCCCACCCAAAACCATCTGTTTTTTGGATCAATTTGTGTGGCGTGTTCAAATGAATTATAGGCATTTTCATAATCCTTTAATGCCAAATAGTTTTTCCCTAATTCGAAAAACACTGTGGCATTATTCGGCTGCAACTTTACACATTTTTCCAAAGCCTTAATGGCTTTGTCATAGTTTTCGATTCCTTTTTGAAGCAACGATTCATAAAAAAACTCCTGAAACTGATCAATATCCTGCTTAATTTCTTCCGGCTCAGTTTGCGCCAATAGCAAAGTTGAATTGCATTGCAAAACCAAAAATAGAATTATGAAAACTCTTTTTTTCATTGTAATTTAAATACCTACACCGTTTTGAAAACGGTGCAGGAATTGAATGACTTATTTATTCCAACACAGAATAATCTCCAATACTTATACTTGTAAAGTTACCGTCAAAACTGGCATGATTCCCTATCATGGCATTATCCAGATTCGCATTTTTTATATGAGAATGTGTTTGAACCAAACTATTTTTTATGGTACTGTTTGAAACATGACACCCATTTCCTAATGACACATTAGGACCAACAGTTGCATTTATCAAAACCACATCTTCTCCAATATAACATGGCGGAATGATGGTTGAATTTTCTAACTTAACATCAAAGTCTACTAAATGTATTCCATCGTTGTGCAAGAACCCTAACATTCTGGAATTCGTTTCCACGGTAACGTCTTTGTTTCCACAATCCATCCACTCGTCTACTTTACCGGGAACAAATACCATGCCTTTTGCCATCATTTGCTTTATTCCATCGTTAATTTGATATTCTCCACCGTGAATAATATTATTATCCAATACTAATTGAAGTTCGTTTTTTAAAACGGCAACATCTTTAAAATAGTAAATTCCGATAACGGCAAGGTCCGAAACAAATGCCGCAGGTTTCTCCACCAGTTCGACTATTTCATTCGCTTCGTTTAAGTTTATCACACCAAAAGCTTCTGGTTGATCTACTTGTTTTACCCAAATAACACTGTCCGCATTTTGATCTAAATCGAAATCGGCACGAATTAAAGTATCGGCATAAGCAATAACAGCTGGTCCGCTCAAAGAATCTTTGGCACACATAATGGCATGACCTGTTCCAAGCGCCTCGTTTTGATAGTAAATTGTCCCTTTGGCACCTAAATTTTGAGCGATTGCGATTAAATCTTCTTCCACTTTTGCTCCAAAACTTTCATGAATAATAAAGGCAATTTCTTCAATATGTTGATTTAAAACACCCGCAATATCTTCTACCAAGCGGTGCACAATAGGTTTTCCGGCAATAGGAATTAATGGTTTAGGAATGGTTAATGTGTGTGGTCTTAATCTGGAACCTCGCCCAGCCATTGGTACAATTATTTTCATTTGTTATTTTTTTTAACCGCAAAGTTTGCAGCGTTTTCTGCAAAGTTCACGAAGGTTTTCTTATATTATTTGGCCACAGATTAAACGGATTAAACCGATTTCCACGGATTTTTTATTTGAAATTTGTTGCAAAATATCATCTCGTTTAGCAACTGCGACTGAACACTAAAATACTGAACACTGACTACTACTTCACTCCCGTACTTCCAAAACCGCCTTCGCCTCTTGAAGTTTCGGTTAATTCCTGAACTTCTATCCACTCCGCACGTTCGTGTTGTGCGATGATAAGTTGTGCGATGCGTTCTCCGTTTTCGACCACAAAAGCTTCATTGGATAAATTTACTAAAATCACTCCTATTTCACCACGATAATCAGCATCAACTGTTCCGGGAGAATTGAGAACTGTTATTCCTTTTTTGGCAGCCAAACCACTTCTTGGGCGCACTTGTGCTTCGTACCCTATTGGTAATTCTATGAAAAGTCCTGTTTTTACGATGGCTCTTTCCAATGGTTTTAGGGTTATTGATTCCGTTAAATTTGCTCTTAAATCCATTCCTGCCGAAGCTATGGTTTCATAGTTTGGCAAAGCATGTTGCGATTTGTTGATAATTTTTATGTTCATTTTTTTATTTTATATTATTTTACTTTCTGATCCCGAAGGGATTTCATGTTTATAGAAAACATCATTTCCCGAGATTGTACGACCCCTTCGGGGTCGAACCCATGTGACGCGTTTGTTTCTATAAACATTTGACCCCGTTGGGGTCTCTGGTATGGTATCTTTTTACACAAAAAATTATTCATCCTCAATCCATTCAAACAAATATTCATCTTTGAATTCTATTTCAAATTTTTTCAACATCTTTAAATATTCTTCCTTGAAAGTTTTCACATGATGATGTTGCTTTTGGTTCATAATATAGGCAATGACATTGTCTAATGCAGAATGACTATATGAAAATGCTCCGTAGCCTTCTTGCCAACTAAAAGTTCTAGAACAAAATTTCTTATCATTTATAAATTCATTTGAAGATTTTTTCACTTCTCTAACTAAATCAGATAAGCAACACGAAGGTTTCATTCCTATAAATATATGGATGTGATCCGGCATTCCATTTATAGCTAACATTTTTTGTCCTTTATTTTGAACAATACCTGTTATGTACTTATATAGTTCCTCTTCCCAACTATTGTTAATTAAAGACTGTCTGCCTTTTACCGAAAAAACTATCTGTATATAAATTTGAGAAAATGTACCCGACATAACTTTAATTGTTTTTTTCGATCTCCTATAATTTTTTTTTAGCTTCCTAAATGGTATCATCATCGCTGGCTCAAGCGGGACATTACCTTCTATAATAAATATTGGTTTTCAAGAAGATTTTTTTATATATAATTCAGTTTTAGTCAATATGTTTTGTTGTTTGTATGCGCAGTTTCATAGTTTGGCAAATCGTGCTGTGATTAATTGATACTGTTTATCGTCATTGTTGTTGTTTTTTAGCCGTGATGAAAGTGAAAAGCCTTTACTTTAAAATTGTATTTTTTCTTGGGCAAAAAGAGCGACCAAAGGAAGCTCCTTTTTGGACTTAGAAAAAACCAATTTTAAAGTAAAGCTTGTAACGTACAGCGCGATTAGCTCCTAATTAAATTCTAATTGTTTTTTCGGTTCAAAATTCGGGTTAACATTTCTTTTTCGTTGTAATATATGAAATACATAAATGCGAGTAATAGTGAAATTCCAACAAAATAGTTTTCTCTGAAACCATAGAATGAAATGGCCGAAAATCCTATTGATAGGGAAAGGTATCCTCCTATTTTCTTGGCATCGTACGGTATTGGGTAGTATTTATTTCCTAAATAATAAGAGATAAACATCATGCTTCCATACGCTGCTATGGTAGCGATTGCCGATCCATAATAACTCATGGTTGGGATGAGCATATAGTTTAACACCAATGTTATTATGGCGCCAACAATGGAGATATAGGCTCCTATATATGTTTTGTCGATGAGTTTGTACCAAACGGAAAGATTCGTGTAAATTCCAAGGAAAAAATTGGCTAGAACAATCAACGGAACGACTTTCATGGCTTCCCAATAGGAGGTATCCCTAATCATAAAGTATTTTAAAATATCGGCAAAAACGATTACCGCCAATAAAATAAAGGACCCAAAAATGACAAAATATTTGGTCACTGTAGCATACGTTTGAGGTGCGTCCTTGTTTGCAGCATGGCTAAAAAAGAAAGGTTCTATTCCTAAGGTGTATGCAGTTCTATACAAAACCATGAATAACCCTAATTTATAACAGGCGGAATACACTCCAACTTCGGCTTCAGCGATATTTGCCGGTAATAATCTCCCTAATAAAATTTTGTCGAACTGTTCGTTGATGGCAAATGCGATTCCAGCGACCATTATGGGTAATCCGTAACGCATCATTCGCTTCCAAAGTGCGAAATCAAACTTCCATTTTAACAAAATATAATCTGGTGACAGGATTACAAATGTCAACAAACTGGCAATGATGTTGGCTAAAAAGATATACCCAATCTGGAAATTTTCAATGTATAAAGAACCTAAAAATCCATTTGGATGGGATTCGGCAATTTTGGGCAAAAAGAGCAAAAAGAAAACACTTAAAGAAAGATTAATTACAACATTTCCAATTTTGATTGCGGCATAAACCATTGGTTTTTGGTAAGCTCTCAATTTTGAAAACGGAATAATTACCAAAGCGTCCAACACTAAAATCCAAATCGTATACGTAATATATTGCGCGTCTATTCCAGACCATTGTGCCAATGTGTTTCGGAATAAAAGTGCAACAAACAGAAAACAAATTGAGGTCCAAAAAATCGAAACCATTGTAGTTTCTACAACTGATTTCTTGTTGGTTTCATTATTGTAAAACCTAAAAAAAGCGGTTTCCATTCCGTAGGCAAGAATAACATTGAAAAAAATCATCCAAGCGAAAATTATAGAAACTTTTCCATATTCGGCTTTTGGCAGTAAATCAGTATAAAGTGGAACTAGTAAAAAACTGAACATTCTCGGTAGAACCGTTGCCAGTCCGTAAATTGCTGTTTGTTTGAAAAGACTTTTATATAATCCCAAAATGGTTTGTCTGTTTATATTTATAAAAACAAAAATAACTAATTCTTTGGTTTAATCCCGTGAAGATAATATTTGTTTTCTTGGAACATGGAATACTCATGATAGAAAAATCTTCATTCTTGATTACTACTATTTCATCGATGGATGGGTAATTGTTGGCTTTTCTTTGGGATTGCTTATTTTGAAAAATTGGGTTTCATTGTTTTTCGTGTATTCTAATACCGCTTCGTTGGGTTTTAAATCGAATTTAGGTTTTATTATAACTGGTGCTTTATTCCCATATTCTTTTAAGGAATCACTATCCAAGATTAAATCTGGAATTCTGTTTTTTGGAGGAAAATGTGCAACAAAAGTATTTTTGGTAACTTCTTCAAAATTCGTTTCCTGATTTCTGAAATAGATTTTATCTAATTTAATTTCCTTAGAAAGAGGCTTTTTGAATTCAATATAAAAATCAGTTGCGCTTCCGGTTTCTTCCTGTCCACCAATCCATTTCTGAAAATAAACTGATTTTATTTCTTGTGGAAATTCCGTTTGAAATTCTTGTTTCATGGCACAAAAAGTAAAGCTAATTGCAATTATAAAGAAGAAAATTATTTTTTTATACGGTTTCATCTTTTTGAGGCTTAACTTAATCCTTCTTCGTTTAAAATTTTAAGAAAATGAAATCCTTTTGGAACATATCCTTGGTTGTAATAAAAACGATGCGCGGTAAAATTTCCCGTAAAAGCATCGAGAACAATCATAGTACAACCCGTTTCTTTTGCTTTTGCATCTATATAATCCGTCATCATTTTGCCTAAACCTTTAGAGCGATGTTCGGGATGAACGATAAAATTGTCAATCTCGATGTATTTTCCCGACCAAAGTTTTGTTCCCGACCAAAATCCTGAAACAGCCACACAAATTTCATTTTCAAAAACGGCTACTTGCTTGTAATTGTGTGGAATCATCTCGACCAAATGCGATTCATATTTTTCTAAAGTAAATGTGGGATATAAAAATCGCATCACTTCAATGTTGCTAAGCATTTCATCTAACGTGGTCAGTTCCTTAATTTCTAATTGCATTCTTCCTATTGTGTTTTAAACTATAAAATTAAACAAAAAAAGAGCCAACATCTGTTGGCTCTTAATATATTTTGAATCAATAATTTATTATCCATTCAATGCTTCGGCACCACCAACAATCTCTAAGATCTCATTAGTAATAGAAGCTTGACGTGCTTTATTATAAGTCAATTTCAATTGATTTCTCAATTCCGTTGCGTTATCAGTTGCTTTGTGCATGGCAGTCATACGCGCTCCGTGCTCTGAAGCAAATGAATCACGAATTCCTTTATACAATTGTGTTTTCAATGATTTTGGAATCAAAGTCAACACGATTTCTTCTTTTGAAGGTTCAAAAATATAATCTCCAGCTGAAACTGTAAGATCTGATTTTATAGGTGCTAATGGCAAAAATTGTTCTGTTTGAACGATTTGTGTCGCAGCATTTTTAAATTGGTTGTAAATCAACTCAATTTTATCATATTCACCAGAAACGAATTTCTCCGTTAATATATCAGAAATCTTAGCAACATTATCAAAAGTCAATGCATCAAAAATAGCACTTTGATTATCCACAATCGAAAGTGATTTGCTCAAAACATCATTTCCTTTTTTACCAATAGCAAAAATATCAACTTGTTTTCCTGCATAAAACTCAGAACGGCTTTTAGCTTCTTTGATAACATTCGTATTAAATGCACCACACAAACCTCTATTTGAAGTTATGGCTACAACTAAAACTTTCTTTATCTCACGTTGTGTTGTAAATTCCCCACCTGCATCACCTTCAAGTGTAGCAGAAAGATTTTGCAATAATTCCGTTAATTTTTCGGCATAAGGGCGCATTGCTGTGATTGCATCTTGTGCTTTCTTTAGCTTTGCTGCAGAAACCATTTTCATTGCCGATGTAATTTGCATCGTAGATGAAACGGAAGTAATTCTATTACGGATTTCCTTTAAATTTGCCATTTTTTTTAAATAGTATATTGTAAAAAATTGTAAAATGTATAATGTAAAAAGCGTCTTTCGATACCATTTACATTATACAATATACATTTCTTAGTTATATTTTGCTGATAATTCTTTTGCTACAGTTTCGATTACATCAGTAATTTCGTCTGTTAATTTTCCTGCTTTCAAAGCATCAAGAGTAGCTCTGTGTTTATTGTTTAAGAATTCCAAGAAATCTTTCTCAAATTCTCTCACTTTATTTACAGGAACATTTCTCAATAAATTTTTAGAACCAGCATAGATAATCGCAACTTGATCTTCAACAGTATAAGGATCATTCAAACCTTGTTTCAAGATCTCAACGTTTCTTTTTCCTTTTTCAATTACGTTTAAAGTAACTGCATCTAAATCAGAACCAAATTTAGCAAACGCTTCCAATTCACGGAATTGTGCTTGATCCAGTTTCAAAGTACCTGCTACTTTTTTCATTGATTTAATTTGTGCATTTCCTCCAACACGAGATACAGAAATTCCTACGTTAATCGCAGGACGAACCCCTGAGTTAAACAAATCTCCATCAAGGAAAATTTGACCATCTGTAATCGAAATTACGTTTGTTGGGATATATGCAGAAACGTCACCAGCTTGAGTTTCAATGATTGGCAAAGCAGTCAATGAACCACCACCTTTTACAATTGATTTCAATGAATCCGGTAAATCGTTCATGTCTTTAGCAATTCCATCATCTGCAATTACTTTACAAGCACGTTCTAATAATCTACTGTGAAGGTAGAAAACGTCTCCAGGATATGCCTCACGTCCCGGTGGTCTTCTTAATAAAAGAGAAACCTCACGATAAGCAACAGCTTGTTTAGATAAATCATCATAAACAATTAAAGCCGGGCGACCTGAATCTCTAAAATATTCTCCAATTGCAGCACCTGCGAAAGGAGCATAAACTTGCATTGGAGCTGGATCAGAAGCATTAGCAGCAACAATAATGGTGTAAGCCATTGCGCCTTTTTCTTCTAACATTTTAGCAATTCCAGCTACAGTTGACGCTTTTTGTCCAATTGCAACATATATACAAAATACAGGTTTTCCTGCATCGTAAAATTCTTTTTGATTTAAGATGGTATCGATACAAACAGTTGATTTACCTGTTTGACGGTCACCAATAACTAGCTCACGTTGTCCACGACCAACTGGAATCATAGCATCTACTGCTTTTATTCCTGTTTGTAATGGCTCAGTAACCGGTTGACGGAAGATAACTCCAGGAGCTTTTCTTTCCAAAGGCATTTCGTATAAATCTCCACCAATTGGTCCTTTTCCATCAATTGGAAAACCAAGAGTGTTTACTACACGACCTACCATTTGTTCTCCTACTTTAAGAGAAGCAATACGTTGTGTTCTTTTTGCAGTTGAGCCTTCTTTGATTCCTGTTGATGGCCCTAAAAGTACCACACCTACATTATCTTCTTCAAGATTCAAAACAATAGCTTCTAAACCATTGTCAAATTCAACTAACTCTCCATATTGAACATTAGAAAGCCCGTAAACACGAGCAATACCATCTCCAACTTGAAGTACTGTTCCTACTTCTTCCAGTGTAGCACCAGATTCAAAACCTTCTACTTGCTTTCTTAATATTGCTGAAATTTCAGCAGGTTTGATTTCCGCCATCTTAATTTATAATTTAGACACTTAAATGTGTAATAAAACTAATTACTTAACTCTCTTTTTAATACTTGTAATCTGTTGGCTACTGAAGCGTTATACTGCTTGTCTCCTATTCTTAGAATAAATCCTCCAATGATTGAAGCATCTACTATATTTTCTATTGTGATTTTTTTATCTGAAAGGGTTGCAATTTTCGCTAAAACTTTAGCTTCTAATGCTGCATCCATAGGAATAGCTGTAGTTACCTTTGCTACCTCAATGCCATTCATCTCGTCAAACAATTTGTTGTATTCTAAAGCAATAGCTTCAAGAATTTCGAATCTTTTGTTTTCGAACAACAAATGGAAAAGTCCTTTTGTTACCCCATTCGCATCTGCAAAAACTTCCAATAGTGCACTTTCTTTCACTTCAACTTTAATGGTAGGATTTCCAATAAAAGTGTTCAATTCCTTATTTCCATTGATTGTTGAAGCAATTAAAGTCATATCGCTGCTCACCTCATTGTCCACTCCAATGGAGTTTGCTAAGTCTAGAATTGCCTTTGCATAACGAATTGCTGCTCTTGTACTTGCCATAATTGTTAGTTTATCTTTACGTCACCTAACATTTTCTCAACTAATTTAGTTTGAGCTTCTTTGTTAGATAATTCGTCTTTCAATATTTTTTCTGCGATACTCAATGACAAAGTGGAAACCTGTAATTTCAATTCGGCCATAGCTGCATTTTTTTCACTTTCAATTGCTGCTTTCGCTTGCTCGATCATTTTCAGACCTTGAGCCTGCGCTTCGTTTTTAGCATCAGCAACCATTTTCTCTTTCATTTCACGAGCGTCTTTAAGCATGTTGTCACGCTCTAATCTTGCTTCTTGTAAAATGCGTTGGTTATCCGCTTGCAAATTTTGCATTTCTTTTCTAGCGTTCTCAGCTGAAAGCAATGCGTTTTTAATTCCTTCTTCTCTTTCATTAACTGCATCAAGAATAGGTTTCCATGCGAATTTTTTTAACAAGAATATCAATCCAACAAATATTACTATCTGCCAAATAAACAAACCAAACGAAAAATCATTTATTAACTTATCCATTATATCTAATTATAAATTTTAAAGTATGAATTGCTTTTAATCGCAATTTTTAATGTTTTAATTTTAAAAACAACAGTCACAACCAACCGTTGTAACTGTTGCTTTTTGTGTTTTAATTAAGATGCGAATAACGCAGCGAAACCAATACCTTCAATAAGTGCAGCTGCAATAAGCATAGCTGTTTGGATTTTTCCAGAAGCTTCTGGTTGACGAGCAATAGCGTCCATTGCTGAACCACCAATTCTACCAATACCTAAACCTGCTCCAATAACAATCAATCCTGCTCCTACAATAGTTGGAATTTCCATAATATATAAATTAAAAATTAAACATTCTTGTTTGAAAGCTATACGCTTTAGGCAGTAAGCCCGTATGCTAAATAGCCTTGTGCATATAGCATATGCCTAATGCGATTCTTCGTGATGATGCTCTTCGTTTCCTGCTCCAAAATAAAGTGCAGATAACATTGTGAAAATATACGCTTGTAAAAACGCCACTAATATTTCAAGGATAGAAAGCGCAAATGCCAATCCAAAAGATAGCGTACTTCCAATCCAGCTTTTAAAGATAAACATTAAACCGATAATACTCATTAAAACTACGTGCCCAGCCAAAATGTTAGCATACAAACGTATCATTAATGAAAATGGTTTGATTATGGTTCCCAGTAACTCTATTGGAGCCAAAATAAATTTCATTGGAGTTGGCACACCTGGCATCCAGAAAATGTGTCCCCAATAATTTTTATTAGCTGTGAAAGTTGTAATTAAATACGTCAACAAGGCCAGCGAAGCTGTAATAGCAATATTCCCTGTTACGTTAAATCCTAGCGGAGTTAATCCTAATATGTTTAAAAAGAAAATAAAGAAAAATATAGTCAATAAATAACTCATGTATTTTTTATATCCTTTTTCTCCAATGTTTGGAATTGCGATTTCATCTCTTACATAAAGAACAAGCGGTTCAAAGAAACGACCTGCTCCTGAAGCAATACCTCCATTTTTAGCATACGATTTTGCTAAGCCTGTAAACAATACAAACATTAAGATTGCTATTCCTAAAATACCTATTACACTTTTTGTAATAGATAAATCTAGTGGAGTTGCATTTGTTGGGTGACCGTGCTCTTCTGTTAAAGCTCCATCCGCCTCCGTTTTGTATATTTTTTCGTGGTGCAATACATAATAATTACCATTATGTTCTGCAACTTCTTCACCATGATGAAATTTTGAAGAAGAAAATACTTGTAAACCATTATCCCAAAGAATAATTGGTAATGAAAAACCATAATGCTCTCCTGTTTCTTCATTTACAGAAAATGTAAAATCATGAGCATCCAAAAGGTGATGATTGATAAATTCCTTAATTTTAGATTTTACATCTGTTGGTTCAGCATGAGCCTCTTCTGTCACTTCATGAGCAGCTTCCGTTTTTACTTTCACAGAACCCTCTTCAGGATTTGCAAAACTAATTAGAGGAAGACACGCTACTAAAGCTACTAATATAAATCTAAGTGGTTTGTTTGAAATCACCATAACAGTTAATTATCTTAATTTATTACGTTTCTGAAATTTGGTGCAAAGGTACATTTTTTATTAATATTCAAAAGAATATAAAAAATTATTTTTGGAACATTTGACACATAAATGACATATTCATTGCTTTTCATTTAATATGCGTATCGTTAATATCGTTTCAATTGCTAAAAAGAGAATAAACATTACAAAAAAATTCTTTTTCTCTATCGCAATGTTTTGAGTTGAAACCTGTAATAATGGTCTTAAAATCAAATAACAAAAAACCATTTTAATGCTTGTTCCCAGAAGAAATGACATTCCAACATTATCAAAACTGCGTTCTTTGACTTTCAACAAAACAATAAAGACTATTGTTGATAAACCTAAAAAAAGTAAATAGAGCGTTTCTATCGAATAATAAAAAGCTTGGTCATTTATATGTAAAACATAAAAAACAATTTTATGAAGGAGGTAAGCTAATCCAGCCAATAACAGTAAGCTTAGAAGCGGTTTGGAATTTTGTAAATTCATTGGGTTTGTTTTTTGTCGCAAAGGCACTACGGCGCAAAGTTATTTTGATTTGTAACAAAATCACAATGTTTTATAGTTGGTTCTTAATGACTTTGTCTTTTGGAAAATTACTGCTTTTTGTTGATTTCGTTTACTTGTCTTATTACATTATACAAAGCCAATGCAACACCAACCATCACTAAAATTTTATTGTAATACACTTTTGGATGGGGATGATTTTCGTCTAACCAGTCTCCCAGATAGGAAAACAGAAAGATGATTGCCCCCATTTGAATCGGGATATTAATCAGGGCCAGCCACTTACTAGCTTGTTTTTTGTTGGGTTTGTTCTCCATCGTTTGGCATTAGATTTTTTATATTGGTCTTCATTGCACAAGAAGCACTAAATTCAGCACCGGGTTCCACAGACAATTTCCCTACTGAAACTTCGCCTTGAATACTTGCTTTGGATTTTACATTCAAGATTTCAGTTACATGAATTTTACCATTGAACTTCCCTTCTATATCGGCATTTTTGCAAACTATATCACCGGTAACGCTTCCCGCAGGTCCAATAACAATTTTACCACTGGATTGAAAATTGCCTATTAATTCCCCATCCAATCTAAAATCGGCCTGAGAAATAATATCCCCTTTTATAATGGTTCCCTCTACTATTCTATTGGTTTTACCCAAAAGATCAGTATATGATTTTGGCTTTTTATCAAACATGATTATGGGTTTTTAGGGGCTAAATAAGCCTCAAGATTTTTCTTGATTTGGATTACTTTATAGTTTTCTGCGGAAACAACTATTGCTGGTTCGTCAATTTTATACTTCTTATTTTCTTTTAAAACCTGAATGATATTTTTTGCATAAGGCTCCGAATTAATTCCATGAATGGTAATGAAATTTTCTTTTTCAGTATAAATATCATAGGAATAGGAAATCGTCTGAAAATTCTCATTGGCAATGAACAACTTCAATTTATCTTCAATTGCCTTTGTGTTTTTATCGGCTCTTGCGGCTACTTTATAAAGAATTTTCCAATTCTTCGCATCAACAATACTAAAATCCTTTTCTTCTAAAAACGGAACATGAGTTGTCAGGATCTCTACTGCTTTTCTACCTTCTTCACTGTTAGGATAGTTATCCGCCAATTCCTGCAATGCTTTTTTATAGGCTGGTAATCCTCTAAGTTTTCCAAGAGTGGTTGCTTTTAAAAGTTCAAATTTTGAAACAATTTCATCACCAGAAAACTGATTAATCAAATCGTCAATTTTTGCTAGCACAACAACATATTGCTCTTCTTGATACAATTTATACCATTTGTTATATACTTTCTCCGGTGATTCATTATCTGAAGCTACATTCGAATTGGTATTGTTTATTATTTGTGCATAACGAGAATTTGGAAATTGACTCGAAATTTTGTTTTTAAATGTCTCCGCTTTAGCAGCATCTGTAATTTGGTAAATTTTATATAAATTATACAATGCAGGAAGAATCAGTTTTTCTTCTGGATTATTTTTTAATAACTCTTCCAGTTTAGCACTGGCCAATTCATATTCTTTGAATTTTTCTTTATAAATAACCCCAAGTTGATAATAGGCAAAATTACGTTCTTTGGCAATGCTATCAATCGCGGTTTGATTTGTTGGAAGTTGTTTTAGATAATAATCGATGGTGTATTTTTCAACTGGCTTGTCTGCTGCTAATTTGTCTTCCAATGTTGCTTTGTCTCCGTTTATGGAGTCTTTCACAGCAAAATCTGTTTTATTGGCTGACAATCTCCAATTCCCTTTTGAAGATCGGTCTCCCCATGTTTTCTTAAATTCCAGTTTTCCAAAAGCAATGGTCGTAGGATTATAAAAATAGAAAACACTGGCTGACTGTCCAGAAATACTGGCCATGGTTGGCGGTGCTAATGATGATTTCTTCGTTGGTTTTCCTGATTCCTGATTAGGAGAAGCCGGATCAATAGCAGCAGTTTTAGCATTTCTTTCTATATTTTCTTGTTTGACTTTTAGTTTTTCCTCTACAACTCTTTTGGCTTCATCCGTCTTTTTTAACTTGTCGATATAATTTTCAAAATACAAAACCCTGTCCGTTTCTGACAAAGCAACCACATTTAAAATGCTGTCGTTTGTTTTGGCAATAGCTTCGAGTTGTATTACTTCGTCTAAATCTTTTCTGGTTTTTTGAATGTGAATAAATTCTCTGGTTTTAACATCCAGCTTTACTAAAGTACTGTCATAATACTTAGCTGCCACCGGATAATCGGCATTTTTGAAATACATATTTCCTAAATCCCTGTAATTTGAAGCAATTAAATATTGGTCTGTTGTGACTTTTTTTAGCGAAGCATTGTAAAAATTTAAAGCTGTTTTTTGTTTGTTGTTTTTATCATAAAACACCGCCTTTTCCCGATAAATCACATCTAGAAATGGTCTGTTTTCTCTGTCGGCAATTAATTTGTTGTATGTTTTTAAAAACGCAGTGGTATCTCCGGTTTTATAATCGAATAATTGTGCTTTTTTGGCGTAAGCCTGAATAACATATTTCCTTTCGGATTTTCTATTCATATCAATCACCGATTGATAGCTGTAAATGGCGCTGTCCTTTTTACCTAATTCCTCGTACAATTGCCCAAGAATAAAACGGTATCTCGCTCTTTCGGCTTTTACTTTGGTGTATCTTTCGGCTATTTTTAATTTTACTAAAGCGCTGTCTTTTTCTTCCAAGTTCAAAAAAGCTTCTGATAAAAGTGCATTTGCATCAGCAAAAACTTGTTTTTTCAACTCTTTCTCCTTCAGAAGTTTGGTCATATTTTTTACTACCAAAGCATCATTACCAAGTCGCATGTTGGTTTTTTCACGCCAAATTTTGGCTTCATAAATTCTGCTGCTATTGGGATATTTGTATAAAATATAATTGAATGCATCTAATGCCGGAACGAATCTTTGGTCGTAATAACGGGATTTACCAAGCAGTAAATACGCTTCATCAATTTGGCTGTTTTTTTCCCTTCCGCCAATGTTCATGGAATGTTTTTGAATCGCCTTTGTGGCTTTGGTCTCGGCCAATTCAAAATCAGCATTTTTAGGTTTTCCTTCTGGAGATATTTCCTCATCCATTTGCATTCTTTCGATAGGCAAACGCTTCCAAAAATTATCTTTACTATTTGATTTTATACCATTAATCCCTTTGTCTAACCCGATTTGCCCGTTGTATAAAATATTATATTTCGTGCTCAAAGCATGGGATTTTCTCGCCAAAAAAGTGTCCTTTTTAGTAGAACACGCTACCAAAAACAACAAAAATACTAGAGAAAATATAGGTTTGAATGTGTTGGTTTTCAATGGTAAACGTTTTTTATCAATTAACTTCTAAAAATACTATTTAGTATAATGACTTGTAAAAATACGTTTCTTTTTGATATCGTGGAAATTATTAGGTTTCTTTTTGATTGCCGGTTTTGCGTGAGGGATTAAAGCGGAAATCCTTTTTTATTCTTAAAAAAGAATAAAAAAGATTGGGAGTGAAAAGCCCGACCCGGAATTTTTCTTTCCGGGTCACGCCCAAATTAAATTTTAAACTGCAAAAAATAGTTCCAGCTCCTGCAAAGTTTCTGCAGATGTTTGAATATCCTTCACGACTTCTCCCTTGTTCAGTGCCACAATTCTATCGCAAACCTCGACGGTATGCAATAAATCATGACTGGAAACCAGAACCGTTACGTCAGGATTTTCGGCTAATTCTTTGATGATTTTTTTCAATCTATTGACCGTTGTCGGATCTAAATTAGCAAATGGTTCGTCTAAAATTACCACTTCCGGGTTACCAATAAGTGTCGCGATAATTCCCACTTTCTTTTGGTTTCCTTTGGATAAATCTCGCAAATACTTCTTGTTTTTTAAGATTTCTCCATTAAAAAACTCCTCGTGTTTGGCCAGCAAAGTATCGATATCGGCTTTGTTCTGTCCGCGTAAATCGCCTATGAAATAAAAATATTCTTCGGGTGTTAAGTAGCCAATTAAAAAGCTTTCATCCAGAAAGGATGCCGTGAAAGGTTTCCAGTTTTCGCTTGAATTTACTTGAATCTCATTGTTGATAATGTGCCCCGTTGAAGGTTGGATTAAATCCAAAAGCAAACTAAAAAACGTGGTTTTTCCGGCGCCATTATTCCCTACCAATCCAAAACTTTGTCCTTTTGGAATTTCTAGATTTTTAATTTTAAGAACCGTCGTGCCGTTATATGTTTTTGAAAGATCGTTTACTTGTATCATTTTTAGAAAGGTTTATTCGGTTATTCGTTGATTTGGTTAATCGCTTTATGGAAATTGGCTATTAACTCTTTTGCTTGTAAGCGGCTATGGTTTTGTACTTCTCGGTTTTATAAATCTTTTCGATCAATGAAAAGACTTTATCTCTCAAAGCAAAACCTATTATTCCGGCAATAGCCACCATTGTTAAACCTAAATTGGGACTCATTAAAGTGGAACCAATCCAATAAAGTCCCAACGGCAATAGCAATTTAGGCAACGAGATCAACATGGTATTTACATTAAAGGCTTTTTTATCTCCAAAAGCGCCTTTGCTGGAATCTAAATCTATTGGCGTTTTTGTATAAGCACCCGCAAGAAGCACCAAATGTGAATTCACTCCAATATTATAAATGGCGCCCACAACAATTGTCAGATACACGTGCCATCCAAAATACAAATAGAATGAAGACAAAATCGTCGAAATAACTGTTGCAATAACAATCAGCCACCATTTTGAGCTCAAATATCCTCGATACGGAATGTTTTGTGTCATCATTAATTGATAATAAGAGCTGTCCCAACTAGGCACAAATTGTCCGAAAGTGAATAAAAAACCACCCGAAACAAAAATGCCTGCGAAAATGTGCATTATGGGATTATTGTATGCTTTGATTCCATTGGTAAAGAATAGGAAACCATAAAATAAAAACACCACACTCATGATAACTGTAGTTTTTGATCGTTTGTTTCTTTTGATGAGTTTAATGTCATTCTTCAAAAATGTTCCCAATGTTCCAAACTGGTTCAACCAAGTTAAATCCTCGGTTTTGGCGATTTGTTGTTTATTTGAAAGTCCTGAATCAAGATACATGTTGTTTTTGAAATACTTGAACGTAATATAATACAGTCCAATTAAAGCCAAAATTGGCAGTAAAAACATCCATTTTGTGTGGAATAGACCCTCAAAGAAAACCGTAGTGTAATTGGTAATATCAAAAACATGATAATACTGACAGCCTCCCAAAACAATCACAATCCCGACGAAAATGGCAAACAAATTGTCTTTATTACTCAATACAATATTTAGAAAGTTATTGATGTAAATCAACGAAATCATCGCTAAATGCCAAAGCAATACGCTCACCACATCATATCCTTCGATAATTAATACTACTGAAAATGGCAAAAAGAAAAAAGCATGTCCATAATTAAAAAAAGACAATACGGTTTTACCCAACGAAAAATGAACAATTGTTGGTTTTTTAAACGGTAAAACCAATAAAAGGCGAATATTCATTACCGGAATTTTCTGCAACAGCAGACGAATAATTAAATCAAATAAAAAGTAGTAAATCAGGAATTTATTTACTGTTATCAGTGGTTCCAAGTTCATTTTCCGGATAAAATAAAAGGCTCCAATTCCCAAAGCCAAAAAAACTAAAGCAAAATAAATAGCCAAAAAAAGCATCAAGATTTTTAAACCTAAATTTGTTGCGAAGGAAGCTGATCTCGTAAAAGCCTTCCATTCGAGATAGATAAATTTTTTGAACATGATTTATAGTTTGGTTTCGTAATTGGTAGTTAAATTCTTGAAATGTTACATCTAATATAAAAAAATCGGCAATTATAATCTCCATTTATTTGTCGTTTCCTATTTTTGTAAAAAATTAATCACATGCCATCCTTTTTAAAACTTATTATAAAAGAAGTAAAACGTGAAACCAAAGACGCAGTTTCCATACTTTTTAATGTTCCCGAGGAATTAAAACCAAACTATACTTTCATTGCGGGTCAATATATTAATCTTCGGCTTACCTTAGACAATCAGGAAATTCGTCGTGCGTATTCTCTTTGTTCTGCCCCAGAAAGTGGTGAATTACGAATTGCGGTAAAAGCAGTAAAAGACGGTGCTTTTTCGCAATTTGCCAATTCCAAGCTAAAAGCGGGTGATGCGCTAGAAGTGGGAAAACCGGAAGGAAAATTCACATTTGAACCTCAAGCTGATAAACAAAAAAACTATGTGGCCTTTGTAGCCGGAAGCGGAATCACACCCGTACTTTCTATCCTGAAATCAGTATTGAAAAGCGAACCTAAAAGTTCTTTTGTTCTTGTTTATGGTAACAAATCTCTTGAAGAAACTATCTTTCATCAGGAATTGCACGATTTACAATTGCAATATGTAGGACGTCTTTTTGTACATTATGTTTTCAGTCAAGGCAAAGCAGAAAATGCATTATTTGGTCGAATAGATAAATCGGCGGTGAATTTTGTTTTGAATAACAAACACAAGGAATTGGAATTTGATAAGTTCTATTTATGTGGACCAGAAGAAATGATTAATACCGTTTCTGGTGTTTTGGCAGCAAAAAACATCAAAGAATCAGCTATAAAATTTGAATTGTTTTCTGCTTCAACCAAAGAACATAAAATCGAAAAATCATTAGAAGGTCATTCGAAAATCACTGTTATGGTGGATGATGATGAAACGACTTTTGAAATGTCACAAAAACAGACCATCCTTGAAGCAGCTTTAAAACAAGGTCTTGATGCTCCCTATTCTTGCCAAGGCGGAATCTGCAGCAGTTGTCTGGCTCGTGTTACTTCAGGAACTGCCGAAATGACTAAAAACTCTATTCTTACTGATAAAGAAATCGCTGATGGATTGATACTTACTTGTCAAGCCCACCCAACATCAGAAAACATTTATGTGGATTATGATGACGTTTAAGAAAGTGTTCAGTTTGACTTGTACTATAAATGAACTTATATAACTTATATAGTAAAAAAATATTGCGATTACAGTGCAGTATTCAGTTATAAAAAAAGAGTTTGCAGACTCTTTTTTTTTAGGCTCTACTGAATGTTATGAAACATCTTGTGATTTATAATTGAACCATTAAGAAATTAAGTTTCATTGAGAATTAATGCTTAATTTCTTAATGGTTTAATGTTTCTTTAATTTTTTCAACTACTTTCTCTGGTAAAATCGTTCGCATAGCATCTTCATATCCTTCGACTTTTTTATTTCCATAAACGGATGTGGGTAATTTTGGAAACTGATTTCTGTCGGAAACCAAAGCATTTCCCATTGGTTGACCAAAAGGTAAAAATCCGGCAAACGGATGCGTTGCGCCCCAAAGCGTAATGATTTTCACACCAAGCATAGCCGCAATATGGGCATTCCCGGAATCCATGGAAAGCATCACATCAAGATTACTGATGAGTTGTAATTCCTGCTTAAATTTAATTTTACCTGCCATGTTAATGATGTTTTCTTTGTTGGAAGAAAGCGAATTTAAGATTTCGATTTCCTTTTTTCCGCCGCCAAAAAGCAATATTTTGTAATCCGCATTTTTGGCTAGTTGGTTGATGACTTCCTGCATCAAATCCAAAGGATACACTTTAGAATCATATTGTGCAAAAGGTGCAATTCCTATCCATTTCTGGGTTTTTTCTCCAGTAAATTTGATGATTTCAGTATCTAACGCTTGTTTTTCAGGGAAAACCGTCCCGACACTTCGGGATGATAAATCAATGGAAAAACCAAGTTGTCTGAACACTTCTACGTGTCTTTCAAACATCGTTGGCAGTTGCTTGAAAACTTTATTTTCGGGCTGGGTCAATGCTTTTTTCTCTGCTCTTCCTTTATCAACAGAAGCCACTTTTTTTCCGCTTAACGCAAAAAGGTTTCTGACAATTTTAGAGCGCAAAACATTATGCAGATCGGCGAAAGCATCAACATTTAGTTTTTTTAAATCTTGGAACAAACGCAACAATCCAAGAAACCCTTTGTGCCTTTCTTTTTCATCGAAAGCAAAAAAAGAAACGTTGGGAATGGAATCGAAAAAAGGTTTGAAGAATGGTCTGGAAACGACCGTAATTTTAACTTCTGGATGCTGGTTTACAAAAGCACGTAAAACAGGAACCGTCATGGCGACATCTCCCATTGCGGAAAGTCTCATGACGGTTATATGTTTGATTTTTTGGGACAAATTAAAACGAGAATTACTTCTTGTTTTGGTACAAAACAGGATTCAAATCATCATCATTGTACATTTTCATCTGCTTGTACACTTTCATGAATTTATCACCATTTTCAATGTCTTTTATTAAGTCATCAATTGCGGTAGACAAATCAGTTCTTTGCTCTAAAAGAATATTCAATTTTGCCTGACATTTATCTCTGTGATCTTGGGAAGCTTCTGCACGAGTCGCTTCTTCGTTCATGTGATAAATTTTTAAGGCTAAAATCGACAATCTGTCAAAAGCCCAAGCAGGACTTTCTGAGTTGATTTTCGCACTTTCTTTTACTACTACATGGCTGTATTTTTGAAGAAAATAACTGTCAATATATTCCACCATATCTGTACGCTCTTGATTGGAAGCATCGATTCTTCTTTTCAAAGTCAAAGCTGCAACCGGGTCAATATTTGGATCACGAATAATATCTTCAAAATGCCATTGCACCGTGTCAATCCAATTTTTATGATACAATAAATGTTCAAATTTATCCTTCGGAAAAGGATTATTTATGGGCTGATCTACATTATCAAATTGATGATAATCTTTAATACTTTGTTCGAATACTGAATAAGCTAATTTTGAAAACATATCTTTATATATTAAAAGGCAAAGATACTTTTTTATACTTTTATAGATTAAAAAAACTTTAGAAGTTTAATTCCAAAATTGAAAACATGCAAATCCATATTTTATCAGAAAACAATAGTGTCCTGAACCATTTTTTAGGACAAATTAGAAATGTAAATGTTCATAACGACAGCATGCGTTTTCGTAGAAATATTGAGCGCATCGGTGAAATAATGGCTTATGAATTGAGTAAAGAACTGCATTACAAAAACATAGAAATTCAAAGTCCACTTGGCATAAAAAAAACTACCGAAATTGGAGACCAATTGGTTTTATGCTCCATCTTACGCGCAGGGTTACCTTTGCATTTGGGTTTTTTGAATTATTTTGACAATGCAGAAAATGGTTTTATTTCAGCCTACAGACACCATCCTAATAATGATGATTACTTTGAAATTGTTGTTCAATATCAAGCTATTGCTGATATAAACGACAAAAGTGTCATATTGATTGACCCCATGCTTGCCACAGGACAATCTATAGTTGCTGCTTTTAATAAACTAATGGAGAGAGGAACTCCTGCGGCAATTCACATTGCAGTTGTAATCGCAGCTCCTGAAGGAATTGCCTATCTCAAAAACCATTTGCCTGACACCTGTCATCTTTGGATCGCTGCTTTAGACGAAAAACTAAATGAACACAGTTACATCGTTCCGGGACTTGGTGATGCGGGAGATTTGGCTTTTGGAGAAAAATTATAATTGCGAGAAAAAAGCAAATAGACTACAGGCAATAAGAACAAATAATACCATTTCCTGTTTTAATTTTAGTTGCGCAATTTCAATATGGCTTGTTGCCATCACGGCCAAAGGGGCAAAGGTAAACAGCAATAAATCATTACTTTTATTAGACGAAATCAAGAAAATTACTATTCCAATAAAGAATGAGGCTATTATTTTTTTGAAAGAAACATGTAAAAGCTGTGGCCTGTTAGACAATGTCGCAAACATAGAAACAACAAAAAACAATGCAATAGTAGCATATATCGAAAAAGCAGCATTTTGGTAATTATTAGTAAAATAATCAATACTGAAATCCGTCGTTACACTCCTTGTTATATATTCTATTACGTTAACATTAAATACTGCAGCATATAATAAGAAGATAATTCCCGCGGTAAAAAAGGCAATAAACGGCAAGAACCAATTCCTATAATCTCTGGAAACATGGAAAATTATTGATATAAAAACCAATACAATAAAAATAATACTCCAAAAATGAAATAATGCGGCTAAAAAAATCCACAATGACGCATCAAATATTTTTTCTTTGGAAGCTTTAAGAGATTGTAGTGAAATTAATCGGCGAAGTGCTAATAGAATGAAGAAATTTGAAACAATTAGGTTCGTATTGTCTAATACTGAAGGAAAAAAAAGTAAAAATAAAAAGTAAAAAAAAACGGTGTACGTACTGTCTTTACTCAATCCATTTTTCTTTACAATGAAATTCGTAATAAAAACAGAAGCCAATAAAATACAAAACAGAGTCCCTTTTTTTAAAATCAAAAAAAGGGAATTGGTCCAAGATAAATCTTGAAATTGGTACATTAAAAAGAAAACCAGTATTAAAATTACAACCAATGAAAAATTTAATGGTGTAGATTTTTTAAAAACACTTGTTATCATAAGGATATTTTATACTTTTGTGATTGTAAATATAATACTTGTTTAAAAAGGAAACCCTGCAAGTTCAAAAAGATTCTTCATAAATGAGAACTTTTTTAATATACAGAGTTACCTAAAACAAGTAATAAAATTAATTTTATACATTATGAAATCATTTTTCGAAGGAATAGAATACTTATTTGTAAATATTTTATTTGCTCCTCTAGACTTTTTACGCTCCTTAGAGCTAAAATCTTGGTTTGTTGCTAATACAATCAACTGGATTTTCATGATTATTTGTGCAGCCGCAATGGTATATTGGATCAAACAATTGAAAATCTTTGAAGACAATAAAGAAGAAAACCAAGATACTACGGCTCACTCTTTCTTAAAGTAATTTAAAAAAAAGTGAGCGGTAATTGGAAACTATTTTAAATCGTTTCCAATATCTTTTCTAAAATACATCTTATCAAAATTTAGTTTATCTATGTTTTGGTAAGATTTTTTTATGGCCTCTTCGAAATCATTTCCATAAGAAGTTACGGTTAAAACTCTTCCGCCATTAGAAACAACATTTCCATTTTCTAATTTTGTCCCTGCGTGAAAAACGATGGAGTCTTCAATGGTTTCTAATCCTGAGATTACTTTCCCTTTTTCGAAATCTTCAGGATAGCCGCCAGAAACAACCATAACTGTAGTCGCACTTCTTTCATCAACTTCCAGTGTAATTTCATCGAGTTTTTCATTGGCAACAGCCAAAAACAATTCGACTAAATCCGTTTTCAATCTTGGAACAACCACTTCCGTCTCCGGATCGCCCATTCTCACATTGTATTCAATTACGATTGGCTCGTTATTCACATTAATCAATCCAATAAAAACAAATCCTTTGTACGGAATTCCGTCTTTTTGAAAGCCATCAATGGTTGGTTTTACGATGCGTGTTTCGATTTTCTCCATCAAAACAGCGTCAACATAAGGAACTGGGGAAACTGCGCCCATTCCGCCTGTATTTAATCCGGTGTCGCCTTCGCCAATGCGTTTGTAATCTTTGGCAGTTGGCAGGATTTTATAATTTTTTCCGTCAGTAAGAACAAAACAGCTTAATTCTATTCCGTCAAGGAATTCTTCAATCACAACTTTTGAACTGGCGTCACCAAATTTTTGATGCACTAACATGTTTCTTAATTCTTCTTTGGCTTCCGCCAAATCCTCAATAATCAAAACACCTTTTCCTGCTGCCAAACCATCTGCTTTTAAAACATAAGGCGGTTGTAGTGTTTCCAAAAATTCACATCCTTTTTCAACTGTTTCGGCAGTAAAACTATCGTAAGCGGCAGTTGGGATTTTATGTTTGATCAAAAATTCTTTGGCAAATTCTTTACTTCCTTCTAATTGAGCACCAATTTTTGATGGTCCAATAACCGGAATATGTTTTAATTCGGCATCATTTAAAAAGAAATCATAGATGCCTTTTACTAATGGATCTTCTGGTCCCACAACAACCATTTCTACTTTTTCCTGAAGAACAAAAGCTTTTATAGCATCAAAATCAGTTGGACTAATGTTTATATTATTAGCTATTGCGGCCGTTCCAGCGTTTCCTGGTGCTACAAAAAGTGTATCACAAAGCGGACTTTGAATCATTTTCCATGCAAAAGCATGTTCTCTTCCGCCTGAACCTAGTAGTAAAATTGTCATGTTGTCGTTAATTAGTTGTAAACCGCAAAAATAATTGCTTTTGAACTTAAAAAATAATTAATTTTCAAAAAGTTATTGGTTCTTGGTCATTAGTTGTTCTTAAACATTATTTTTGATGAAATATACCCTTACTATGTTTCCACTTTTCGACTTATCACTAAAGATAAATGGTTTCCCAATGAAGGAAGCCAAAGCCGAATTGCGAAAAATAGTTTCATTTTCAGAAAAAGAATACAGCGCGTTCCTTGAAAATAAAAAAGTAGAAATCGTTAATTTTCATTTACAAAACAATCCATTTTATCAGGAATTAGTAGGCTCAAATTCTACCGACTGGGATGATTTACCCGTTTTAAATAAAAGAACCTTACAAAAACCGTTACTTGAAAGGCTTTCGAATGGTTACTCCACCAAGAATAGCTATGTCAATAAAACGTCCGGTTCCAGTGGAGATCCGTTTATTTTTGCCAAAGACAAATACAGTCATGCTTTGACCTGGGCTTCTGTTATTTATCGTTTTGGCTGGTACGGAATTGATTTTAACCGTTCGTATCAAGCACGTTTTTACGGGATTCCAATGGATTTTATTGGCAACAAAAAAGAGCGCTTTAAAGATTTTTTAGTCCATCGGTTTCGGTTTTCAATTTTTGATTTATCGGATGAAATTTTAGAAAAGATTCTGAAAAAATTTCAGAATAAAAAATTTGATTACATAAATGGTTATACAAGCTCAATTGTTTTATTTGCTAAGTTTTTACAAAATAAAAACATTGTTTTAAAAGACATTTGTCCCACCCTGAAAGTGTGCATGGTGACTTCCGAAATGCTTTTTGAAGAGGATCAAATTCTTTTAAAGCTACAATTTGGAATTCCAATTATTAATGAATATGGTGCTTCTGAGTTGGATTTAATTGCTTTTCAAAACCCTATAGGCGAGTGGCAAGTGAATTCGGAAACGTTATTTGTCGAGATTTTAGATGAAAATAATCAAGCTGTTCCAAACGGTGAAGCTGGCCGAATTGTGATTACTTCCTTATTCAACAAAGCGCATCCATTTATACGATATGATATTGGCGATATTGGAATTCTAGACGAAAACAGCACATTAAAAAAAACCATTCTCAAGAAATTAATTGGGAGAACAAACGATGTTGCCCTTTTGCCAAGTGGGAAAAAATCACCCGGATTGACGTTTTATTACGTGACAAAAAGCATCATTGAAGATGACGGAAACGTAAAAGAATTCATAATCAAACAAACAAAAATTGATACTTTTGAAATAGAATATGTGAGCGAAAAAGAATTAACGGCAACACAAATTCAAAAAATTGAAAAAGCAATTGCAACTTATTTAGAAAACGGTTTAACCTTTTCATTCACCCGAAAAGAAAAACTGGAACGAAACAAAAACAGAAAATTAAAGCAGTTTATTTCCTTAATTAAAGAAATCAAAGAATGAAAATCACCATAGTTGCAGGAGCTAGACCCAATTTTATTAAAATCGCCCCTATTATCAAAGCGATAGAGAAAAAGCAAAACGAAGGTGCTGCAATTTTCTATCGTTTGGTGCATACGGGTCAGCATTATGACAAAAGCCTGAGCGAAACTTTTTTCGAAGAACTTAATATTCCGCAACCAAATAACAATCTAGAAGTAAAAAGTGGTTCTCAATCCGTGCAAACAGCTGCGATTATGGTGGCTTTTGAACAAGAATTATTACAAAATTCATGTGATTTAGTTTTGGTGGTTGGCGATGTCAATTCGACAATGGCTTGCGCAATTGTAGCAAAAAAACTGAATATCAAAGTTGCGCATGTTGAAGCCGGCATCCGTTCTGGTGACATGACAATGCCCGAGGAAATCAACCGCATTGTTACCGATAGTATTTCGGATTATCTCTTCACCACATCACTTTGGGCAAATGAAAATCTTTTGAAATCTGGAACTTCCAAAGAAAAAATCCATTTCGTAGGAAACGTAATGATTGATACTTTATATCAAAATTTAAATAGAATTACAAAACCTGCTTTTTGGGATGAATACCAATTAGAACTTGAAAATTACATCATTCTCACCTTGCATCGTCCATCGAACGTAGATGAAGAACAATCGTTGCAACAATTATTATTGGGTATTGATATTTTAGCTAATGATAAAAAAGTAATCTTTCCTGTTCATCCCAGAACCAAAGCTGTTTTAGGAGAAAAAAAATTAAACTTTAAAAATATCATTTGTATAGAGCCACAAGGATATTTAGCCTTTATGTATCTTATCAAAAACAGTTTTGCAGTAATTACAGATTCCGGTGGCATTTCTGAGGAAACTACCGTTTTAGAAATTCCTTGTTTTACGATGCGCGAAAATACCGAAAGACCCGAAACACAATCGATTGGAACCAATACTTTGGTAGGAATAGGCATCGAAAAACTGACCGAAATTTACACTTCATTTCTTGAAAATGGAAAGAGAGAAAGTGGTATTCCTGAACTTTGGGATGGTAAAGCTTCTGAACGAATTATTGCTATTTTGCTAACCAAAAACTAATGGAAGAAATTGTAATTATCTCGAATTATTTTCCACCGGAAAAAGGTGCTGCTGCCAATAGAATTGAGCAGTTGGCTTTGAAACTACATCAAAATAATTACAAAGTAACCGTAATTTGTCCATTGGCTAATTATCCAAAAGGAGCGTTATTTCCGGAATACAAAGGAAGGTTTTTTGTAGAAGAAATGATGCAAAATATAAGCGTGAAGCGACTTTGGATTTATCCAAGCAATAGTAAAAACATCTTCAAACGTATTGTTTCAACAGTGTCTTTTTCTATTGGATTATTTTTTTATTTAGTGTTTAAAAAAACACCAAAAAAAGTAGTGATCCAATCTCCGCCATTATTATTATCTTTTATTAGTGTTTTGGTACTTTCGCTAAAGCGAAAAAAAATTATTTTAAATGTTTCCGATTTATGGCCTTTGGCGGCTATTGAATTGAACGCCCTTCCGGCAGGTTCATTTTCACATAAAGTTTCATTGTTTTTAGAACGGTTTATTTATAAAAATTCAACGCTGATTTTAGGCCAGTCCAATGAAATTATTGCTCATATTCACTCTTTATATCCAGAAAAAAAATGTCGTTTATATCGTAATTTCCCAGACCATCAAATTGAAAATTTTGAATTAAATTTAATTGAAAACCAACCTGTTAAATTATTTTACGCAGGATTACTCGGTGTCGCGCAAGGTGTTTTGGAAGTTTGTGAAAAAATGAATTTGGAAAATCTAAATTTAGAATTTCATATTTTTGGTGATGGCGCTGAAAAAGTTCAAATTGAAGATTATATAAAGGATAATCCTAAAAAAAATATCGTTTTTCATGGGATGCTGGAACGCAATGAATTGATCTCGAAATTAGCAACCTTTGATATTGCTTTAGTTCCATTGAAAACGAGGATTTACGGCTCGGTTCCATCTAAAATATTCGAATATAGTGCTTTAGGAATACCCATTCTTTATTTTGGAGGAGGCGAAGGCGAAACTATTGTATCTGACCATAATTTAGGATGGGTCGCAGAAGTAGCAAATTTCCAACACCTGAATGCTACTATAATCGAAATTTCAAAAATAGATAAACAGCAAATTCAAATAATGAAGCAACAGATTTTTGAAAATGCTAAAAACAACTTTAATCTTGATTTTCAAATAAAAGAATTAATTGAAAAAGAAATTTTTTAATATGCTTTTTCTTCGCCCTTTAAAATATTAACTACCGTTTGGAAAATTATTTTCAAATCTAGAATAAGAGACCAATTTTCGATATAAAAAACATCAAATTTTATTCTGTTAATCATATCGCCTTCTGTTTCAATTTCGCCACGAAAACCTTTAACTTGAGCTAATCCGGTAATTCCCGGCTTCACATAATGGCGTACCATATATTTTTAACGGTATTCCCATAGGCTTTATTTTGTGCCCAAAGATGTGGCCGCGGGCCCACAACTGACATGTCACCAAGTAATACATTTAGAAATTGAGGCATTTCGTCCATACTTGTCTTTCTCATAAACTTCCCTATTCTAGTAACCCGAGGATCATTTTTTGAGGCTTCAGTTTCGGTTATCTTATTGATTTTCATAGAACGAAGTTTATAACAGAAAAATTCGTTTTCATCAATTCCAGGTCTTCCTTGTTTGAAAAAAACCGGGTCTCTGGATTCTAATTTTATTAAAATCGCTAATAATGGAATTAGCCAAGATAAGAGAAAAGCAATAATAATAATAATAATAATAAGGGAGAAAACAATATCGAAAAACCTTTTAAATACTTTTGTAGCAGGCTCATGCAGCATCGTTTTCTTTAAAGACAAAACAGGGAAAAACTCGTAATAGTCTATTTTTAAATTTTTAGAGAAAATCTCTTTTGTATCTGGTATAAATTTTATTGTTTTATTGTTTTCATCCGCAAAATCAATCAAATCTTTCAAATGCTCATTGGAAATTTCATTTAATGAACAATAAATTTCATCCACACAATTTTCAATTACAAAAGGCTTTAAATCCGCTAATTTTCCTTTGATATTTTGATTTGATTTCTTATCAGAAAAATAACCTAAAAAACGATATCCATAATCATTTCTTGTTTCAAAAAGATCTTTTAATTGAATTGCTTCTGGCGTATATCCAATAATAACAGTATTTCTAAAATTACTGCCTGTTAGTATTCTATATTCTTTTAAATAATAAAACAGTAAAAATTTTGAAATAGTAATCAGCACTATAACTGAAGAAATAAACATCGCAATCACTTCTCCGCTAAAAACAACCTGTTTTGAAAATGGAAAAAAAGCAATAATTATCAAAAGAAATAAAACCCCTTGTTTGATTATTTTTGAAATAATTTCAATGGGGGTAGTGAAGCGGTATATTTCATAAAACCTTATGAAAAAAGCAGCAGTAATCCATCCAATTGTCTGATAAATAAGATAATATTCAATGTCTAAATCCAGTTCTCTGAAGACAGACAAGCTGAGCACTGAAATAACTATTAGATCAATTGAAACACTAATAGGCCGTATGTATTTTGAATATCTTCCTATTTGTGATGCTGTCATAATTAGTGAATGTATTCGATACTATTAATTTAAAAATGAATCCAAAAATGCTATTCTTTCGCTATTTAATATAACCCGAAAAATCTTTATGTTCCTCTTTAGAAAGTTCTTCTTTGGACAATGATTTAAAATAGTCATAGGTAATTTTCATTCCTTCTGCGCGATTTACTTTGGCTTCCCAACCTAACAACTTTTTTGCTTTTGTAATATCGGGTTGTCGTTGCAAAGGATCATTTATTGGTAAAGGAAAATAAACCACTTTCTGATTGGTTCCGGTCAGTTTTATAATTTCTTCAGCAAAATCTTTAATGGTGATTTCGTCCGGATTGCCAATATTTACAGGAAGAACATAATCAGAATGTAATAATCTGAAAATACCCTCAACCTGATCATCAACATAACAAAAAGAACGCGTTTGCATTCCATCCCCAAAAATAGTTAAGTCTTCCCCACGAAGCGCCTGACCTATAAATGCTGGAATAACTCTACCATCATTGAGTCTCATTCTTGGACCATAAGTATTAAAAATTCGAACGATCCGAGTTTCTACTCCATGAAAAGTATGATACGCCATGGTTATCGATTCCTGAAAACGCTTCGCTTCATCATAGACCCCTCTTGGTCCTATTGTGTTTACATTTCCATAGTACTCTTCGGTTTGTGGGTGAACCAATGGATCTCCGTATACTTCAGAAGTGGATGCAATAAGAATTCTGGCTTTTTTTACTCGTGCCAAACCTAAAAGATTATGCGTTCCAAGAGAACCCACTTTTAGCGTTTGTATTGGAATTTTTAAATAATCTATTGGACTTGCAGGCGATGCAAAATGCAAAATATAATCTAACTGGCCCGGAACATGAACAAATTTGGTAATATCATGATGATAAAATTCGAAATTCTCCAGTTTGAACAGATGTTCTATATTTTTTAAATCTCCAGTAATGAGATTATCCATTCCAATGACAAAATAGCCTTCTTTAATAAAACGGTCACAAAGATGTGATCCTAAAAATCCAGCAGCTCCGGTGATAAGTATTCTTTTCATAAATCAATTTTACGATTGCAAGGTATAAATTATCAAGGAAACTATGGCGTTTTACTTGCTGCAGATTCAATAAATTTTAGACATAAATTTAATTATTATTAACCCGTTGGGTGCAATTATTCAAAACGTCAGTTCGAGTGTTTTTTGTGGAGTAAAACGGAACAAAAAATATATCGAGAACCGTTTTTAATAATAATTTTCTAGTTCTCGATATAATTTTCTGTCGAAAATCACTCGAACTGACGAAAATTATCATCAAAAACTAATTACACCCAACGGGTTATTATTAGTTAATCTACTTCGGAAGAATTTATTTTTTCTCCCTATTGCAGCTCAAAAAAGAAGTATCGCTAGTTCTATTTTATCTATTTTTGTGTAACTAAAAAAGCCCTATTTTGAAAGTTGTCCATGTTGTCGAAGCGGTAGCCGGTGGAGTTCATACTTATTTCAAAGATTTATCCTTTTTTTTTGGAGATCATGAAATAAATGAGACCATCAACACCACTATTATTTATAGTGGCAATCGAAAAGAAATTGATTCGGAAAAAATAAAAGAGGAATTTTCAAACGGCGTTTCGCTTATTGAAGTAAGCATGGTTAGGAATTTTTCTCCTATTAAAGATTTAAAATCAACACTAGAATTAACTGCAGCACTCCGAAGACTAAATCCCGATGTTATCCATCTCCACTCTTCAAAAGCCGGAGTTCTGGGAAGACTTGCCTGTTTTCTATTATTAAAAAAAAAGAAAGTGTTTTACACTCCTCATGGCTATTCTTTTCTTCGAACAGACATTTCAATTTGGAATAAAAAAATATATTGGATAATTGAAAAAGGCTTTCAGAAACTATTTGGAGGCGAAACGATTGCTTGCGGTGATACCGAATATGAAATTGCAAAAAAAATAGGGAAATCTTCTTTAGTAAGAAACGGCATTAACATTGAATATGTTACTAAAAAGAGTGCAGAATATAAAAATGAGGTCTTAACAATTGGGATTGCAGGACGAATCACTTTTGCAAGAAATCCGAAACTTTTCAATGCTATTGCCCTAAAGTTTCCGGATTTTAATTTTATTTGGATTGGTGATGGCGAATTAAGACCTGAAATAACCGCACCAAATATCCGAATCACCGGATGGTTCTTGGAAAGAGATCATGCCTTGAAAGAACTCAATGCCATTGATATTTATATCCAAACCTCGCTTTGGGAAGGATTGCCCATTGCGGTCTTAGAAGCAATGGCAATGAAAAAGCCTGTCGTAGCAACCAATATAATCGGCAATAAAGATGTGGTACGTCATAATGAAACAGGATTTCTTTTTAATGAAATAGATGAACTCAGTACTTATTTCGAAATTCTAAAGGACGAAAAGACAAGAAAAATATTTGGAGAAAATGCGTTAGAAAGATGCCATAATTTATATGATAAAAACAAAAACTTTAAAAAACTAATTCCTCTTTACCAGCGGTAATTTTCTCCTGCAGCCAATAACTTCCAAAAATAGAGAACCACAAACCACTAAATGCAATTCCGTCAAATCGAAGCAAAAAATCATCGGTAAGATTCGAAGTGAAAAAGATAAAAAAGAAAGCAATAATAATGGCATTCTTTACCCTAAAACCTAAATAGCCAATGGAGAAAATGTACAAAAAAACTACTATTGGGCCCAAAATCCCATATTTTAATAAAAAATCAAGAAACTGATTGTGAGTTGGAAATTCATATTTTGCCAAAAAATGTTGATTCGTTTGCTTGTAATAATTGTCTAATTCAGGTTTTCCATCAGAAGCTCCAACTCCAAAAGGCAGGTTTTTTAACGAAAGTTCCCATGCTGATTTCCAAATAGAAACACGGGTAACAAATGAATTAAATACTTTTATTTCAGGATTTTCTATGGCATCAAGTTTCCCAATTTTATCCATATAAGCAAATGTTGCCGCTGTGTATTTCTCTTTCATATAAGGGTTTTTTTGGACAAACAGCAAAAAGATGCTACCCAATACAACCAATCCGACAGCTGCTATTCCAATGCCCTTTTTAAAATTATATTTTCTGATAACCTGATAGAAAAAAACCAAAACAAAACCAATTAGCATATTAAACAAGGCCATTCGAGTATTCACAAAAAGGACAAAAAAGAATGATAGTCCAAAAATGGCGAAATTGACAATTTTAATGAGGACACCTTTTCTTTCACGAAAGGCATTAAAAACAAAATAAAGATTAATAATAGCCCCAAAGGACAAATGCATGTTTAGCGCCGGTGCATGAATTCCGATGCTATTAGAAAACTCGTATCCCATTTCCCATAAATCAATTCCATTTAGATATTTATTCATTAAATCCGGAACTATAACCGTAAAACGGATAAAGAAAAAAAGTATAATGCCTGTTGTAAAAAATGAATACAATTGTGTCAGTTTAAAGAATTTAATTCGCTGGAAATTACCCAAAATGAACAATGGAAAAATAAGCAAGGAAATGCTTTTTTCGATAGATTTTATTCCCATTAAATAAGAATCATTGTTCCAGAAAAGTAAAATTTCCAATAGTAATGGTGAAGCGATAACTGCCCCCAGCAACAACGATGTTTGGGTAAACTTTAATTTTTTTATAAAGAATAAATTAAATACCGCAAAAAGAATAATTAACCAGGTACATGGTTTTCTAAAAATCATCGTAATTGCAATAAAAAACAGAAAGGCATTAAATATTTTGTTGAAGTTCTTTTCTGAAATATTCATAATATAAAGCATAATAAATTAGAGGAAAGACTCCTATTTTATGACGTGTTGCAGTACCTAAATCCGGTTCGAAAATACCTTGAACTATAAAATAAGAAAATAAAATAAGTACCGTCCAAAGTAAATACCGATGTTTTTTCCGGTCAATCAGACAACGAGAAAAACGTACAAAAAGAATATAGAACAGTAGAATTTGCCAAATTATAAACGCAATAATTTGAGGTGAAAAAATATGTTTAAACCCTTCCAAAGGAATGTTAACAGCAAAAAATCCATATACAATTCCAACAGTTTCTCCATACCAAGTGTCAGTTCTAATAGGTGAAACGATTATTGAATTGGCATCTTTAGAATTCATTCGACCCCTATTTACCACATCACGGGAACTCTCTGATAAATACTTGCCTTTTATAACGCCAGCACTTAATGATATAAAAATTGCAATTAACAATCCATAAAAAACAGAGGAAAGCGCTCTGTTTTGAAAATCAATTAAGGTTACAAAATACATCCCAATGGCTATTACTGGAATCAGTAAAAAGTAGGAACGAAAAAAAACACCAAAAAAAGCCACGATCATTAAAGTTATAACGACCTTGTATTTTGATGGTATCCTCGCAGAATGAAAGACAAATGGTATGATTGCCAAATAAATAAAAGTTATAAATTCTTTTGACGGCATAGCGATAAAAATGGCTATCATAAAAAACCCAATATATACCAAAACGTTTTTACATTTATTTTATGGAAATTGGTCGGTATTCCTATTTTATAAAGAAGATAAATTAGGATTGGATATTGTATTTTGTCGAATATTACTAATTGAAATTTTTTGAGCCCCTCTAAAATAAGGACTTGTATTCAAATAGTTTAATATGGGTTCAACCGTTCTTTTTTGGCTTGTTATTCCTTGTGTCGAAAGGATAATTGTATGAAAATCATAGTTCTTACTTATTGAGGTTTCCTTAGCTATTGTTTTTAAATCCCCATTTTGTGCCATTAGTTGCAATAGTTCTAAATTTTGACCCTCATTGTTAATAAACTTGTATATATCGACAATAGGTTCAATTGAAATTTTATTAATTTCTTGTGTATTTTTAATGCCAATTGACTTTTAAAAAAAAAATCTTTTTCTGCAATTTTAGAGGCTAATAAATCAATCTTAAGTAATAGGAACGATATATTGTCGCATATTATAATGTCAAACCCTCAATAAAGACTGAGGTTTAGTTAAAAAACAAATATGACATTATTTCAATCTCATTACTTAGAATATAAATAATCCGTTGATTTAAAATTTGGTGCAACTATAATTTGATGTTCATAGTTTTTTTCTGTTTGGTCTAAAAACAATCCTAAACCTACTCCAACTATCAACAAAATCGAAACTACAATCCCATTTTTTACAAAAAACTGAATGCATCTGAATAAAAAGGTATTAAATCTTTGAAGAAGACTCCTAATTTTCTTAGAAATTTGCGATAAATCAATCTCCTGATCCTCCAGGTTATTGGGTACGTTTTTATTCATTCTACTATTCTATTTTGCGTTGAAAATTTGTTCCAATATCTTAATGGTAATCAAGTACGTTGGTTTTACACCTGTGGTTCCCAGTCCGCCAGAAGCCAATGTGCTTCCTGTTTCTAGTGGATTATCTGATGCATAATAAGCATATCTTACTTTTATATCCAGAGGAACGCTTTTTCTGATTTTTGATGCCGATTGAATGGCTTTTTGATAATAGGAACCTTCCATTTCTAAACCAATAACACCCCAAGTCGATTCGTGAAAAAACTTTAATAAATCCCTGTTTTGTAATGACGTTCCTAGTACAGTAACCATTGGTCCTGCAAAAACTGCAATATCATTCCCTTCAAACATTGCTGCCGATAATTCATTGTGGAAAAAATAATTATCTGCCGTTCCCTCATTGATGTGCGCATTCGGAATCATGATATCTCCTTTTCCACCTTCCAGAATCCCCGCTTTTCCCATGATGGAAACCGATTCCACATTCAATAAGGTCTCTTTTTTATACGGTTTTAATAATTCGTCAATCGTTTCATACGCTTGCTCGCCAAAAGCGTAATCCATGACAATTAACACCGGTTTTTTATCTCCTGTATTTGCTGTTGGAAATGAGGTTTTGGCCCAGTCGATTTTGGCAGTATCAAAAATTTGCACATCTATATTAGTTCCTGAAGTATCCGGTAACGAAATCATTCCGTATTTCAAAGCCACTTCTTCCACTTGATTGCGAACTTCATAAGCACCCGATTTACTCAATTCTTCATAAATAAAGAAATCTGATTTGTCTTTAAACTTTGTTTTTAATGATGGCATCGCAAATATAGAGTTCATTACACTGTGCATATTGGCGCTAATCACATGAATTGGGCGATCTAAAAGTTGATTTTCTTTCAAAACCTCCTTGATGTTCGTTGCCCATATTTCGCCATGAATATGATGCCCCAATCGTTCTCTTAAAATAGGGCTGAATGTTATGGTTCTTTTGTTGTCATCAACAATTTCTTCTATGGCTAATTTCCCCAACCAATAAATAACATGTAAAAAGCGATCTGGTGTTGTTACGGATCCAAATGTGTCATAAATATCTAAAACTTCCTCAAATGTCCTCCCTAGAATGTTTGATGCATGTGAAATCGCTTTTTCTTTTTCTACAAGAGTCAATTTTTTGTTTTGGGAAACAGCTTGTTCCAGTTTAAACCAATCGCGCGACACTTCTCCTGCATCATCAAGTAAAACCCTGTTTCTTATTTTATGGGATTCAATAAAAATGAACGTTAAATGCGTCAAAATATCATAGATGTCTGAACGTCCACGCGTAATTTCCACATTCATTTGCTCCTCGTCAATTCGATAACAATTACGGCGCCTTTTTGGTGGAACAATAGCTTGAAAATGGGATTTGGAATACCCTTCTTCCGAAGTTAAATTAATGAATCTACATTCTTCAATTCCTGTAGGCAGCCGTTCTATAACATACAAAAGACCATTTAACTCCACTTTTTCTTCGCCAATATTTCCGTAGATTTCTGGACGTAAGGCCAACAAAGCTTCTCTCAAAGTATCACCTGAGACACCCATCGGTTTATAAAATCCTCTATTAAACAAATGACGCATCGTGATGTACATTTTTTCAATGGCTGCTGATGATTCCTGTGCTCTGGATCTCGATATATGTTTAGTCTCTTTCATTATTTTTTATTTTCTAAAACTCAAATGTAAACTTTTTATTTTTTGTTTAATAAATCCACAATGCTTCTATCATTAGAAAGTCTTGGGATTTTATTTTGCCCGCCCAGTTTGCCTATCGATTTCATATAATCCTGAAACCCGTTTTTGGCCACTTTCGTAATCACAACTTTTCGCAATACGTGTCCCACAATCAAATCGTCGTAATATACGTTTTGTTTTCGCATGGCATTGTCTATCGCTTCCGCAAAAGTTGCGCTGTCTTCCGGTTCGTTCTCAAATTCAATGAACCATTCGTGATACGGTAATCCTTCCGTTGGTGTGATTTGTGGTGCAACAGTAAATTCATTTATTCGAATATTAGTCCCAATTATAGCTTCCTGCAACGCACTTTCTACTTCTTTTCCAATAACATGTTCTCCAAAAGCCGAAATATAATGCTTGATTCTTCCCGACACAATCACACGATAGGGTTTTAATGAAGTAAACTGGACGGTATCACCAATATTATAACCCCAAAGTCCAGCATTGGTAGAAATTATTAAAACATAATTCACACCTAATTCCACTTCACCAATGGTATAACGTCTTGGTTTTTCGGCATAGAATTCGTCACTTTTTATAAATTCATAAAAAATTCCAGCGTTCAAAAGCAGCAACATACCCTTTTCTTTTTGGGAATCCTGATAGGCAAAAAATCCTTCCGAAGCAGGAAATAATTCAATACTATCTACTTTTCTGCCTATTAGATTTTCAAATTTAGCGCGATACGGTTCGTAATTGACACCTCCGTAAATAAACAAATTAAAGTTTTTAAAGATTTCTCCCACCGGCTTCCCTCCTTTTTGCTGTAATTTTTCAAAATACATTTGCACCCAAGATGGAATTCCTGAAATCACCGTCATATTTTCATTGAATGTTTCTTCAACAATCGCATTTACTTTGGTTTCCCAGTCTTCAATACAATTCGTTTCCCAAGAAGGCATTCGGTTTTTTTGTAAATATTTTGGAACAAAATGAGCTACAATTCCAGATAATCTTCCCAGTTTTATACCGTACTTTTCTTCCAGAATAGGACTTCCTTGAAGGAAAATCATTTTTCCGTCAATAAAATCCGCTTTTCCCGTTTCATGAATATAATGCAAAATAGCATTTCGAGCCGCTTCAATATGAAAAGGCATCGATTCCTTGGTCAACGGAATATATTTTGCTCCAGATGTTGTTCCCGATGTTTTTGCAAAATACAACGGTTTCCCTTTCCAAAGAATGTTTTCCTCCCCTTTTACCACCTTATCAACATACGGTTTCAACTCTTCATAATCCCGAATAGGGACCTTAACCGCAAAATCGGCACTTGATTTAATGGTATGAAAATGGTGGTCGATGCCAAATTCAGTTCCCTTAGCTTCTTTGATTAATTGTTGTAAAACCTTGTTTTGGGTTTCCACGGGATTATTGGCCCAAGCTTGCGTTTTTTTATAAATTTTAAGTGCAAATAGTTTTGCTGCAACTGATTTTATTGACATTTATGTTCTTTAAAAAATTGAAAAGATGTTTTTTTATTTCGTTTTTCTGCTACTCCCCTTCGGGAAGGCTGGGAGGGGATTTTTCTCTTCTTTGTCCACTTGTTCTCTTAATTCTAATTCCTTTTTTGAAGCAGATAAATCCACTGGAGGCTGAACTTCTTCAGTTGCTGCAAGAATGGAATCTTTATTGAATTTTGCGTATTCCAACTCTCCTGTTAATACTTTTTGAATTGATTTAATGTAGGCTTCATTTTTCTTTAAAGCATAAGACAAAGAATCTGCTTTTAAAGCCAATTGGGTTGCATCTCTTTTAAGTTGAGAAGAAGAATATCCCGGAATAAATTCACGTAAAGGTGTAAAAGCAATGATAAAAGTGGTAATCGTTATAATAATTATTGTACTCAAAGAAGCAAACACAAAGACATTCATCAAAGTAAGTTTTAAAGAAAACGTTTCCTCAAAAGTATCCTCGTTTAAAATTATTAAACGTCTTTTATTGAAGAGATTTTCTTTAAGTTTGCGCCGTTTTAGCCGTTTTTTGGACATCCTTTTTTATTATTCAACAAATATAACAATTATTGTCATTGATTGTATTCGCTTGCTTTTGTACCGCTATTCTTAACCTGAATTTATTTTTAATAAATTTTTAACGCTTTTGAAACCAAATAAATGAATTAAAATGAGTTCCTATTAACTAATTCTATATACCTTTGTCTTTAGATTTATTACAAATTTGCTACGGCAATAAATTATTCAATCATGGGAAGATTAGGTGTTACAGAAATCCTTGTTATATTGGCTATTGTTTTATTACTTTTTGGAGGTAAAAAAATTCCAGAACTAATGAAAGGTCTAGGAAGCGGAATAAAAGAATTCAAAAACGCTGCTAAAGACAGTCAGCCAGCTGATAAAAAAGAAGAAGAAGAAGAAACAAAATAAAAAAAAGCCTTTTCATAATTTGAAAAGGCTTTTTTTTATTCTTATATTATCATACTCAACTGAATACGCTTTCTTTCCTCATCGACTTCCGTCACTTTTACCTGAACGTGTTGGTGTAATTTCACTACTTCATTCACATCACTCACAAAACCCGATTTGAGTTGTGAAATATGTACCAAACCACTTTCTTTTACTCCAATGTCCACAAAACAACCAAAATTGGTAATGTTATTCACAATTCCTGGCAAAATCATTCCCGTTTTTACGTCTTTTATCGTTTTTACATTCGGATCAAATTCAAATACTTTGGCTGATTTTCTGGGGTCTAATCCTGGTTTTTCAAGTTCTTTGATAATGTCTTTTAAACCTAGCAAACCTATTTCTGGGGTAATGTAATTCTCTGGTTTTATTAAAGCCGTTTTTTCTTTGTTCCCAATCAAATCATTCACCGTCAATTTCAAATCTTTTGCCATTTTTTCCACAATTCCATAGGCTTCCGGATGCACTGCTGAATTATCCAATGGATTTTTTGCATTCGAAATTCGAATAAAAGCAACCCCTTGTTGGTACGCTTTTTCACCTAAGCGAGGTACTTTTTTGAGTTGTTTTCGGTCTTGAAAAGGACCGTTTTCAGAGCGATATTGCACAATATTTTCGGCCAACTTCTCTCCTATTCCACTCACATAACTCAACAAGTGTTTACTCGCCGTATTGATATTTATCCCAACAGAATTCACGCAGCGAATCACCGTGTTATCCAATTCCTCTTTTAACTTATTTTGGTCCACATCGTGTTGGTATTGGCCTACGCCAATGGCTTTAGGGTCAATTTTCACCAATTCAGCCAATGGATCACTCAATCGTCGCCCTATAGAAACCGAACCACGAACCGTAACATCATAATCGGGAAACTCCTCTCTGGCAATTTTTGATGCGGAATAAACAGATGCTCCGGCCTCAGAAACAATAAAAACGGGAACTGGTTTGTCAAAAGCTATTTTCTTGATAAAGAATTCCGTTTCTCGGGAAGCTGTTCCGTTTCCTATGGAAATCGCATCAATTTTATAAGAATTGACCATCGAACGGATTTTTTTCATTGCCATCGCTTCCTCTTTTTGAGGCGCATGCGGATAAATGGTTTCATTGTATAACAAATCCCCTTTTTCGTCCAGACAAACCACTTTGCAACCACTTCTAAATCCTGGATCAATCGCCAGAATTCGTTTTTCACCCAAAGGCGGTGCTAATAATAACTGTCCAAGATTATTCGCGAAAACCTGAATAGAATTGGCATCGGCCTTGGCTTTTGCTTCTTGCAAAGCTTCATTTGAAATCGCAGGATTTAATAATCTTTTAAAACTATCCTCAATTGCCAATTGTATATGAGGCGTTGTGCTATTTTGGCTTTTTAAAATCAATTCATCAATAATATCATAGGCTTCATCCGTATCAACTTCGATTTTCATTTTCACAAAACCTTCATTTTCGGCACGAAGCATGGCCAATAAACGATGAGATGGCGTTTTGCTTAATGGTTCCGACCAATCAAAATATTGATCAAATTTTTGTGCTTTCTCATCCTCTTTTTTGGTCTTTACAACCTTTGTGGTAATTGTAGCTTTTCGCTGATACAATCTTCGGAGTTGTTTTCGAACATAAATATTTTCATTAATCCATTCCGCAATAATGTCTCTGGCACCTTGTAGCGCCGCTTCTTCATTAATCACATTTTCATTCAAATACTGTGTTGAAATAAAATCAATAGCATCATTATTTTGCGCCATGATGATTTTCGCTAAAGGCTCTAATCCGTTTTCACGAGCGACATCGGCTTTGGTTTTTTTCTTCTTTTTGAATGGCAGATAAAAATCTTCCAGTTCCTGTAAATCAAAACTTTGCTGGATTTTTTTCTCTAATTCTGGACTAAGCGCATTTTGTTCCTGAATTAATTTTAAAATCGCTTCTTTGCGTTTTACAATAACTTCATATTCTTTTTGCAGTTTGGCAATTTGCTCAATTACCACTTCGTCCAGATTACCGGTTTTGTCTTTTCGATAACGTGAAATAAAAGTAATCGTACAATCCTCATGTAATAATTGAACCGTATTCTGAATATTAATTGCGGCTGTTGTAACAGCTGTAGCTATAAATTGTATATTAGTCATCCTGTAATTAGATAATTTTAAATGTTTTAACTTGAAAAATGTTTAATTAGAAAAAAATGAAATCGTCTAATTAATTTTTTAGCTAAAATAATAGCTTTAAACTTGAAATTTATAATCAATTATGACTTTATTATATAGTTTTTTAATCTTGAATATTTTAACTTTTATAATTACTGCATATGATAAACGATTAGCAATTGCCAATAAAAAAAGGATTTCCGAAGAAACCCTTTTAACATTTGTTGCTTTTGGCGGTACAATTGGTTCGGCATTAGCCATGTATATTTTCAATCATAAAACTTCTAAAAAATACTATCTTTTTAAGTTTTACAAAATTGTAATTATCCAGATTTTAATTGCGGTTGGATTATTTTATTTTTATGAAAAAATAGTTACTAACAGCTAATTTTATTCACTCTTGTTTGATGTCTTCCTCCTTCAAATTTAGTATCCAAGAAAGCTTCCACCATTTCTACTGCTTGTGGAATTGAAGTGTAACGTGCAGGAATACTGATAATATTAGCGTCATTATGTTGACGGGCTAATACTGCAATTTCTTTCATCCAGCATAAAGCAGCACGTACTTTAGACTGTTTATTTACTGTCATTGAAATTCCGTTACCGCTTCCGCAAATAACAATTCCAAAATCAGCCTTTCCTTCAGAAACATCTATAGCAACCGGACGGCCAAAATCAGGATAATCTACACTATCTGCAGAATCAGTTCCATAATTAGTTACTTCATGTCCTTTTGCTTTTAACATTTCAACAATGGCGTGTTTGTATTCTGGACCAGCGTGATCGTTTCCTATGGATATTTTCATTTTTAATATGTTAAGTTGTATGGTGCAAATTTAAATAAAGAAATTTAGTTTTGTTGAATTTAAATCTCGCTTTCTTTAATAGATTAATTCAATTCAAATAAGTCATTAAAAATTAAAGTAAATTGTAGATGCTATAACTATCAGATTGCTATTTGATTAGGCTTTATTAACAATTCTAATAAATCTATAAATAGCTGTGGATCAATGTAGATTTTATATTTAAAATGTTAATTTTTCACATTGTTAATAGCAAAACTTAATTGCTTGATATTCAGTTAACTTTATATCAACATAAGATGTTCATAACTTTGGATAGAATATTAGAAGTTTTTTTTGGTTGTAACCAAAAAATAAGTAATCCAAAACCCACATTAGAAATCCAAATTTTGTTTGTTGAATTTTTAGAATAGTTATCATTATAAAAAAGTAGTTTATCAACAAAAATTCAAAAAGTACTTATTTACAAAAACAATTCTATTAGAATTATTAACCATTGTTAATTAAAATTTAAAAACACTTTAAAACTAATCCTTTACCCTAAAATAGTATTGTTGATAAGTCGGTATAACAACTTTAAACTTCATTTCAATACCTTTTAAAATAAATTTATTGTAGCTATTAACAAGCTATAATAACAACCAAAAAAATAATTTAAATTTAATTTTTCTTTTTGTTTATATTAATATATGTTGACAACTTTGAAAAATAAAACATTCAAATTGAATTAAACGATGGTTAGATTGTTATTCAAATGATCTAAAATTTCCTGAACCTTTTCAAAATCGTTTAGATGAACTTTTAATTTAATTCCGCCTAAAGCATTTGAATAAAAAGGAGCCACGGATAATGTAGTTTCATTTTCAAAAAAATAAGGGATTTCCTCTTGATCTAAAATATGTTTCAGAACTACAATTTCATGCGAATAATTAAAAATAGCAATGGTTTGAAATTCTTCCATTTTAATTGTTTTTATAAAGATACAACTATTCTGTAAAGTTATATTTTCTTTAAAACTGCTAACCGTTTATTGATAACGATTAACTATTTCGTAATTTTATACGCTATAAGAAAAGATGTATGAGTAAAAGATTAAGAAAGCCGATCAAAAAAGAGAAAGATTTCTCTGATAAAATATTAAAAATATTGTCGCAAAGTGCTAATAAAGCATTCAATTATAAACAAATAGGTGCAAAGCTGGAACTCGATGATACCCAAAGCAGAAATCAAATTATAAAAGATTTGAAGATTCTGGCTTCTCAAAATAAAATTATAGAATCAGAACCTGGAAAATATTTAGTAAAAGCAGTCAGTAAAGATTATTACGAAGGTAAGATTGATATGACAGGTCGTAAAACAGCTTATTTTGTTTGTCCAGATTTAGAAGAAGATGTCTTCATTCCAACCAATAATTTAAATCACGCTTTAGATAAAGATATTGTAAAAGTATATGTTTACAATAGAAGAAAAGGGAAAAGACCTGAAGGTGAAGTGATTGAAGTGATTGAAAGAAATAAAACTGATTTTGTGGGTGTCATTGATATCCAGAAAAACTTCTCTTTTGTTTCTACAGCCAATCCAAAAATGTACACGGATATTTTTATTCCAAAAGATAAAATAGGAGCCGCAGAGCAAGGCGATGTGGTTTTAGTTCATATTGAAGATTGGCCAGACAGAGCGGATAGTCCTTTTGGAAAAGTAATTAAAGTATTAGGGAAACCAGGAGAACATGATACGGAGATTCACGCTATTCTTGCTGAATATGGTTTGCCAGCTGAATTTCCTATTGAAGTGGAAACCTATGCTCAAAAAATAGATACATCGATAGAAGCAAGTGAAATTGCCAAACGTCGTGACATGCGTGATACGTTGACTTTTACGATTGATCCAAAAGATGCCAAAGATTTTGACGATGCCTTATCATTTAAAAAATTAGAAAATGGTAATTACGAAATTGGTATTCATATTGCCGATGTTTCATATTATCTTGAAGAAGGAACAATCTTGGATGATGAGGCGTATCAAAGAGCTACTTCAGTTTATTTAGTGGATAGAGTAGTACCAATGTTACCTGAAGTATTATCGAATTTTGCTTGTTCATTACGACCAAATGAAGAAAAATATACCTTTTCAGCTATATTCGAAATTACTGAAAAATCACAAGTGGTCAATCAGTGGTTTGGTAGAACAGTAATTTTTTCAGACCAACGATTTTCTTACGAAGAAGCGCAATATATCATAGAGACGAAAGACGATATTATTCCGGAAGAAATTGCAATAACTGGAAGTTCATATCAAGTTGCTGAGGAAATTGTATCAGCTACTTTAAAACTCGATGAATTAGCTAAAATTTTTAGAAAAAGAAGAATGGCCGAAGGGGCAATTTCTTTTGATAAAGTAGAAGTAAAATTTAATTTAGATCAAAATGGTGAACCTCAGGGAGTTTATTTTAAAGTTTCAAAGGATGCCAATCATCTGATTGAAGAATTCATGCTTTTGGCTAATAAAAAAGTAGCAGAATTCATTGGAAAACAAAAGAAAACTTTTATTTATAGGATTCACGATGAACCAAATGAAGATAAATTAATTGCTATGCAAACAGTAATTGCAAAGTTTGGTTACAAAATTGATTTCCGTAATAAAGGAGATATTTCAAAATCATTGAATGCTTTAATGGAAGAAGTCAATGGTAAAAAAGAGCAAAACTTAATTGATACTTTGGCTATCAGAAGTATGAGTAAAGCCAAATATTCTACTGATAATATAGGGCATTACGGTTTAGCATTTGATTATTATTCCCATTTTACATCACCAATTCGTCGTTATCCGGATGTAATGGTACATCGATTGTTGCAGCATTATTTGGATGGAGGAAAATCTGTAGATGAAGAAACGTATGAAACGAAATGTGTTCATTCTTCAACTATGGAAGGGTTGGCTACAAATGCGGAGCGAGATTCTATTAAATATATGCAGGTAAAATACATGCAAGATCATCAGGATCAAGAATTTTTAGGAGTAATTTCCGGTGTTACTGAATGGGGAATTTATGTAGAAATTATAGAGAATAAATGTGAAGGAATGTGTAGAATTCGAGATATAAAAGACGATTACTACACATTTGACGAAAAACAATATGCACTAACAGGCGCAACTTCGGGTAAACTATTACAATTAGGAGATGAAATTTACGTTAAAGTAAAAAATGCCGATTTAGTTAAAAAACAACTGGATTTTAATTTTTTAAGAAGAATTGAAGAACCATTAAAGTAAAAAAAATGAAAAAATTAGTGATTATTGCTTTTGTATTATTAAGCCAAATAACAAATGCCCAAGTAACCAGAAACTTAGGAGATTTTGATGAATTGAAAGTATTTGATAAAATTAATGTAAAATTAATTTCATCCTCAGAAAATAAAGTTGTTATAACAGGGGACAGAGCGGATGAAGTGGAAACAGTAAATAAAAATGGGGAATTAAAAATCAGAATGCCATTTCCACAATTATTATCAGGTAATAACATTGTGGTAAAACTGTATTTTAAAAACATTGAAAGTATTGTTGCAAACGAGGGAAGTTACATTTCAGGAGAAGCAACGTTCAAACAAACCATATTGGATTTGAATGCGAAAGCCGGATCAGAAATAAACATTGATATAAATGTTGATAAAGTGAATGTAAAAGCGAATGCAGGAGGAATAATTGAATTATCAGGAAAAGCATTAAATCAAGATGTTGTTATTACATCTGGAGGAATTTTGAAAGCAAGTGAATTGCATACTTCGCAAACATCAATAAGCGTTGCTGCAGGAGGAAAAGCAGAAATCTATGCTACCGCTTTAGTTGATGCAAAAGTGAAAGCTGGTGGCTCGATTTACATTTATGGAAAACCAAAACAAATTAATAAAGAAGTTTTCATTGGTGGTACAATCATAGAAAAATAATAGTTTTGCAATTCTATTCTGATAAATTTTAATTTTTAATGATAAACGATATTTTATCCGGTATTCCTTGGGGAATTTTTTTAAGTTTTATGGTTGGTCCTGTTTTTTTTATTTTACTTGAAACGAGTATTATAAAAGGGTTTAGAGCCGCATTAGTTTTTGATTTAGGAGTTGTTTTAGGCGATATTGTTTTCATTGGGATAGCATATTTAGGCAGTTACAGATTAATTCAAAGTTTAAAAGATAAACCCGCTCTTTTTATTTTTGGAGGAATATTGATGTTAGTTTACGGTATAATTTCCTTTGTAAGATTAAAAAAAGAAGAAAAAATAAATACTGAAGCAATAGATAATGAGATTATAAGAAAGAATTATGGAAGTCTTTTTTTAAAAGGATTTTTATTAAATATTATCAATATTGGAGTTCTTGGTTTTTGGTTAGCCATTATTATTTCTGTAGGACCAAAATTAGAAATGCAAACGTCTAGAATGACAACTTTTTTTATTAGTGTAATACTATCTTATTTACTTATTGATTCCATCAAAATAGTATTGGCCAAACAATTAAAAAGAAAATTAACACCGAATAATATCCTTAAAATTAAGAAAGGAATCAGTATCGTGATGATGGTTTTTGGGATAGTTTTAATAACACAAGGATGGTTTCCAAAAGAAAAAGAAATGGTAAAAAATGCATTCGAAAAAATTGAGAAATAAAAGATTTTAACTCTTATTTTCCTTTATTAAAATAGTAAAGCCTTGATTCTAAATATATAGAATCAAGGCTTTTTTACTATCGAATATTTTATACCATTTTAGTTTTTACTTTAATAAAATTGAATATAAGTGCTTTTTAGTTTTAAAGAATTAAGTTTCATTAATAAATATTATGCTTGTCCGTAATAATACCTAAAAAAGTTTTTTGCCACGAATTACACGAATTAACTCTAATTTTAAATTAATCAATCAAAAAATCTGTGCCAATCCGTTTAATCTGTATAATCTGTGTGCTATTTTTAGCCGCTAGGTAACATTGCCGATAAGCATAATATTTATTAATGAAATTTAATTTTCTAAATATCTTAATGGTTTACAATAGAGAATGTTTTATATTTTTTCTTAAAAATTAGCCATAAAAAAACCTCCAAATTACTTTGGAGGTTTTAGAGGTATCTCCCGAAGCTTCGGGACGGATTCGAACTATACCTTTATTTAATTTTCCCTAAAAATTAGCCATAAAAAAACCTCCAAATTGCTTTGAAGGTTTTAGAGGTATCTCCCGAAGCTTCGGGACGGATTCGAACTAAAACTTTATTTAATTTTTCTTAAAAATTAGCCATAAAAAAACCTCCAAATTGCTTTGAAGGTTTTAGAGGCATCGTCCGGATTCGAACCGGAGTAGGAGCTTTTGCAGAGCCCAGCCTAGCCGCTCGGCCACGACGCCGTAGTTGAACGGATGGCAAAAGTACTTAAAAAGTTTAATGTTTAAAAGTTTAAAGTTTAAAAATTTCAAAAAATATTTATTAAACCCTTTGAAATATTTTTAATTTAACTTCTATATTCTTCCATTTCTATTGTAACCGCTTCAACGTCACCACCAATAGGAGGATTTAATTTTGAAACACCTAGAATAACTCTCGAAATTTCTGGAACTTCTTTCAAAATTCTTGCTATAATACGTTGTGCAACATGTTCTAGTAAGTTCGCTCTGATAGCCATTTCTTCAACTACAATTTGGTTTAATAATACATAATCAACCGTATCAACAAGGTTGTCAGTAATTGAAGATTGTCTCAAATCTGTTTTAACTTTTAAATCAACTGAATAATCAGAACCAATTTTTCCTTCCTCAATCAAACAGCCATGATAGGAGTAGGTTCTAATATTTTTTAGTTTTATAAATCCCATAAATTTTTGTTTAAAGTTTAAGGTTTAAGGTTGGTGGTGCTAACTTTTAACTTTTTATAGGTTTCCAGAGAAACTTTAAACTTTAAACCTTAAACTTTTTTTATCTTTGCTAAAATTAAACAAAAAAATGTCAACCGAAGAAAAATCACTCCATTTTATAGAACAAATCATTGAAGACAGTTTATCTAATGGTTTTCCACAAGATAAATTACGTTTTCGTTTTCCACCTGAGCCTAATGGGTATTTACACATTGGTCACGCTAAATCCATTTGCTTAAATTTTGGTTTAGGATTAAAGTACAATGCGCCAGTTAATTTGCGTTTTGATGATACGAATCCAGCCAAAGAAGAGCAGGAATATGTAGATGCAATCAAAGAAGATTTGAAATGGTTGGGTTTTAATTGGACCGAAGAATTGTATTCTTCTGATTATTTTCAGCAGTTATATGAATGGGCGGTTGCCATGATTAAAAATGGAAAAGCCTATATAGACAGTCAATCTTCTGAAGACATGGCTGCTCAAAAAGGAACGCCAACTCAACCTGGAGTTGATGGACCTTATAGAAACCGTTCAGTTGAAGAAAACATTACTTTATTCGAAGGAATGAAAAATGGTGATTTCCCTGAAGGAAGTCATGTTTTACGTGCTAAAATTGATATGACTTCGACTAATATGTTGATGCGTGATCCATTGATGTACCGTATTTTACACCGTCATCATCATAGAACAGGAAATGATTGGAATATCTATCCAATGTATGATTATGCACACGGAGAAAGTGATTATATCGAACAAATTTCACATTCTATTTGTACACTTGAATTTGTAATGCACCGTGAATTATACGATTGGTTTTTAGACCAGATTTACGATGACTCAAAAGTGAGACCACATCAATATGAGTTTGCTCGTTTGAACTTGAATTACACCGTAATGAGCAAGCGAAAACTCTTGCAATTGGTTCAGGAAAATATTGTAAATGGTTGGGACGATCCAAGAATGCCTACTATTTCAGGATTGAGAAGAAGAGGATATACAGCGAATTCTATTCGTAAATTTTGTGATATAATTGGTGTTGCCAAAAGAGAAAATATAATTGATTTTTCACTTTTGGAATTTTGTTTACGTGAAGATTTAAACAAAACAGCTCCAAGAGTTATGGCAGTTTTAGATCCAATAAAATTGGTGATTATAAATTATCCTGAAGATAAAGAAGAATGGTTAGAAGCTGAAAATAATCAGGAAGATGAAAGTGCAGGATTTAGAAAAGTTCCTTTTTCAAGAGAATTATACATTGAAAGAGAAGACTTTTTAGAAGAAGCTCCGGCTAAATTTTTCCGATTGAGTTTAGGCAGAGAAGTGCGTCTTAAAAATGGGTATATCATTAAAGGAGAAAGTGTTGTAAAAGATGCTGCAGGAAATAGTATTGAAATTCATGTAACGTACGATGAAGACAGTCGAAGCGGAAGTGGGAGTGAAGCCAGTCAAAGAAAAGTGGCCGGAACCTTGCATTGGGTTTCTATAAAACATGCAATTGAGACGGAGGTTCGTTTGTATGATCGTTTATTTATTGATGAAGCACCAGACAGTCATAAGGAGAAAAATTTCTTGGAGTTTATGAATCCTAGTTCTTTACAAATTGCAAAAGGATTTGTTGAACCAAGTTTAGCAACTGTTGCATCAGGAGAAAAATTCCAATTTCAACGTTTGGGTTATTTCAATGTTGATAAAGATACTACCGAAGGTAAAATTGTCTTTAATAAAACCGTTGGATTGAAAGATGCATGGGAAGAAAAAGGCAAGAAAGAAGAAAATTTATTGATGAATACTCAAAAAGAAATCAATAAATATGTAAAAGAAAAGGACGAAAACAATGCTAATTTGATTATAAATCGTATTGTTGATAACATAAAAAGTATTGATAATTACAGTTTAATCATTCAGACAATTGTCAAAAATATTAAAAATGACAATAACTCATTGTTGTTTTCTAATTTGATTTTGCATTATTCAGATAAAGTAAAAGTGAAAGATATCGAAGTAGAGTCTTTGACAAAATTATATACGATGTCATTAAAAAGTCAAATGGCTGCCGTTAGAATTTTGGCTATTCAGAATTTGCAAAATGATTTGAATAATTTCAGTCTTTTCGAAACTCAACTTTCAGAATTAAAAAAAACAGAAAAAACAGAAAAAGTTTTGGAATTATTAAATAATCTAAAATTATAAGACATAATTTAAAATATAGATTTTAACAATGAAAAGAGCTTTTTATAAGGCGCTTTTTTTATTATTGATGTTTTTTATTATAATTCAATTTATTATAAGATTTATTAATTAAAAACAACTTAAATAAATTAGATTTAAAGCCTTTTTTTGAGTTTTACGAGTTCCAATATACTTGTTAAAGATTTGTTTCAATAGCGTGTTTTATTTCGTTTTTTAACCTTGTTTAAAATAAATTAACGGCTTGTTAACAGCTATATGTTAATAAAATTCGTAATTTTAGATTATTAACAATTAAAAATGGAATATCATGTCGAATAACGCGGGAAATACATTAATAGCTTTATTAACTGGTGCGGCCATTGGAGCCGGGATTGGAATTTTGTTTGCTCCGGATAAAGGTACAAGAACAAGAGAAAAATTTAAAGATGGTTATGATGATGCCAAAAGAGATTTAAAACATAAATTCGAAAATGCATCAAATGAATTGAAAAGCAAATTTTCTTGTGACAAAAAATACGATCTACAAGATACTTATGAAGATTTGATTTCAAATGTGAGTCATAAAGCAGAAGACGTGATTTCTTTTTTAGAAACAAAATTGGCGGAATTGAAAGAACAAAACGCCAAACTTCAAAAATAATATTGGTTACTGATACTAACTAATTGATATTAAAAACAAAAACATGGCTTTTGAAGAATTAAAAGAAAATGCTGAGAACATTCATGACCAAGTGCATGCGTACATTGAAAGCAATGTGTCTTATTATAAATTAAGGGGGTTTAAAGTTGCAATGAAATCGACCACCATGATTTTGAAATTCACATTAATTTTATTGTGTTTCGGCATGGTTTTGTTATTTTGTTCTATCGCTGCCGCTTTTGCAATAGGTGTAGCTTTGGATAGTTATGCGTTGGGTTTTTTAATCGTTGGAGGAATTTATCTTATTTCAACGGGACTTTTATTTTTGGTTAAAGATAAAATCATTGAAGGACCCATTTTGGAGAAATTTTCAGAAATATTTTTTAACGACTAAATTATGGAAACCAAAAAATATTCTTCATATGCTCAAATTGATAGGGAACTGGAAATTTTGAAGATTGAAAAAGAAATCAATTATCAAAAATTGGTTTTTGGTCTAAAAAAAACTAAGGAAAGCTTTACGCCACAAAACATTGTAAGTGATCTGTTAGGAACGTATAGTTCAGCTGCAGCTGCATCAAATCCTTACGGGGCTATCATAAATACAGCGGTTCCTTTTATACTAAAAACGGCTGTTCCTTTCATTAAAAATTGGTTATCAAAAAGAAAAAGAGGCGATTAAGCCTCTTTTTTATTTAAATATCTCCATTTATTATATTTCTATTTCAGGATTTTCTGGAGCTTGTGGTGCTTGATAACCCGTTTGAGGTTCATCAATTTTCGGTTTTGGTTTTCTGCTGCGTTTCTTCATCATTTCGCCCACTTGATTTGATGCGCTAAAAGAAGCAATCATATTATTCAACATATCACTTCCAGCTTGTGGAGAATTGGGTAATAAAATCAAATTAGAATTTGTATCTGCACCTATGGCTTGTAAGGTGTCGTAATGTTGTGTTACGACAATTAAAGCTGAGGCTTCCTGGGAGTTTATCCCAACTCTGTTTAATATATCCACACTTTCCACTAAACCACGAGCAATTTCTCTTCTTTGGTCTGCAATACCTTGTCCTTGCAAACGTTTGCTTTCTGCTTCCGCTTTGGCCTTGGCAACAATTCTAATTCTAGATGCTTCTGCTTCAAATTCTGCAACAGTTTTTTCTCTATCCGCTGCATTAATTCTGTTCATCGCATTTTTTACCTGAATATCGGGATCAATATCCGTTACCAATGTATTGATTATTGTATAACCATAAGTAGTCATCGCTTCGTTCAATTCTCTTTTTACAGCAATGGCAATATCGTCTTTTCGCTCAAAAACATCATCTAGTTTTAATTTTGGTACTTCGGCACGAACCACATCAAACACATAAGACGTAATTTGATCGTGTGGGTATTCCAGTTTGTAAAAAGCATCGTAGACAGTTTCTTTTACGACCATAAATTGAACTGAAACTTTCAATTTCACAAAGACGTTGTCTTTGGTTTTGGTTTCAATAATAACATCCAACTGTTGGATTTTTAGATTGACACGTCCGGCAATTCTGTCAATTAAAGGAATTTTAAGTTGCAGGCCTGATTGTCTAATGCTTAAAAATTTTCCGAATCGTTCAACAACAACAGAGGTTTGCTGCTTGACGGTAAAAAAAGCAGAAAGGAAAATAAATAATCCGAATACGAGAAAAATAATTAATGGAATGTCCATAGTAAGAATAATTTAGTTAAAAAATTACTGTTAAATTACAAAAAAACTTTAGGTTTGTCTTTGTTTAATCTAATTTTATGAAAAAGAAATATCTTACTTTAGTTTTTATTTTGATTTCGATAACTGTTTTTGCTCAATATGACTATAGGGATTCTAACAGAATTGGGATTAGTTTTGGTGTCAATCAATTTATTTTGAACACAAATAATTTCCAAACTAAACCTGCCACAGGATGGAATGCCGGACTTTCTATGCGAGGAAATTTCTATAATAATTGGGATATGGTCTACGCAATGCAATTTAGTGAAAATAATTTTTCAGTTGCTACAAAAAGTCTTTTTTTAGCAAATGAAGATGTAAATTATAAACTGGCTTCTGCTCAAATAGCATTGCAATTGAGTTATAAACTTATCGAAAATCATTTGAGTGTTGAGTTTGGGCCTTTGGTTCAAGTAAACGGAAAATTTAAAGTAGATAGCGAAAATGAAAATAATATAATTTCAGGAACTACTTTGCTGGCCAAAGATATTGTAGATATTTCCAAGTTTAATTTTTATCCAACAGTTGGAATCACTTTTGGTGTTCGTCATTTCCGGGTTAATGTTTCCTATCAATATGGAATCAATAACATGCTTGAAAATTTGAAAAACAAAAATTTAGGAGTAAATTTCAAAGGTAATCCGGGAATTATAAATGGAAATTTGATTCTTTATTTATAAAAGAAAAGCCTCCAATCCAGATTTCAGGATTGGAAGCTTTTTGTCATCAAACCCTTTCAGAGTTTCAAATTCTGAAAGGGTTCTTTTTTATAAAGTAGCTATTGCTTTTTGAATTCTCTTGATTGTTTCGTCTTTTCCAATTACTTCCACGATATCAAATAGGTGAGGACCTTTGAGTGCTCCAACCAAACTCAATCGAAACGGTTGCATTACTTTTCCCATTCCAATTTCGTTTTTCGTCATCCAGTCTTTTACAATAGTTTCTATGTTCATCGAAGTAAAATCGGTTATTTCTTCTATGACAGAAATTAATTCTTCCATCAATGTCGGTGTTTCTTCCTTCCAGTTTTTCCGTGTTTTTTCATCGTAAGATGTTGGAGAGACAAAAAAGAAATTACTTAATTCCCAAAATTCAGAAACAAAATGGGCGCGTTCTTTGATTAAAGAAACAATCTTTGTCAGTTCTACCAAAGAGTAATAGCGGTTAACATTCTTAGATTCTACAATAGGAGCAAAGGATTTCGCTAAACTAATATTTTCTTGTTTTACCAAATATTGATGATTGAACCATTTATTTTTTTCTGGATCAAATTTAGCTCCAGCTTTATGAACTCTTTTCAAATCGAAGGCAGCAACTAATTCTTCCAGCGTGAATAATTCTTTTTCGGTTCCATCATTCCAACCTAATAAAGCTAAGAAGTTAACAACTGCTTCCGGGAAAAATCCTTTTTCTCTATAACCGGATGAAACGCCTTCTTCGGTTTTCCAATCCAATGGAAATACAGGAAATCCCATCTTGTCACCGTCACGTTTGGATAATTTTCCGTTTCCAACAGGTTTCATTATCAATGGTAAATGTGCAAATTGGGGTGCTTCCCAACCAAATGCTCTGTACAATAAAACGTGTAAAGGCATGGAAGGCAACCATTCTTCACCACGAATTACATGAGAAGTTTCCATTAAATGATCATCTACAATATTGGCTAAATGATACGTTGGCATTCCATCGCTTTTAAACAATACTTTATCATCTAAAAGATTCGTTTCGAACTTTACATCTCCACGAATGATGTCATGCAAATGCAAGGTTTCGTTTACCGGAGTTTTAAAACGAATCACATAAGCTGAACCGTCAGCAATTCTTTTAGCAGTTGCTGAAGCAGAAATAACCAAAGAAGTGTCCAGTTTTTCTCTGTTGTGGTGATTGTATATAAAGGTTTTTCCTTGTTCTTCTTCTAGCTTTCTTTCTGCGTCCAAAGCTTCTGCGGTATCAAAAGCATAATAGGCATTACCGGAATTGATTAATTCATCAGCATATTGTTGGTACAAATGTTTTCTTTCGCTTTGACGGTATGGACCAAATTTCTCATTTTTTCTAATCGTTTCATCTGGTGCAATTCCCAGCCATTCCAGTGCTTCCATGATATATTCTTCGGCACCTGGAACATAACGGTTTTGGTCAGTATCTTCAATTCTTAAGAAGAACACGCCATTATTTTTTTTGGCAAACAAATAATTGAATAATGCGGTACGAACTCCGCCAATATGTAAAGGTCCAGTTGGACTTGGTGCAAAACGCACCCGAACTTGTTTAGACATTGCTGTAAATTTTTTGCAAAGATAAGAAGTTCTTTTCGCCACGAAGACACAAAGACACAAAGTTCTCTTTTATTTAATTTCCTTTTAAGGTATTTAAGGTCATTTAAGTTAATTCGATACTAACCTTACATGTTCTTAAATGCCTTTTATGGTTTAATTTATTTTATGCTTGTCCGCAATGTTACCTAGCAACAAAAAATAGCACACAGATTATACAGATTAAACGGATTAGCACAGATTTTTTTGATTTAAAATTGGTGATAATTCGTGTAATTCGTGGCTAAAAAAAATTTAGGCGTTATTACGGACAAGCAATATTTATTTAATCTTTTGTGAACTTTATGGTGAACCAGTAATCTAATACCATTTAGGCTTTAAATTTACTGTGATAAATCAATTTAACTGTGCGTCAGTTCGAGTGTTTTATTAAAAAATGCGATAGCTTTTTTTAATAAAATGTATCGAGAACCCTGATGTTGTAAACTTCTCGATACAATTTTGAATAGTAAAGCTGTCGCATTACTATTCAAAATCACTCGAAGAGACGGGATGTTTTTTTATTACAGTAAAAATCAAAAGTAAAATGGTATAAATTAATCCTTTTTTCGATTATTATATTTTTAACATGGACTGAATTTAAAAATGGTTACTTTTATTGGTTATAAAAACATGTTATAAATTTTGAAGCAGTCAAATTTTATTTATCAGAAACTGGAAGCTTTTATCAGAAAGTTTTACACGAATGAATTGATACGAGGAATCATTTTCTTTATCGGTTTAGGGTTGTTGTATTTTCTATTTACGCTTTTCGTCGAATATTTTCTTTGGCTTAAGCCAATGGGAAGAACGATTTTATTTTGGGTCTTTGTGGGAGTTGAAGTGTACTTGTTGTCCCTATTTATTTTGTTTCCAATTTTTAAATTATTCAAACTCCAAAAAGGAATAGATTACAATCAAGCTTCGGCAATTATTGGGAATCATTTTACAGAGGTGAGCGACAAGCTGACTAATTTTCTGCAGTTGGCAGATTCTGATAGTCATCAGAATAAATCGGAATTGCTTGTGGCTTCGATTGAACAAAAAGCTAATGCGTTACAACCAATCCCTTTTGGCAATGCCATAAATTTCAATACAAATAAGAAATATTTACCGTTGGCGATTATTCCTATTTTGTTTTTTGCCTTCTTTTATTTTTCCGGTAATAGCAATGTGATTTCGCAAAGTTTGAATAGAGTAGTGCATTTCAATTCGGCCTTTTTACCTCCTGCTCCTTTTAAGTTTGTGGTTTTAAATTCGAATCTGCAAACCGAACAAGGGAAAGACTTTATACTTCGAGTTAAAACCGAAGGAAAAATTGTTCCTGAGAACGCCATGATTTTCATTGGTGACGAAAGTTATTTTATGGAAAACACGAAAGCAGGGGAGTTTGAATTTAAAATTCTAAAGCCTTCTGTAGCTATTTTGTTCCACGTGGAGGGCAATTCAGTTTCTTCTTCGGATTATGAATTGAAAGTGATTACGGTTCCCTCGATTGCTAATTTCGAAATGCAATTGAATTTTCCGTCTTATTTGAATAAAAAACAGGAAACAATTAAAGGAACCGGTAACGCCATTATTCCTGAAGGAACTCGTGTAACTTGGAAAATGGATACACAAGCGACACAAAAAGTAGATTGGATTGACGGAAAGTCTAATATTCCTTTTTCGAAAACTGAAAACAGCTTTACTTTATCTAAAAATATACTTCAAAACACAGATTATCAAATTCTTACTTCGAATGATAAGGTAAAAAACTACGAAAAACTGAATTATCAGCTTACAATTGTCAAAGATCAGTTTCCAGTGATTACTGTAAACAATGCGCCAGACAGTTTGAAGGTCGGGAGGAACTATGTTTTAGGACAAATCTCCGATGATTATGAATTGTCTAAACTTCAAATTGTGTATTACGAAAGAAACAAACCACAAACTGCGAAACGTGGAACAATTGCTGTTAAAAAAGCAGCAGTCGATCAATTTGTATTTTCGTTCCCGAGTAATCTTCCGGTAGAACAAGGAGTCTCGTATGACTATTATTTTGAAGTGTATGACAACGATGCCATTCACCATTTTAAAAGCACAAAATCTTCCGTTTTCTCGAATCGTGTTTCCACGGATGAAGAGAAAGAAGATGAAATTTTGCATCAGCAAAATGAAAATACAAACGGTTTAGAAAAGTCCTTAAAAAACCAAGAGAAGCAAATTGCTGAAATTGAAAAATTGCAAAAAACAGGAAAAGAAAAAGACAATCTTGAATTTAAAGATCAACAGAAAGTAAATGATTTCATCAAACGCCAAAAGCAACAAGATGAAATGATGAAACAGTTTGCGGAGAAAATGAAAGATAATTTGGATAAATTCAAAACCGATAAAAAGGACGGGTTAAAAGAAGAATTACAAAAACGAATGGATAAAGCCGATAAAGATTTGGATAAAAACCAAAAGTTATTGGATGAATTAAAAGAACTGAATAATAAAATTAAAAACGAAGAGCTACTTTCCAAGTTAGATAAATTTAAACAAAACAGTAAAAACCAAATTAAAAATTTAGAACAATTAGTCGAGCTGACTAAGAAGTATTATGTAGAAAAGAAAGCGGAACAATTAGGGGATAAATTGGAAAAACTTTCAGAAAAGCAGAATAAATTATCTGAGGACGAAAAAGAAAATAAACTGGAGAAACAAGAAGATATCAATTCAGATTTTGACAAAATTCAAGAAGATTTAAAAGATTTAGAAAAGGAGAACAAGGAATTAAAATCGCCAATGGATCTTCCTAAAGATGCCGCTAAAGAAAAAAGTATCGATGAAGATTTAAAGAAAGCTTCTGAGGAATTGAAGAAAGACAAGAAAGATAAGGCGAAACCAAATCAAAAAAGTGCTGCCAAAAAAATGAAAGAAATGGCAATGAAAATGGCACAAACTTTGGAGGGAAATGAGAAGGAACAATTGCAAGAGGATGTCGCTATGTTGAGACAAATTCTGGATAATTTATTGGCATTTTCTTTATCACAAGAAGATTTAATGAATCAGTTTAAAGGTCATAAAGCAGGTTCTCCAGGTTATAATAAAAACATTAAAATCCAACAGGATTTAAAACAACAGTTCAAACATGTAGATGATAGTTTGTTTGCGATGTCTTTAAGAAATCCTAAAATTGCCGAAGAGGTGACTAAAGAAATTGGCAATGTACATTACAATATTGACAAATCTTTAGAGAGTTTATCCGATGCTTTAGTTCCTAAAGGATTATCCCATCAGCAATATTCTCTTGCTGCTGCGAATAAATTGGCAGACATGCTTAGTGACATGCTTAATAATATGCAAATGTCATTGTCTGGAATGGGTTCAGGAAAACCAAAACCAGGTCAAGGACAAGGAATGCAATTGCCGGATATTATAAAAAAACTAGAAGGCTTAGGTGAGAAGATGAAGGAAGGAATTAAAAAAGGTCAGAAACCAGATGCTGGTCAAAAAGGGGAAAGCGGTAAAGAAGAAAAATCTGGAGAAGATGGAAGTCAACAAGGCGATGGAGGTGAAGGCGATGCCCAAGCAATAATGGAAATTTATAAAGAGCAAAAGCAGTTGCGTGAAGCTTTGGAAAATGAACTAAATAAACAAGGTTTAGGAGGTAATGGAAAAAATGCTTTGGAACAAATGAAGCAAATTGAAAAGCAGTTATTAAACAAAGGATTTAAAAACGAAACCCTTCAAAAAATTCTAAATATGAAGCAGGAATTATTAAAATTAAATACTGCTCTACAACAACAAGGGGAGGAAAATAAGCGCCAATCAGAAACCAATAAAAAGGAGTTTAATAATCAATCTAATGCGCTGCCAGCTGCTTTATTAGATTATTTGAATAGCATAGAAATATTAAATAGACAATCCTTACCTTTGCGCTCGAATTTTAATCAAAAGGTTCAAGAATATTTTAATAAAAAATGATCAATTTTAATTACGAAACCGACTTTAATTTAGACAATGAAGAAGCTATTGCTTTTTGGTTGTCTAATGTTATTACTTCAGAAAACAAGAAAGAGGGAGAGATAAACTACATCTTTTGCGATGATGAGTATTTGCATAAAATCAATTTAGAATACCTTAATCACGACACATTAACAGACATCATTAGTTTCGACTATACGATGGGGAATGAGTTGAGTGGCGATGTTTTTGTTTCTGTCGAAAGAGTAAAAGACAATGCTGTTGATTTTAATGTTCCTTTTGAAGATGAATTGAAGCGTGTTTTGGTTCATGGAGTTTTGCATTACTGTGGATACAAAGACAAAGGTGAGGACGATGAGCTCTTAATGCGTAGTAAAGAAGATGAAAAATTAGCGCTGTTCCACGTGGAACGGTAATTCTTTTTTAGTATGCAAAGCCGAAGTGTTTCACGTGGAACATTTTTATAACCGGCAGATTTTATAATGCAATGTTTCACGTGGAACAAAACAAAAATAGATTTCAAAATTACAATCCGGAATACAATTGAAGGATTAAATCATACAAGAAGATGTTTCTAGATGAATATGATGTGATAGTTGTTGGTGCGGGACATGCCGGTTCTGAGGCTGCTGCTGCTGCTGCGAATTTGGGTTCGAAAACCTTATTGGTAACAATGAGCTTGCAGAATATTGCCCAGATGTCATGCAACCCAGCGATGGGGGGAATTGCAAAAGGACAAATTGTGCGTGAGATTGATGCGCTGGGCGGATACTCTGGAATTGTTTCGGATAGAACTGCTATTCAGTTCAAGATGCTGAACAAGTCCAAAGGGCCTGCGATGTGGTCGCCAAGAGTTCAAAGTGACCGTATGCGTTTTGCTGAGGAATGGCGAATGATGCTGGAAGGAACTCCAAATCTTGATTTTTATCAGGAAATGGTGAAAGGGTTGATTATTGAAAACGGAAAAATTAAAGGGATTCGCACTTCGCTTGGAGTGGAGATTCGATCTAAATCTGTGGTGTTGACGAATGGAACTTTCCTAAACGGTTTGATTCATATTGGCGAAAAACAATTTGGTGGAGGAAGAGCAGGCGAGAGCGCTGCTTATGGAATTACCGAAGATTTAGTGAATGCAGGTTTTCAAGCAGGAAGGATGAAAACAGGAACGCCTCCAAGAGTGGATGGCCGTTCTTTGGATTATTCTAAAATGAATGAAGAAAAAGGAGATGCTAAACCAGATAAATTTTCTTATTCAGATGTGACTTCACCACTGGTTATTCAAAAATCGTGTCACATGACGTACACCTCTCTTGATGTTCACGATATTTTGAGAGAAGGTTTTGATCGTTCACCAATGTTTAACGGAAGAATAAAAAGCCTTGGGCCAAGATATTGTCCGTCCATCGAAGATAAAATTAATCGTTTTGCTGATAAGGAAAGACATCAATTATTTGTGGAGCCAGAAGGATGGAATACGTGTGAGGTTTATGTAAATGGTTTTTCAACTTCGCTTCCTGAAGATATTCAATTTAAAGCGTTGCGTTCCGTTGTAGGATTTGAGAACGTGAAATTTTTCCGTCCGGGTTATGCAATCGAATATGATTATTTTCCACCAACACAGTTGAAACATACTTTAGAAACTAAATTAGTGGAAGGATTATATTTTGCTGGACAAATAAACGGAACAACCGGATATGAGGAAGCGGCTTCCCAAGGATTGATGGCCGGAATAAATGCGCATTTAAAAGTGCATGAAAAAGCCCCGTTAATTTTGAAAAGGGATGAAGCGTACATTGGTGTTTTGATTGACGATTTAATTACCAAAGGGACAGAAGAACCCTATCGAATGTTTACTTCCCGTGCTGAATACAGAACGTTACTTCGTCAGGATAATGCCGATTTTAGATTAACACCTATGTCGCATGAAATTGGATTGGCTTCTGAAAAGCGTTTACGCAGAATGGAGCACAAATTAAATGAATCTGAAAAAATGGTGGCTTTCTTCAAAGAAACGAGTGTTTCGGTTGCAGAAGCAAATCCTATTTTAGAATCAAAAGATACGGCCCTGATTACTCAAGGAGACAAAATGTTTAAAGTTTTCTCTCGTCCACAAATTGATTTGGAAGATATAATGAAATTCGAAAAGGTCGCTACGTATGTTGCAGAGAATGATTTGGATCAGGAAATTTTGGAACAAGCCGAAATTCAAGTGAAGTATTCCGGTTATATCGAAAAAGAAAGAAACAACGCTGATAAATTGACTCGATTGGAAGATGTAAAAATCCCAGAGAATTTTGATTATAATAAAATAAAATCAATGTCAATTGAAGCAAAGCAAAAACTAAGTAAGATTCGTCCGGTAACGATTTCTCAAGCTTCAAGAATCAGCGGCGTTTCGCCAAGCGATGTTTCGGTATTGTTGATTTATATGGGAAGGTAAGATTTATGATCGCAGATTTAAGATTACCGATTTTTGATTTAAATCTGTAATCAAAAGTCGGTAATCTACAATCTTAAACCGATTGTTCCACGTGAAACTACGGTGTAAAGCCTTAGCATAATTGAAGAGTTACAAAAATAAATAATTCAGCCCTGAAAGTATCCTTTGGTGTTTTCAGGGTTTAGTTTAAAATTAAAATATAAAAGCAATATTAATTAATGGACTTTTTAAACAAACAGCCTTTTTTAACCGTTAAAGATCATTCCGTTTCTCAGGAAATGTTCGACTTATATCATGACGAGAAGTTGGATATGTTGATTACATCTCCACAACCCAGTTTAGAAAATTTAGGGAAATATTACGAAAGTGTTGATTATATTTCACACACAGACAGTAAAAAATCTTTCTTTGAAAAAGCGTATCATTTTGTTAAAAGCATTGCGCTTAAAAACAAATTGAATTTAATCAATTCACTAGAATCTAATAAAGGGAGTGTTTTAGATATTGGTGCCGGAACAGGAGATTTTTTATCAGTGGCCAAAGAAAATGGTTGGCATACAATAGGAGTGGAGCCAAGCGAAAAAGCAAAGGCTATTGCAAAAAGGAAAGGCGTTTCATTTGTTGGGAAAACAAGCGAATTAGAAAATCATTCTTTTGACGTGATTTCGATGTGGCATGTTTTGGAACACGTTCCTAATTTGGATAACCAAATAAAAGAATTGAAAAGATTGTTAAAGCCAAACGGAACTTTAATTATTGCCGTTCCTAATTTTAAATCTTTCGACGCAAAACATTACGGAAAGTTTTGGGCTGCTTATGATGTGCCGATTCATTTTTGGCATTTTTCTAAAACGGCTATAAAAATGCTTTTCGAAAAAGAAGAAATGAAATTGGTAAAAGTGCTTCCTATGAAATTTGATTCTTTTTATGTGAGCTTGCTTTCGGAAAAATACAAAACAGGAAAAATGAATTTTATAAAAGCCTTTTTTATCGGATTACAATCTAATTGGGAAGCTAAGAAGAATTTTGAGTATTCTTCACACATTTACATCCTGAAAAACAACTAAAATTCATTTTAAGTGCATTTAAGCGCATTTTTTGGTGAAATTGAGGTGATTGTCGGATTTTTAAACTAATCGGTTTATTTAAAAGATATGAAGTCTGTTTTTAATAGTCATAAATTATACATTCATTAATCACAATAGTAAAATCTTATATCATAAATATTTAGCATTTTTTAAACTTTATGTCAATGCTATCTATTTTTTTATATTTTTGTCACCAATACTTAAAAATTAGAAATTAACTAAAATGAAATCGAAGATTCACGAATACCAAAAAAGAAATATTAAAAATATGAGTAAAAAAGCATTAGTAATTATCGCACTTTCAATTTCACTTGTATCTTGTAACAAACCAGCAGAAGTTAAGGAAGTAAAAACAGCTTACGTAGACACTTCTGAATTAATGAAAGAATATACAGAGGCAAAAGACCTTGAAGCAAAATATAAAGCAAGAGCAGAAGAAAAAGGCAGACAATTAGAAGCTGAAATTGCAAGATTTAAACAAGATGCAGCTAATTTTCAAAGTCAAGCACAAGCAAATGGTCAAGCTTGGGCACAACAAAAAGGTGCTGAATTGCAAAAAAGAGAGCAACAATTAAGTTATGCGCAACAAGCGTTGTCTCAAGAATTGCAACAAGAAAGCGGAAAAGAAATGGATTCTTTAGTAAGTGGTGTGAAAAAATTCATCAAAACATACGGTAAAGAGAAAGGATATGCATACATCTACGGTACAGGTGACGCCGCTTCAATTCTATACGCTGAGGACAAATTTGATATCACAAAAGAGATCATCAAATTGTTAAATGAGAAATACAAGTCACCTGCTAAAACGGAAGAAAAAGCAGAAGCTAAAAAATAATTTTTTTATATTAATTCAAAAGATTGCCTTCGTCTAAATTTAGATTGGAGGCATTTTTTTTGAAGCTATTTCCCGCTATCTGCTTCAATCTCTCGTTTAGAAAATGTTTTTTCTTACCCATAAAAGGAGCTTCCTTTGGTTGCTCTTTTCCGACCAGAAAAAAATCACTTTCTAAATTTCGAGGATTTCCGCTGCTATCGGGGCTAAAAAACATTCGAATTATAAACATAAAATGTTTTCCAAAAATTAAAATAGTATTCCTATTTTCAATACTTTAGCTCTATATATACACGCCTAATGCAAACCATTTCAGAAGCCGCCACCTACACTTTACGATTCATCAATCAAACCCACCGCTCTGTTTTTCTTACCGGAAAAGCAGGAACAGGAAAAACTACCCTTTTACGCGAAATTATCCAAACTACGCACAAGAACACCGTTGTTGTTGCGCCTACGGGAATTGCCGCGTTAAATGCCGGCGGAGTAACGATACATTCCATGTTTCAGCTGCCGTTTGGAGGATTTATTCCGGACAATTCTTCGCCTCAATTTTCCGAAAGCACCAAATTTGAAACCAAAGCTACTTTGCGCAGGCATTTCAAAATGAGCGGTTTGAAGAAATCCGTGATTCGCAATATGGAATTGTTGGTAATTGATGAAGTCAGTATGCTTCGTGCTGATTTATTGGACGCTATGGATTATATGATGCAAACGGTCCGTAAAAAAAACACTCCTTTTGGTGGAGTCCAAGTTTTGTTTATCGGGGATTTATTACAATTGCCTCCTGTAATTCGGGATGAAGAATGGCGAACGTTAAAAACATATTACAAAGGAAAATTCTTTTTCCATTCGCATGTCGTGCAGCAAAATCCACCGTTATACATTGAACTATCCAAGATTTTTCGCCAGACGGATGATACTTTTATTGCGGTTTTAAACAACCTGCGAAACAACCAGATTTCTCAAGAAGATATTCAAACCTTAAATCAATACGTAAAACCGGATTTTGATTTAAAAGCCAATAAAGGGTATATCACTTTAACCACGCACAATGCCAAAGCCGATACGATGAATGCGCAGGCTTTGGAAGATTTAGAAGGAAAGCTAGTGACTTATAAACCAGATGTTGTTGGGGATTTTCCCGAAAAAATATTTCCGGTGGAACAACAATTACAGTTGAAAGTGGGAGCGCAAATCATGTTTGTAAAAAATGATTTGTCCTTTGACAAAAACTACTTCAATGGAAAAATGGGAATTGTCAAATCGCTTTCGAGTCAGGAAATTCTGGTTCATTTTCCAGAAGAAAACAAAACCATAGAAGTCGAAAAATATGAATGGCAAAACATTCGTTATAAAGTAGACGAATTGACCAAAGAAATTGAAGAAGAGGTTTTAGGTACTTTTGTACATTATCCGATAAAATTAGCGTGGGCTATTACGGTTCATAAAAGCCAGGGATTGACTTTTGATAAAGCTGCGCTTGATGTTTCGCAAGTTTTTCTTCCGGGACAAGCATATGTCGCGTTGTCGCGTTTGCGCTCGTTAGAGGGTCTTATTTTGCTTTCTCCGCTGCAAATGAACGGGATTTCTAACGATCAGGATGTGATGGATTATTCGTTGAACAAAGCTTCGGATTCGTATCTAGAAAATGCATTGCATTTTGAAACCAAAAATTTTATCCATAACTATCTGATAAACACGTTCGATTGGGGTGATTTGGCTCAGGAATGGCGCAATCATAAATTCAGTTACACAGAAAATTCAGAAAATTCAGAGAAATCCAAACATGCCGTTTGGGCCAAAAAACAAACGGAAGTCATCGAACAGCTTTTGGATCCATCCAAAAAATTCATATCACAATTGAATAAGCTTTTCAGCCAGGAAACCGCCGATTTAAACCATATTTCGGAAAGAATTCAAGCGGCATTCCGTTACTTTCTGGAGCCAATGGATGATTTGGTTTTTGAAATCCTTTGGAAACTGGAGGAAGTAAAACGCATCAAAAAAGTAAAAGCGTTTTACGATGAATTAATCGTTCTGGAAGAATTGCAAACCAAAGCCGTTCTGCGATTAATGAAAGCCAAATTATTGATAGAAACGGTTGTTGCAGGTGAAACTATTTCGAAAGAGAAATTGACTTCGTCAGAGATAAAAAAGTACATCAGCCGAAAAACGGAAGCAATTCAAAATCAATTCAAGGAAGTAAATATCACCTTGATCGAGGATGAAAAAGATTTAGAACGCTACACTTCAAAAAAGAAATCAGATAAAAAAGAACCTAAGAAATCTACCGTGCAGGAAACCTATGAATTGTGGCTGGAGAAGAATTCCATCAAGGAAATTGCTGCTATTAGAAAGTTCACTGAGGATACTATTTTAGGGCATTTAACCAAATTGATTATTGCAAAAACAATAAGCATTAATGATGTTTTACCAGAAGATAAAATTCAGGAATTGACCGAAGCGTTTTATGGTTACAAAGAAGAGTCAATTTCGCCTTTAAAAGAAAAATACGGCGATAAATTTACCTGGGAAGAGTTGAGAATGTTCAAAGCGAGTTTGAATTTGAACTAACCCAATTCTGAAAAGAGTTACTTTATTACCTAATCTATCTTGATTTTATTTTCAATTAAAATCATTTTTTGTGAAATTCAAATATTGAAAGAAATTAATTTTTTAAAAGAGAATGCCCTGGCTTTTCGTAAAAACAAACTCTAATGTAAATAGTGACGAATATCTATCTTGCATAAATTAGTTTTTTTTCTTTGTCTAGAATAGGCTTTATGTATTTTGACAATCCTCTTGCAGAAACCAAATCTACTTTTTTAGAAAGTAATTTTTGTAAATCTATTTGCATTTGAATGAATTCCAGACCAATAGGCTGTGTATAGTCTAATTCAACCAATAAATCAACATCACTATTTTCATTTTCTTCACCTCTTGAATAAGAACCAAATAAATAGGCTTTCAAAACGGGTTGTCTTGAAAAAAAATCCTTGATTAAATTAATTTGATTTGCAGTGAGTTTCATTTTTTAAATCTTAACTTATTGATGTAAAATTAATTAAAAATTAATCAACTATCAAGAATCACAAAATTTTAAATTATCTCGAAAAGAGATAATTTATTAATTTTTGTTTTTATTATAGTGATTCAATCAATATCCAAGCTTCTGGATTATGCTTTTTCTGAATTTCAGATTGTGCTTTTTGCGCTTCTGAAAAAGTAGAATAGCTTCCGTAAAGTACAGGAAATAATCCATGTTTATTAGGAGCAATACGGCGTGCTTTGTATCCTAAATGAATTAATTGATTAAATGTCTTATTTGCATTTTTTTCTTCTCTATAAACACCAGCCATAATGTGATACGGCATTTTTACTTCCTTAACGGCTGATTTAACTGATAATGTTACAGCTGGAACTGGACTTTTGATAAAGAAAGTAGCTTCCTGAATTTTATTTTGTACTTGTTTTTGAACAGCAGTTTCAACAAGTATTGTTTCTGAGGCAATTTGGTTTTGGTAAATAGAATAACCAACACTTCCTGTAAGACCTAATCCTAATACAAAAATTGCGGCATATTTTAAATATGGACTTGCTGTCCTTGTTTCAGGAACCAATTGAATTGTTTCTTTTTCTTCAATTGCTATTACTTGTTTTTCAAAGATTTCTCTTTTTACAAGAGGAGAAACAAAAGGAGCTAAACCAAAAGAGCTTGCCAAATAATTGGTTTGATCGTAAGGCGTGAAAACCAAATTATTATCGGCATTCAAACAAAGATCGCCTATGTTTTTTATAGAAAACACGTTGTTTTGTTCTAATGCTTTTTTCCAAGTAAAGACTTCATACTGAATGGCGCTTACGGCATATTCATAAGATGTTTTTTCAGCTTGAGCAATATGATTCGCTAATAATCCATCATTATTCTTTAGATTAGCATTGAAAGAAATCATTTTTTTTGGTGGAGAAAATGAATTCGTGCTTTCATTCAGCTGAGCCGACTGAATTTCGGTCAAAAAAGCTCCGAATCCCGGAACGGTTACACATTGATAACGGTATAAAAGCTGCGCGATGTATAGTTCGATTTTCATACGTACAAAGTTATACAACGAAAATAGTTATCAAAATTTTATTCACAATTTTTATTAACAATCCGCATAAAAATTTATACATTTCACCCACAAATGATTAGCATGAAAGAACAGGATTTATTTTATTTATTGGCGCTGCAAAGAGTAGAAGGAGTTGGTGATATTATGGCCAAAAAATTGTTAACCCATTGCGGAAGTGCCGAAGAAGTCTTCAATACCAAAACAGGACAACTTGCGGCAATTGATGGTGTGGGTTCTATGTTGCTGAAAAATTTAAAGGACAAATCGGTTTTCGAAAAAGCTACTCAAGAGCTTGAGTTTATACAATCGAATGGCATTAATGCCGTTTATTTTCAAGAAGAAGGATATCCGGAACGGTTGAAACATTGTATCGACGGCCCGCTTTTGTTATTTACCTCGGGGAATATCGACTTAAAAAATAAAAAAATAATCAGTATTGTGGGAACGCGTCAAATTACGTCTTACGGAATAGAATTCTGTAGAAAACTGATTGAAGATTTGGCACCGCTGGATCCCATAATCGTAAGTGGTTTTGCTTATGGGGTGGATATCGTGGCACATCAACTGGCAATGGAACATAATTTACAGACGATAGGAGTTGTAGCGCATGGTTTGAACCAAATTTACCCGAAAACCCATAAAAAATATGTGGCCAAAGTGGAACAAAACGGTGGTTTTATGACCGAGTTTTGGAGTTCCTCGAATCCTGATAAAGAAAACTTTGTTCGAAGAAACAGAATCGTTGCGGGTATGTCTGAAGCTACCATCGTAATTGAGTCAGCCGATAGAGGCGGTTCATTGATTACGGCCAACATGGCCAATGATTACAACCGCGATGTTTTTGCCGTTCCTGGACGTGTTACCGATAAATACAGCCAAGGGTGCAACAACCTGATAAAAACCCAAAAAGCAAATGTGCTCACCAGCGCAGCGGATTTAATTTATATCCTGAATTGGGACTTAGAGAAAGAAACAAAACCCGTGCAAAAACAATTGTTTGTGACTTTAGATGAAGAGGAACAAAAAGTATACGATTACCTTTTAAAAACCGGAAAAGAAGTAATGGATATTATTGCCTTGCGTTGTGATTTTCCCATTTATAGGATTTCAGGAATGCTTTTGAATATGGAACTGAAAGGGGTAATTCGACCTTTGCCAGGGAAATTGTTTGAGGCAATATAAAAAGATAAATTACTATAAGTCAAGGTTTTTTGTCTCTTCGAGGGTCTTAGTAATTTGATCTTTTAGCTTTGGCAAATGAATATTTATGGTATCCCAAACGGCTTTGAAATCTACTTTAAAATATTCGTGAACCAAAAAATTCCGCATATCTTTTGCTAATTTCCATTCAACATCGGGGTTTTTAGCTTTTATTTCATCATCTAAATTAGCAATTGCTTCTCCAAATAATTTCAAAATTTCTGACGATTGCGTCTTGTTTTATCCAATCTTCTAAATAATCTCCATAGTCTAAATCCTTAACTATATATTGGATTTTTTCAATAGATTCAAGTATGTGTTCTAATCTGAAAATGTTTTTGTTAATTTTCATAGATTACTTTCAAGTCATTAAAAATATAATCTTTCAATTTAGGATGTATTGCATTTTCTGAGACTAAATCTACCTCTTTTTTTAAGATTTTTTGGAGTTTATCTTGTATCTCTGCAAGGTTAAATAAAGTAACAGGCGAATTGAAATTGTATAAAATATCAATATCACTTGAAGCTGTTTCTTCACTTCTTGCCACAGAACCAAACAACCCAATTCTTTTTGGATTATAAGGCTTTAATACCTTGATAATGGTATTTATTTGTTTTTTAGATAGCATCTTGCAAATTTATGTTTTTTTATTGTATTTAGAATGAGATAGATAACTTTTCTATAGATTTACTCAAACCCTAATTTTTCTCTTACTCTATTCAAAACGCCATTGGCAACAACTGCTGCTTTTTCGGCTCCTTTTTTAAGTAATTCATCAACTTCATCAAGGTTGTTCATGTAGTAATTGTATTTTTCTCTTTCGGTTTTGAATTTTTCTGTGATTAATTCAAATAAGGCTTGTTTAGCGTGACCGTACCCGTAGTTTCCACCCAAATAATTGGTTCTCATAATGTCTAGTTGTTCTTCATTTGCTAATAATTTATAGATGGCAAACGCATTACAAGTTTCAGGATTTTTTGGATCTTCCAGTGGCGTGCTGTCGGTTTCAATACTCATGACTTGTTTACGCAACGCTTTGTCGTCCAGGAAAATATTGATAATGTTATTCGCTGATTTACTCATTTTACCACCATTGGTTCCAGGAATAAGCATGCTGTCTTCTTGAATTTTGGCTTCAGGAAGTACAAAAGTTTCTCCCATTTGGTGGTTGAAACGAGACGCTACATCGCGTGTAATTTCAAGGTGTTGCAATTGGTCTTTTCCAACAGGAACAAATTGGGCATCGTATAATAAAATATCGGCAGCCATCAACATTGGATACGAAAACAAACCAGCATTGACATCTTCCAGTCTATCCGCTTTGTCTTTGAAGGAATGGGCTAATGTCAAGCGTTGAAAAGGAAAAAAACAGCTTAAATACCATGATAATTCCGCTGTTTGTGGCACATCCGATTGTCTGTAAAAAACTACTTTATCTACATTCAAACCACAGGCAAGCCAAGCTGCTGCAGTACTGTAGGTATTTGTTCTTAAGGTTTCGCCATTTTTTATTTGTGTTATCGAGTGCAAATCGGCAATGAAAAGAAACGATTCGTTTTCGGATTTATTTGATAATGCTATTGCGGGAATGATTGCGCCAAGTAAGTTTCCTAAATGCGGAGTTCCTGTACTTTGAACACCAGTAAGTATTTTTGCCATTATGTTTTTTTTCTTGATCGCAAAGTTCGCAAAGATTTTCGCAAAGTTCACAAGGTTTTTAGGTTTTTATAGTACTAAATAGGTTTCAAATTTAATTCTTTTAATAATATTAACATATGATTCCTTATTTTTGACCTTATGAGAGGATTGAAAATTATTTTTTGGACACTTTGGCGCATATGGTTTTATGTTTTAATGGCCATTCCTATACTTGTGATGTTTCCTTTTTTAGTGCTTTCTATTTTGACTGAAAGTGGTTATCCTTACTTTTTTAAGATGGCCCGTATTTGGGCAAAAATCATTCTTTTCGGAATGGGTTTTTATTACAAAATAGACAAAAATCAAGGACTGAAATGGGATAGCAGCTATATGATTGTTGCCAATCATACTTCTATGGTAGATATTATGCTGATGCTCGCTGCAATTAGAAATCCTTTTGTTTTTGTGGGTAAAAAAGAATTGTCAAAAATTCCTTTATTTGGATTTTTCTACAAAAGAACCTGTATTTTGGTTGATCGAAGTTGTTCTAAAAGTAGAATGGAAGTTTTTAATCGGGCACAAAAGAGGATAAACCAAGGATTAAGTATTTGTATTTTCCCCGAAGGTGGAGTTCCAGATAATGAATCTGTTATATTGGATACTTTTAAAGATGGTGCCTTTCGATTGGCAATTGAACATCAAATACCTATAGTTCCCATTACTTTTGCTGACAATAAAAAAAGATTTTCCTACACTTTTTTTAGTGGGAGTCCCGGACTTATGCGGGTTAAAATACATTCACACGTGGAAACTTTGGGTAAAAAAGGGGTAGACCGGAAAGAAATTCGGGAGGAAGTACGGGAAATAATTTATAGTCAATTAATAGTATTTGATAAAACTAAAAAGTATAACTTATACCAGAGTATAATCCAATAAAAACAGGTTTATAGTTTCCAGAATCTCTGGAGTACGTATTCAATTGATATTTAACCATAGGTTCAAAATTTATTTGAAATGATTTTACTAATTGGTATTTAAATCCCAACCCAACATTGGTACTAAAATGGATTTGGTTTAAATTTTTTGCTTCTCCTAATTTCACATTAGTGTCAGATGAAACTAATGATATTTTATTTTGATTTAGAAATAACATACTTATTCCTCCAATGACGTTAATACCAAATTTCTTGTTTAAAACTGCATAAGAAAGTTCCAAAGGCACTTCATAATAGCCCATTTTCTGGTTTAATGCGCCTGTATTTGTTTTTTGCAGGTCTTTTTCGAAAGTTATTAGTGTATTAAGGGCGGCTTCGTTTTTAATCTCAATTAATGCATTTGAGGTATAACTAATATTCGCCAAATTATTGTTTGATAAACCAGCTGAATAGACCACGTTATTTGTATTATATCCCAATGTGAGCTTGTTAATTCCGGTTCGTAAGGCTATTTTTTTAGAAACAGCATAATTCACTCCAATACCAAAACTTAGGCTGTTATCGGCAGTTTTTTGATTCTCTGAGAATTGAGGATCAATAGCCGATCCACCCGAATTTGAATTCAGATACACTGCAGCTACATTAGGAACAATTTGCCATTTGTTTTTAAGAACTACAGTTTGTTTTTCTTCTTCTTTCTTTTTTAGAATTTCCTCTAATTCGTTTGGAGATTCCGGAATAATTGAGGGTTGTTTTTTAGATTCTATTACTGCAATTTTAGAATCGTTTTTCTCTTGGAACGCCTTTTTTTCCAGCGTTTGATTTTGAATGTTCTCAAACGAGTTTGTATTTTGCGCACTGTTTTTATCTACAATTAATGAGTTGTAATTAATGACGCCTTTACCACTCGCTGTTTGTTTTATCGGTGGATGATTTTTTGAGAAATAAAGGTTAGTATTATTCTGATTCTTTTTTTTGTCATCAGCGGCTTTTGATGGAGCAAAAGGTGTAATTTCTTTTTCATGGTTTCTAACGGTTTTTGGGTTAGTTATTACTACTTGTTGACTGTTTTTTATATCGAAAGGATTTGTTTCTTTTTCCATTTTATTTGGAATAGAATCCTTGTGTTCAGGAGAATTTATTAAAACTTTTGTGTCTAAAACGATACTGTTTTCAATTTCAGGATTCGTTTTTAAAACCGTGTTCAAGGCAAATAAACCTAAAATAAAAGCAGCGGCAATTCCTGAAAATTGCATCCAAAACGGAATTATTTTTCGTTCTTTTTCTTTTTCATTTAAAGCCGCTTCTATGTTTATCCAAACCTGATTGTTTGGTTCTGCTTCAAAATCTTTGAATCTTTCTTGAAACAGTCGGTCTATGTTTTTTTTATCGTTCATTTTGCCAATGACTTTATTTCAATTCTTGTGTACGCTTCTATTTTCTCTTTTAAAATCAATCGTGCCCTGGCAAGATTGGATTTTGTGGTCCCTGTTGTTATTTTAAGCATTTCTGCGACCTCTTTATGAGAATATCCATCGAGAACGTAGAGGCTGAAGACTAATCGATACTGGTCGGGTAATTCTTGAATAATTTGCATTAAATAATCGATAGAAATGTTCTCGTCGTCAACTTCAATAGCCGTATCAGGAATATTTTCATTTATAACCTCCATATACCGAACACCTCTGTATTTTTGGAGTGCATTATTTATCATTATTCTTTTGGCCCAGCCTTCAAAAGAGCCTTTGTCGCTAAACTGTTCTATTTTTCTGAAGATAATTAAAAATCCATCTTGTAAATTGTCTTGGGCATCCGCATAATTACTGGAATACTTTAAGCATACCCCAAAAAACTTTTTAGCAAACAATTGGTACAATTGTTCTTGAGCTTTGGGGTAATTTTTTTTACAGTCATTAATTATTTGATCTAATCCCACAGAATTTATTCTATTTGTTAGTTGACTACAGGAATTTCTACTTCTTCAAAAAGTTCTATACCAGCGGCATCTTTTCCTATATAAAATTTGAAAATATAAGATCCGGTATTTGTTACATAAAAATTAAAAGAAATCTCCGACTGCGCTGGGATTGATTGCGTGCAAACTTGGTTGTTATTTACAGCTGTTTGAATGGCTATGGTTCGTATATTGAGGTCTTTACTATAATAGATGCCTTGAAAATAATGACATTCAGTAGGTTTTGTATATTTTAATTTTATTTCATACGTATTTCCCAATGTAAATTTTTCAGGCAGGGTATAACTATCAACAGGAAGCACTTCATAGGTGTAGGAATCTCGATTGTCATTATCAAGAGTACATCCTGTCAGGGTTGTAATTAACAGAATAAACAGGGCAAATTTTTTCATTTTTTCATTTTTTAAATTTATACTATTCAGCTTCTTCAAATGAGGTTGAGGCTGTTTTTTTTATTAGATAAAAATTTTTGAAAAAGGTTGCGTGTAAAAATAAAAAAACCCGAAAAATTTTTCGGGTTTTAGTTTTATGCTTCTGCTAATTCTTTTATTCTGGCTTTAATTTTTTCTTCTAATTCATCCGCTAATTCCGGATTGTCTTTTATTAAAGACTTAACAGCATCACGGCCTTGACCTAATTTGGTTTCACCATAACTGAACCAAGATCCCGCTTTTTTGATGATTTCAAATTCTACTGCAAGATCTAAAATTTCTCCTGTTTTTGAAATTCCTTCACCATACATGATGTCAAATTCAGCAATTTTAAAAGGCGGAGCGACTTTGTTTTTCACCACTTTTACTTTGGTTCTGTTTCCAAGTACATTGTCACCATCTTTTATTTGAGTGGAACGACGGATGTCTAAACGAACCGAAGCGTAAAACTTCAATGCATTTCCTCCTGTTGTAGTTTCCGGATTACCGAACATTACTCCAATTTTCTCTCTTAATTGATTGATGAAGAAAACGGTACAATGCGTTTTGCTGATCGTTCCTGTTAATTTACGCAATGCTTGAGACATCAAACGTGCATGAAGACCCATTTTAGAATCTCCCATTTCGCCTTCGATTTCACTTTTTGGAGTCAAAGCGGCAACCGAGTCAATTACAACAATGTCAATTGCTCCTGAACGAATCAGGTTTTCAGCAATTTCTAAAGCTTGTTCCCCATTATCTGGTTGAGAAATGATTAGGTTTTCAATATCTACACCTAATTTCTCTGCATAATTTCTGTCGAAAGCATGTTCCGCATCAATAAAAGCAGCAATTCCACCCGCTTTTTGAGCCTCAGCAATGGCGTGAAGCGTCAAAGTTGTTTTTCCTGAAGATTCTGGACCGTATATTTCAATGATTCTTCCTCTTGGATATCCTCCAACCCCCAATGCCAAATCAATCCCTAAAGACCCTGATGAAATAGTTTCTACTTCCTCAATGGCTTTATCTCCCATTTTCATTACGGTTCCTTTTCCGTACGTTTTGTCTAGTTTGTCAAGCGTAAGTTGTAGCGCTTTTAATTTGGATTCTTTCTCTGTACTCATCTTCTCTTTTACCTTTTCTTTCATCTATTTGTATTATTTTATAACTGTAAGAAATTGACAGGGTGACTAATTATCCTGAAAATTTCATTTATGTAAGAACATTTGTTTTCGTAAAAATACTTCTTTTTTTAATGTAAATTTTCTCTTTCAAGAATATTTTATATGACTGTCCGCTAAGCGGACTATAATTATTTTTTTAGCCACGAATTTCCACAAATTTCACGAATTAGTGTTTAATTTTCCTTTAGTATTATTTACGGATAGTCATAATATTTAAATCTAAATTCTAATAAAAACAAAACAAGTTAATTATGCTTGTTACTGGAACAGCGCCTTCAATTCAGTGGCGTCGTGAGGGTTCATTTTTCCGGCTAAAACTAAACTGAGTTGTTTGCGTCTTAATGCAGCATCAAAGCGTTGTTTTTCCAGTTCTGTTTCTGGAATTATTTGTGGGACTTCTACAGGTCTTCCACTTTCATCAACAGCTACAAAAGTATAAATGGCCTCATTGGCTTTGGTACGGTTTCCAGATTGTCTGTCTTCTACCCAAACGTCAATAAATATTTCCATTGAACTTCTGAAAGATCTGGAGACTTTAGCCTCAACATTTACGACACTTCCCAGTGGAATAGCTCTGTTAAACGCCACGTGATTTACGGATGCGGTCACGGTTATTCTTCGGGAATGTCTTCCGGCTGCAATACTCGCTGCGCGATCCATTCGGGCTAACAATTCGCCACCAAAAAGATTATTCAAAGGATTGGTTTCGCTCGGTAAAACCAAATCGGTTAATATCGTCAGGGATTCTGAAGGATGTTTTGGAGTCATTTTTTTGTATAAAAAGTAAGTGTTGTTTTAAATAATATTGTGGTTTCTAGTTTAACCAATAAACGGCCAATATAGCTGGTATAAAATAGATAACAATCGTTCTGGCACCATCATAATCTTTGGCTAATCTTTGTCCGAAAAGCAACATCAATAAAGTGATGCAGGAGAAAACCGCTCCGTAAAAGCCAAATATTCTTCCATTGTTTACCAATAATTCGATGCAGCCAACCACACATAAAATACCTGAGATTAATTCTAAAATTAAAATATTCAGTAAAGCCAGAGGCACTTGGTTTTTTAATTGTGTTTTAGCAAAATGACCTTTTAACCAGTCAACATTATCTTTCCAATAAAACAGTTTGTCGTAACCGGATTGCAGAAAAGTAATAGCCAGAAAAATCAAAATTAAAATAGAAGTAATGTTGTTCATGTTTTTATTTTTTGTGAATTAAACGGGTAAGTTTTATAGATAAATCGGTTAAAATAATTTTTGCATTTCCGTTGCGTTCAATATGATACATTGCATCCGAAAGTTCTTTAAAAATATCATTTATATTGTTGCCGTTTACAAAAGGGGCAAAATTCTCCAGTTTGAATTTCTCCACTTGTGGTTCCATGTAAACCAAGCTTTCAGTTTGATAATTCAGCAATAAAGCCTGACGGAACATATCGATACAAAAATGTAAAAATTTCTTTTGGGTTTCTCTTCCTAAACTGGCAATTTGCTCGCTCCATTGAATCAAATCCTGAATGGCGGCCGCATTTCCTTTGGCTCTAAAAGCGGCACGAACCCAATCAACAAACCATTTTTCGAAAAAAACAGATTCGCTATCCGGTTGTAATAATTGCAGTGCTTTGTTATAATTTCCTTGTGCTTGATGCGCTATTTTTAAAGCCGTTTTAGGCTCTGTATTTTCTTTAGAAACTAAGGCTTCTGAGATAACTTTCTCGCTCAAACCATTAAAATGTAAGACTTGGCATCGGGAACGAATGGTTTGGATTATATCTTCTTCATTTTCTGAAATCAAGATGAAAACCGTTCTGTCTGTAGGTTCTTCCAGTAATTTCAATAATTTATTGGAAGCGGCAATATTTAATTTATCGGCCATCCAAATAATCATTACTTTGTAGCCGCCTTCGTAGGATTTTAAAGCCAAAGATTTCAAGATTTCCTGGGCATCGTCAACCCTGATTTCTCCTTGTTTATTTTTAACACCAAGGGTTTGGTACCAATCAAACAAACTTCCGTATGAATTTTGGTTTAAAAATTCTCTCCATTCCGTGATAAAATCGATGCTTTTTGGTTTCGTTTTTACATCTTCGGTACTTACAGTTGGGTAAATAAAATGCAAATCCGGATGCGAAGTTTTTTGGAATTTGATGTTGCAAGCTTCGTTTGAACCCGAGTTTTCTGAGTTTTGATTGCTGCAGATAATGTATTGTGCATAAGCAATCGCCATAGGTAAAGTACCGCTTCCCTCAGGACCAACAAACAATTGTGCATGCGGGATTCTGCCCAAATCAGCACTTTTTGTCAAATGACTTTTAATGTGTTCTTGTCCTAAAATTTCTGAAAATTGCATGAAGCAAAGATAGCAGAAAATGGTTTAGTCTAAAATTTTAGGATGCAAAGTTTCAGTAAAAGTATGTTTAAAAATGACATTGAATAAGTGCTGTTTTTTAAGATAAAAATTAACTTTTTTTGGGTAAAAAAGACTTAAAAAAGATAAAAGCACTTGTTATTTGTCAAAAAGCAACAATTTTATTTTATTTACGTGTAGGTTTAATATTAATAAATAAAAATTTGGTTACGAGAATTAATGTTTTTTTTTTGGAGTCTTTCATAATGCTATAAAGTCCTGTTAATCCCCCTATTACCACTTATGTAGTAAAAAATCAAACTATCCGATAAAATGCAAATTTGTTCGATATAATACGGTTTTTTTTACATTTTGTAATCCTTTGTAATCAAAAAAAAACAGTATCAAAGTTGTAAATTGAATTTTATTGTATATTTTTGTTTGATAAATTAATTTGTAAATTAAAAGTATGAAAGGGAAAATTATTTTTTTCAGTGTGTGTTTTTTGTTAGCAACAGGCATTGTTTCCGCACAAGATAAAAATGCTCCTAAAAGTATTATTAGTACATCCGCATTAATAAAAAAATACCATGATCAGAAAGAGTTGCAAGGGATGAAAAAAGGGGAGTTATTAGAATTATATATTGAGCGTATAAAAGTTCTTGTTAAAACACTGCCCTACATTGCCTTAGCTACAAAACCAGGTGTCACTATGACTGATTTGGGAATTCCCAATGATGCGGATAATAGAAAGATCTTGGCCGAACAGGCCGAAAGTACTACAAGTTTTCTTGACGTAACCGTTGCGTTTCAAAGGAGAATGGTGCCTTACTCAGATACCGATAATTTAGTGGCAGCAATTTTATTTTATGAAAACACATTGAAATCACTACATGAATTCAATGATATGTAATGATTAGTCAGGCTTAGTTTAATTCCCTTTTTAATGTTCATTAACAAGTAATTTTAGATTTAGAATGTTGCAGCGATAATCGAATATTAATTTTTTTTTTAAACTCGTTATCGATGTATTCTGAAGCAGTTCAGAAAATTCGTAATGAGTTTTTTTAATTTTATTAACTCAAATAGTTCCCAAGTATTAATATTTTATATCTTTTTAACCATGAAAAACTTTACTCAAATTATATGGATGCTCCTTTTAGTAGTTTGTGGGGTAAGTGCACAGCAAGAAAAAGGAATAACGGGTTCTAATAACTGGTTAAATAACTGGACAGAATTTAAACCTTACAAAGTTGATTATGGTGAAGCAAATCAAATATTGGCGGGTAATATTGCTGTAAATACAAAATTATACAAGAAAAACATTTACATGTTGCAAGGGAGTGTTTTCGTAACAAATAATGCAACTCTTACCATTGAACCCGGAACTGTGATAATAGGGGATTATGAATCTGGCGCTTCTCTTATAATTACTAAAGGTGCCATTATAATTGCCGAAGGTTTAGAGACTGATCCAATCGTTTTTACTTCTAACAGAAGCACTAGAAAAGCGGGAGATTGGGGAGGAATAATTATACTGGGAGATGCACCTACAAATAAATTTGGAAATGCTTCATCCGTGAATTTTGATCTGGATACTTCTTTAACGTCTTATGGAGGTAACAATGTAAATAGTAATTCAGGTGTTTTAAAATTTGTAAGGATAGAATTTGCCGGAAAAAAAATTAAGGGAGTAGGTAATTTTAATGCATTATTGTTAGCCGGTGTAGGGAACAAAACGATATTAGAGAACATAATGGTAAGTTATTCTGCGGGTGATTCTTTTGAAATATTTGGTGGAGAACTTAATTTAAATAAGATGGTTTCTTTAAAGTCAAGTAGTGATGATTATAAATTTAATTTTGGAACACAATGTCGAATAGATAATTCCTTAGCAATTCGATCTTCTTATTTAACAAGTAGTTTAGGTTCACGATGTATAGATGTTGCTTCTTATGATAAAAAAGAAGAAGTTGATTTTGCTAAAAAGCAAACATCAGTTATTGCAACAAATTTAACATTGATTAATAATAGCGAAAACATAAGTGCCGATATTCAATCAGGTTTAGTTAAAGAAGCTGTATATGTTTCTGAAAATGCTTCTATTGACCTTAAAAGAAGTGTAATTTCTGGTTTTAACCCCGCAGTATTATTGAATAATAAAATTGAAATTAACGGAGAAAATCTAAAAAAAATAAAATTTGAAGAGATGTATTTCAATTTTTGTAAAGGGAATATTTTTACAGAATATAATTCGGATAATGAAGATTTAGAGAATTGGTATGGCAATAGTGCATTCTCTAATGTGTATTCTCAAAGTGATAATAAGGAAACATTTATTGACCTCTTTAATGAAAAAAAGCCTGACTTTAGATTACGAATTGCTAAAATCACGGCATCAAACGATCATTAAAAGAACTATTTTTTCGGAGGATTTTCATTTCAGACGTAAAAAATACAATGTAACAGTGTTATAAATTATGTTCATGAATTGGATAAAATAAAGATTGAATGCACAATGACTACTATTGTAAATAAATATTCTTTTTATTTTTTATTTTTTATTTTTCCTTTAACTAATAGTATAAATGCTCAAATAGTTATTGGCACGCCTACTTTACCTTTTAGTCAAATTTGTGCCAATCCTTCTTTTAATACCTTTAATGTAACCTTTTCTTTTGCACCAGTTTCGGGTTTGAGTTCTACAAATCAATTTGTAGTAGAACTTTCAGATCCCAACGGAGGTTTTACCAGTCCTACGGTTGTTTTTACTTCTGGTGCGGGTACTGTTACTGTTTCTCCGGCAACTTTAACTTTTTCGGTACCAACGACAACTGCCGGAGAAAAATATAAACTAAGAATAAAAAGTACAAGTCCAGCGGCTACAAGTCCTAATTCTATTAGTTTTTCGGCCTATTATAAGGCTCAGGATGCTCCGTTTTCCATTAACAATTTTGTTTCGACCGCCACTTATTGCTCCGGCGGCAGTTATGTTTTAACAATAGACAATCCCGGTACAGGATCTAATGATTCCCCACTAAAATACCCTTCATTAACTTATAATTGGTTTAAGGAACCAAGTTTAACTCCTATAGCTACAGGGCAAAGTTTAACCGTGAATCAGTCAGGGAAATATTATGTTGAAACTAATTATGGCTCCTGTACTTCAGATTCCTACTCCAACAGAGTAACCGTAAGCGAAGCTACTTCAGGAGCTGTTACCACCATAACTTCCAGTCTTGGAAATCCTTTTTGTTCGAGTGCAAATTCAACAACATTAAGTACAGTAGCAGGCAATAGCTACCAATGGTATAAGGATAATGTAGCTATATCCGGAGCAACAGGTCAAACCTATATAACCAATCAAAAAGGACAGTATGCTGTAGCTGTTAATTTTGGAACCTGTGTGGCTAATGCTTCTATCAATTTACAAAATTATCAATTCACAAGCAGTATCAATGTTCCAGATACAAATACGATTTCGCCAGATGAAACTTTGGCAGTAACGGTCACAACAACGGCTTCCAATCCTGAATACAAATGGTATTTAAATGATTCTATTATTCCGGGTTCCACAGGAAGTACTTATGGGGTAACGACCAAAGGAAGTTATAAAGTAGTAATTACTCAAACTACAGGATGTGTTGTGTCAAACGAATTTCCTTTCGTAGTAAACACAGCAGTTGATTCTAATCCATTTCCAGATGTTGCAAACATACCAAATTTAATAAGCCCTAACGGAGACGGTATAAATGATACTTGGATTATACCGCAAGAATATGTAAGCGGGACAAATACAGAGGTGTTATTAATCAGTTCTTTAGGTGAAGTAGTACTCAAAACAAATGATTATCAAAATAATTGGCCAGAAAACGGAATAGATTTCAAAAATGTAAATCCAGTTTATTATTACATCATCACGACTCAAGACCATAAAGTTAAAAAGGGATCGATAACTATAGTGGAATAGTATGAAAAACATTTTTTTAGTTATCGTCTTTTTTTTCTGTATCCAACAGATGCTTTATTCCCAAGAGGATGGAGTTGTTTCATTTACGCTCCCGGTTCGAAATTCTTTAAAGTTTAATAAATTCCTCATAAATCCTACTTTTAGTTTTGTTAGAGAACAGAGTACCATTGTCAGTTTTTATAATAAAAGACAATGGATCCAATTTGATGATGCCCCACAGACCTATTTATTCAGTTATTCCGGAAGATTTAGAGAAAATGAAGGAATTGCTGTTGGATTGTTTCAACAAAATTATGGTGTTTTAACCACTTTTGGTGCTGTTGCAAATTTTGCTCATAATGTTGTACTAGAAGAAGATAGTAATCTAACTTTTGGTATGAATGTAGGATTTTATAAAAGTGGTTTAAATAAAACTAAGGTTGTTACAAATTATCCGGATCCATCATTAGAAAACATACCTTCAAATGCCTTAATTACTGTAAATCCAGGGATAAACTACGGGACAGCATTTCTTGATTTTGGCCTATCAGTAAATAATCTGATTCTATATAATCTTAAAACGTCTAAAACAGTTGAAGACGATCCTGAAAAAAGTATTGAAGCCCACATCATGCATACAGGATATTTAGACACCTACGGTTTTTTTGATAAAAGTAAATTTTCTGCTTTAGTTAAGACGGCGTTTAAAAAAGATAAAACGGTTATCTCAGGATTAATGATGTTTGCTATTCCTAAAGGGATTTGGACCCAAGCAGGCTATAATACTGTATATGGGATTTCCGGAGGAATAGGTTTGAATATAACTCCAAAAATTTCTCTTGAGTATAATTTTGAAAAGGGGATGGGTAGTCTATCAAATTTTGGATCTTCGCATGAAATTGTTTTTGCTTATAAATTTAAAAGTAATAATTACTATTATGGAGATGATGAGGAAGAAGGATCTATTGTTCCTGCTGCAGAAACAAGAAAATCAGTTCCTGTAAAACCAAAAGAATCCGCGATTTTATCTCCTGTTGACGCTCAAAGATTGAAGGAGCTTAAACTTGCTTTGGTCGCTGAAAAAGAAGAAATACGATTGTTTAAACTGAAAGAAATCGCAGATGCCAAAGCTAAACTAGCCGCTGATATCAAAGCCAAGTTGGATGCCGATGCTGCTGCCAAAACAAAACTAGCAACCACTGCCAAATCCGAAGCTCTTACTCAAGCTAAATTAGTTGCAGACACTAAAGCCAAAGCCGATGCTGCCGCTCAAGCAAAATCTGCTACTGAAGTTAAACCCAAATCCAATACTCTTGCCCAGGCGAAATTGGCTGCTGATGCTAAAATTAAAGCCGATGCTCTCACTCAAGCGAAACTAGTTGCGGATGCTAAAGCCAAAGCGGATGCTCTTGCTCAGTCAAAATTAGCTGCGGATGCTAAAGTTAAAGCGGATGCTCTTGCCCAGGCGAAATTAGCCGCAGATGCAAAAGCCAAAGCGGATACTCTCGCTCAAGCGAAATTAGTTGCGGATGCTAAAACTAAAGCCAATGCTCTTGCTCAGGCAAAACTAGCTGCGGATGCTAAAACTAAAGCCGATTCCCTTGCTCAAGCGAAATTAGCTGCGGACGCTAAAGCCAAAGCTGATGCTCTTGCCCAAGCGAAATTGGCTGCGGATGCTAAAGTTAAAGCGGATGCTCTTGCTCAGTCAAAATTAGCTGCGGATGCTAAAACTAAAGCCGATTCCTTTGCTCAAGCGAAATTAGCCGCAGATGCCAAAGCCAAAGCGGATGCTCTTGCCCAAGCGAAATTGGCTGCGGATGCTAAAGTTAAAGCGGATGCTCTTGCTCAGGCGAAATTAGCCGCAGATACTAAAGCCAAAGCTGATTCCCTTGCCCAAGCGAAATTAGATGCAGATGCTAAAGTTAAAGCGGATGTTCTTGCTCAAGCGAAATTAGCCGCAGATGCTAAAGTTAAAGCGGATGTTCTTGCCCAAGCGAAATTCGCTGCGGACGCTAAAGCCAAAGCGGATGCTCTCGCCCAAGCGAGATTAGCTGTGGATGCCAAAGCCCAAGCGGATTCCCTTGCCCAAGCGAAATTGGCTGCAGATGCTAAAGTTAAAGCGGATGCTCTTGCTCAGTCAAAATTAGCTGCGGATGCTAAAACTAAAGCCGATTCCCTTGCTCAAGCGAAATTCGCTGCGGACGCTAAAGCCAAAGTGGATGCTCTCGCCCAAGCGAGATTAGCTGCGGATGCCAAAGCCCAAGCGGATGTTCTTGCCCAAGCGAAATTGGCTGCTGAAACGAAAGCCAAAGCGGATGCTCTTGCCCAAGAGAAATTAGTTACTGATGCTAAAGTTAAAGCAGATGCTCTTACCCAAGAGAAATTAGCTGCGGATGCCAAAACCAAAGCCGATGCTCTCTCCCAAGCGAGATTAGCCGACATACCTAAGGATGATAATGCTAAATCGATGGATAATTTGGCCAAATTGGTAGGAGATTCTAAAAATATCCAACAACAATTATTGACAAAATTCAATGTAATGGTTGCGAATAAAGAAAGAGACCTTAAAGATTTAAAAGAAGAAAATGATTTAAGTGAAAAAGGTATTTTCAAAGAGCCTAAGGCTTTCAAAAGTGTTTCTGCAGAAAACAGTGCATTGGAATCTTTAAAATCAGAACTAGCAGGACTTAATAGAAGTCAGAGTGAAAAGATTATTGAATTAGATAATTTATACAAAGAAAGACTCAAAAAAAGATCTGATAAAAACGACGCAAGTAGTCAATACTATCTAAAAACAGTAGAAACGTTAAAAGCGGAACAATTAAAAACGGAACAGTCAAATTTGATTTTAATTTCTTCATTAGAAAAAATTAAAGCGGATACTGAGATTGAGAAAAAACGAAGAATAAAACGTGCTGCTTTTGAGAATGATCAAGGTAGGTATTTGCAGGATAAAGCGACATTAAACCGAATAAGAGAGAAGACCCCTTTTAGTGCAGTTCCTTTAAAAGCGGAGGATTTTGATTATGGTGATGAGCAGTCTAATATGCAAATCTTAAAAAATATTAAAAATGTGGAGAGTGGGTATTATTTAATAGTTGCTGTGCATAATGATGTTGCTAAAAGAGATGGTTTTTTAACAAGATCGGTTGCTGCAGGCCAATCAAATATAGATTTCTTCTACGATGTTAACACAAGTAAATATTTCATTTACTATGATAAATTTGATACTATAGAAGATGCGAAAAAAGCGTTAAAATCAAAAGGAAATAAGCCTTACAATGGTAAGTTGTCTATAGTTAAAATAGAAAATTAATGAATAAAATCAGTTATGAAAAAGACAGTAATGATTAATTTTTTTTAAAAAATAAATCCAGTTTTGTACAATTTTAAATTAACCCTCATGCCCCTGGGGGTTGATTTAAATCAATAAAAAAACCTTCAGGCAATATTGCTTGGAACAATAATTTTACCCAATGAAATTAAAAATCTACCTACTAATTGTTATAACATTTTTAGTTAATAGCATTCCTATTTTTAATTGGTTTGAAGTTTTCTTTAGATTGAAATTCACCAAAGGTAATAGCAAACTAAAGGAGACTATGTTCGTAAGTCCCATTCTTAAAACTTTTTTGGTTTTTATAACCGCATTCGTGTGTTTGACATCCAATGCCCAAAACTACAAACCGTTTACCATTAGGTATAATAAAGAGTTAAAAGGAAATATGTTATTAATTGGGAACAATATTCTGGGTAAGAATAACAATGCTCTCAATGACAATAGTGTCAACCAGAGTACAAATATGCAATATATTGATATTGATTCTGATGCTACTACCTTCAGTTCAAGTAGTGCAAATCTAAAAATGCCCGCTACTACAACCTGTTTTAAAATTGCCTATGCGGGATTGTATTGGGGAGCCATACTTCAGGTGCCACAAAGTAGAACCGATATCAATAAAATAAAATTGAAATTGCCCGGAAATACAACCTATAAGGATATTACAGGCGAACTTATTTATGATGCAGTAGTTGCTCCCATTGCAGCAGGGAAAAATGAGCCTACAAATACCCCTTACGCTTGTTATGCTGATGTGACCACTTTAGTATCCGGTTTAGCCAACCCCCAAGGGACCTTCACGGTAGCTAATGTCACTTCGAGTTTAGGATCTAATTCATCGACAGGTTTATCGGCCGGATGGACACTTTTTGTGGTCTATGAGGATGCTAAGGCAACCACTAAATCAATCACCACATTTGATGGATTCAGCAGTATTTATGATGATAAAACTTTATCTATTCCTATTTCAGGTTTTAGAACACCGCCTTCCGGAGTTATAGACATACAATATGCTTTTGCGAGTTTGGAAGGAGATAAAGGAGAGATTGGAAGTAAAACGGAAATCAATGGTAAAGCCATCGTTAATGCACCTCAAAGGGCTTCCAATAAATTTTTTAATAGTGCTATAACTGACGCAAATGGTTATTTTACGGATAGAGTCCCCAGCAGTAGCAATACTTTAGGGTATGATACGGGTATAGAAAGTGTTTTAAGTGCTGAAAAATCGGTTATTAACCATAATGCCACTTCTGCGACAATTACCGTGCAGGTAGCTAAAGGTCAGGCTGATCCCGTTTTTAGTTTTTTTAATGCTTTTGCCGTAGATGTTATTGCCCCTGATATTGCCCTCACTAAAACAGTGGAAGATGCTTCCGGGAATGATGCCAGTAACGCTAATGTTACTTTAGGGCAAAATTTGTATTATGAAATTAATTATCAAAATATTGGGAATGACAATGTGGCTAATTTTACGATAAAAGACATACTTCCGGAAAATATTATTTTTAATTATCCTGGGGATATCGATTTAACCAATTCAGGCGGGGCAACGGTACAACCATACAATCCGTTAACGAGGACAATTATTTTTTCGATTCCCAATACTTCCGTAGAAATTAATGACCCTCAATATACCATACGAATAAAAGTACAGGTGGTTCCCACTTGTAATGAATTGAGTAATGCCTGTTCGAATGAAATTAAGAATCAGGCTTTTGCAACGTATAGAGGGATAGTAAATACCAATCAAATTACGGATGATGCTAGTTTTTCTACTACCATTTGTAATTTTGGAACAGCACAGCCTACTAATTTTTTAGTAGGAATTACCAATTGTACCTTTCAGAGAACCGAAGTCTTGTGCGGGGTCAGTGTGGTACTATCCGCCTCAGATGGATATGCCAGCTATTCTTGGTCAACAAGTCCAACAGGAACACCGGTTATTGGAACCGCTCAAACCTATACGGCCACTCAAACAGGGGTTTATTATGTGCGTAATACCGCTTCGGGTACCTGTTTGTCTATTGATGAAGAGATTACCGTTGTTCCTTATGGAAATACAATTACGAACCCGGTTATCCCTTTTGCAGATTTATTGCCTATTTGTCCGAACAACGGAAAGGTCTTGCCTAATATTTTCCTGTGTGGTGCCAATGCTACCCGATTGATTAATACAGGAATCAGTGATGCGGCATCAATTGTATGGCAAAAATTAAATGAAAGCAGTTGTGCGGCAGTTACCGTTGCTAATTGTGCGAATGAAAATTCAGCATGTACCTGGAATCAGGTCGGTACAGGCCCCAACTACACGGCAAATACTGCGGGACAATTTAGGGTTACCATAAATTATGTTGGAGGCTGTTACAGTGTTTTTTATTTCAATGTATATCAAAACGTTTTAAATCCAACGGTTACTTCCCGGGATATCATCTGTAATACCTTGGGTGAAATTACAGTTGGAGGAGTTCCGGGTGGATATGAATATAGTTTGAATGTTGCCGGACCATACCAAACCTCGAACGTGTTTTCTATTACTACGCCCAATTCCTATACGGTATATATTAGACAAGTAGGGGTAGCTACCAATCCATGTATTTTTACGGTACCGAATATTCTTATCCGAAAAAGAGATTTTACGGTTTCAAAATTTGTTAGCCAACCGCTTTGTAACGGAGGAAAAGGAGCGATAAAATTGGCGGCCAATGATGTGCGTCCGCAATATTATTTTAGTATTTATCAAGGGGCAACATTGGTTAACAGTGTAGGCCCTATAATGACCAGTGATTATGAGTTTTCGGGTTTAACTCCCGGAATTTATACCGCGAGAGTTTGGACCAATGATGGTTGTGATTATTCCGAAGATATTGAAATAATAAATCCTCCGCTGCTTACGGCCACTTCGGCTCTTACCAAACCATTGACCTGTGCTGACGGGGAAATTACAGTATATCCTGTCGGAGGTATCCCGCCATATACTTATTATATCAATGGCACGAGTAATTTTCAATCCACTCCACAAATTACAGTTACGAATCCACTTCCTTCAGGGGGAATATATACCATAATTGTTGAAGACAGTAAAGGTTGTAGCGCAACCACCACAATAACCGTTGCTGCAACGCCTCCACCAGTTTATACGGTTAGTCAAACCAATGTTAAATGCTATAATGATACCAGCGGTGCCATTAATTTTAATGTTACCAATGCCAATGGCTATACTCTGGCCTATAGTATTAATAATGGAGCTTCTTATTTAGCCAATCCGACTTTTTCAAACCTTAGTGCCGGCACATACAATGCGATTGTTAAATACGCACTGGCTGGTACCGATTGTTTCACTACGGCTCAAACAATCACCATAACACAACCAACGACTGCTTTAACGGCCTCTGCCGGAGTGTCTGAACTGGCGGGTTGTGGCCCTTCCGGAGAAGGTAAAATCCGTATTACCAATCCGCAAGGGGGAACAGTCCCTTATGAATATAGCTTTGACAATCAGGCGACATGGACAACAGTTAACGATGTTTATAAAGCACCGGGAACCTACACGGTATACATTAGAGATGCCAATGGCTGTATTTATGCCATGTCAAATATTGTCATTGACCCCGTACCGGTTGAACCTACTATTGCGTATACTGATCCTGTCTTTAATTGTGACGGTACTGCAACGAGTACCGTAACGGTTACAACTATTCCAAATGCAAATTATAGTTATCAATATCTTTTAGATGGAGTACCCAATACGAATGTCCCTTCAAATATTTTTGTTGGGGTAACTTCGGGGAATCATACGATTTCAGTTAAATATACTTCGACAAGTACTGCCTTATCCTGTATGCCTCAAAGTGATTTTTCTTTTGTGGTGGCATCAGGAAATGCGTTTACCGCTGCGATTACTGGCTTCAAATCTATAAGTTGTTCTGGAGTTGCAGACGGAACAATTACTATAGCAGCTCAATATTTTAAAGCTACAAAAGGCTTTCAATATTCTGTTGATAATGGCGTGAATTGGGTTACCCAAATGACATCTCCTTATACGATTACAGGATTAACCAATGGAACCTATAATGTAAAAGTACGCTATGATGTTACATCGACTGGAACCTGTGTACAATCATTTACCCAAATTCTAACAGCACCAGCACCATTGGTGACTACCGCTGGTGTAACTAGTTTGGCAACTTGTACTACCGGAGCCACCATTACTGCCAGTTCAACTGGAGGAACTACAGCATACCGATATGAATTATGGGATGCAGTAGGAACGACCAATGTCAGACCGTCTCAAAATACCGGAATATTTACTAATGTTGCGCCGGGAACGTATATTGTTCGGGGCTATGATGCCAACAATTGTACCGATGACACGACGGTTTTGACAGTAGTAACTCCGCCAACAGTAACAGCAACGCTGGATCCAAGTTCAGATATCTGTTTTGATAGCGTGAACCAAGCTTCATTAGTAGTAAATGCCTCAGGAGGGACTTCGCCTTATGTGTATAGTTTAGATGGAGCTCCGGCTCAAAACACCAATACGTTCAATAATGTGGGGTCGGGAACGCATAGTATTGTGGTAACAGATAGTTTTGGTTGTACTGCGACCATAAGTAATATTACTATTGCGCCTCAATTGACAGCGGCGATCACCAATATCAAAACATTAGATTGTACCGCCAGTCCAAATGCAGTAATCACAGGGACAATCACAGGCGGAAATGCGCCGTTTGTGGTAACGGTACTTTCTGGAACAGGTCCCGGGACAATAGCGCAACCAACAGCGACTACTTTTACTTATACCACTGCTGTTGCAAGCACCTATCAATTTCAGATACAAGATGCAAAAGGATGTAGTACTACGGCAACAGCAACGATAAATCCTCTAGTACCTGTAACGGCAACACTGAATTCTGTAAATCCTACCTGTAATGGAGTTTCAGATGGATCTGTACAAATAATACCATCAGGTGGAGTTGGACCTTACACTTACAGCACCGATGGAATTACGTATGTTTCGAGTTCGTTATTCTCAGGATTAGGGGACGGAACCTATACTTTTTACATCAAAGACAGTAAAGAATGTTTTATAACCAAAACGGTTACTTTAACACAGCCTACAGCTTTGATAGCTTCAGCAACTGCAACTGCATTTAGTTGTAGTGCTACCAATACCAAACAATCAGCGACAATAACAATTGTAGTCCCTACCACAGGAACAGCTCCATATCAGTACAGTTTTAACGGTGGAGGGTATACAAATACCAGTACCTTAACCATAAATGATAACGGAACAGATCAAACGATTCCGTATTCTGTTAGGGATGCTAACGGTTGTACAACAGGAGGCTCCGTTACACTATTAAAATTAAACCCGCCTGTTGCCGGTACCATTGGCACCACTGCGGTTACCTGTATTGTAACAACAAGTACAGTCACAGTTGTACCAACAGCCGGAACGGGTGTGGGAACATTAATTTATGAAATTACTTTTCCTCTAGCTTCTGCAACTTCAAATACTACAGGTGTTTTTACAGGATTATTACCCGGTACTTACATTTTCAAAGTAACCGATGCCAACGGTTGTTATTATACCCAATCCCACAATGTACTGTCAGTTACGCCAATTGCCATTTCAGGCAATGTAACCAGCGATGTATTGTGTAAAGGAGGAAGTACAGGAGCTGCTACTTATGTGGTTTCGGGATTTAGTTCTACAGGAAATTATACTATTACAGTAACAACGGTTCCTGCTGCATTACCATACACGCAAGGTCAATCAGGAGATGTTATTACCTTAACTAATTTGGTTGCGGGTACGTATACTGTACAAGTTAAAGATAATGCGACAGGTTGTGTCAAAAACGCTTCGGTAACAATCACAGAACCTACAGCTACATTAACATTTACCGCCACTGCCACAAATGTGAATTGTAACAATGATAATTCACAAATTACGGTAACTGCTTCAGGAGGAACGCTAAATTATACCTATGCGGCTGTGATTGCGGGTGCTGCCGCTCCGACAACTTATGGTAACAGTAATATAATAACTGTTGATACCAATTCAGGAGCAAACCTATCATGGGATGTGTATGTGAAAGATGCTAATGGCTGTATTGCAACTGCCACAGTAACCGTGATTAGTGATGCTTTACCAACGGTTAGTACACCAGCTTTAGCTTCAAATCAATGTTTTGTTTCAACGGGCTTTACTTTTACTGCAACAGGGACAGGAATTTCTCCATTAAGTTATAGTATAAATGGAGGTGTTTCTTACCAAAGCAGTCCTGTGTTTACTGTAAATGCCGCAGGTAGTTATACGGTTACCGTAAAAGATGGGAATGGCTGTATCAATTCAAGCACAACACCAACAATAGTGTCACCTCCGTTAACAACCAATGCTATTTTAACGAAGGATTTAACGTGTTCATTACCAACTGGTGCTACTATAGATGTGACTACTAATGGAGGAAAATTGCCATATTCATATAAAGTTAAAATAGGAACTGGCACTTATGGTGCAGCAACAGCATTTGCAGGGAACACTTTTACCTATACAGCTTCTACGGCAGATACCTATCAGTTTGAAATAACAGATGCTAATGGTTGTACAAAGGAAACAAATATTACCACTACAACGGCAGTTTCACCTACAGCAGGTTATACGGCGGTTGACCCTACCTGCAATGGGAACACAGACGGATCTATAAAATTAACAGCCTTAACAGGAGAAGGTCCTTTTACATACAGTATAACAGGAGTGACAGGTACTTTTGTTTCTTCAAATATTTTTGGCGGTTTAGCTGCGGGAAATTATGATTATGTTGTTAGAGATAATAAAGGTTGTGATGCAGTGGGAACAATTATTTTAAAAGGACCGTTACCTATTACAGTTGGGATTGTAAGTAATCCAATAATTTGCAATGCAAATACACCTGGAAGTTTTGATGTTTCAGTTATTTCTGGTGGAGTGGAACCATTCACGTATAATTTATATGACAATTCGTTTAATTTAATAGCCACTTATTCAGAAGCAGGGGCTTCGCCAACAATAGTTCATAATTTTGGAGGTTTAAATTTTGGGGATTATTATATTACAATTGTTGATGCAAAAGGATGTGAATACAGAAGTATTAAAAAGAGAATAGAAACACCTCCATATTTAGTAGTATCAGGTACAGTAGATTCAAATAATTGTGCAACGGGTGTTGATATTACAGTAACAACTTCGGGAGGTACAGGACCTTATAGATATTCCATTTTTGGTCAACCTGAAACAGCCGCTATAGCAAGTAATAGCTATACTTTTACTGGTTTATTACATGGTGTAACCTATTTTTTTCAAGTAAAAGATGCTTTTGATTGTATTTCAATTTATGAATTCAAAACACCTAACTCTCCATCGACAATCAATATTTCCGGAATAAGTACTACAAATGTTACTTGTAATGGGAGTGCAAATGGTAATATCTCATTTACAGTTCGGGATTTTGATTCTTCGGTTTCAGATATTAAGTATGAGATCGTAAATGCTTTAACTTTAATGCCACTTATTCCACCAATAGATGGGGTATTAACGGGTACATTAGGCGGACCAGTATCTGGAAATATTGCTAATTTACCTCCTGGAAATTATGTTTTGAAAGTAAAAGAAGTAACAGGCACACTTTGTTCTGCAGCTTACACTTTTGAGATAACACAACCCATACAACCACTCAAGGCAACAATTTCGAATGAAACAAATGCCAATTGTAACACGGGTACTCAAATTACCGTTTCTGCAACTGGTGGTACAGGCCCTTATCAATATGCGTTTGTCCAGGATAATGCGCCACAAGCCGGAGCATACAATACTAGTAATTTGGGAGTATTAAATCCTTTGCCATTGCCTTTAAAACTAAATTGGGATATTTGGGTTAAAGATGCCAACGGTTGTGAATTTAAAATAGATAAAACAATTACAATAGATCCGTCTCCAACTATTGACCCAGTAGGTTTACAATGTTTTACAGGATCGCCATTATTGATAACGTTGACCGGAACTTATGTAGGTATACCAACATACAGTATAGGTGGAGCCTACCGAACGAGCCCAACATTTACAGTCAATGCGCCTGGAACGTACAATGTAAGTATCAAAGACGGTAATGGTTGTATAGCTGCTACTACTTATGAAGTAAAACCACAAGTGTTATTACAAGCAGACTTGACGCAAGATTTAACCTGCGCAGTTGATGCCAGTATTACTTTAACTCCAAGCGGAGGCACAGGAACTTATACAACTTATGAAGTTTCATTCAATGGTGGCGGGTATGCGCCGACAATTTCTCCTTTTATAACCAATACAGCGGGTAGTTATGTATTTAGAGTAACCGACAGTCAAGGTTGTCAGGCAATTTCTAATGAAATTATTGTTACACCAAATACGACTCCAACATTGACTTTTGCTCAAACTAATGTAAGTTGTAATGGCGGTTCGAATGGCAGTATTGTGATTACTGCGGCAGATGGGATCGCTCCTTATCAGTACAGTATAGACAACGGAGTAATTTTCCAACCTTCAAATGTATTTACAGGGCTGAATGCGGCAGGAACGTATACGGCTATTGTAAAAGACAGTAAAAATTGTATTTCAGCACCAACTTCAATTAGCATTACCCAGCCAAATGCTTTAAGTGCCACCTCGTTAATGACGACATCTTTAAGTTGCGGTGCAGGAAATGCGGCACAACTGGCAACGGTTACGGTAACCGGAGTTTCAGGAACAGCACCTTATACTTATAGTTTTAATAGCGGAGCTAATTATACGTCATCAAATACCTATCAGTCTTATACAGGAATCACTTTTGACGTTTGGGTAAAAGATGCCAACGGATGTTTATTTACCTTAGTGAATGGTGTTAATATCCCGCCTTTAAACCCACCGACAGATTTGACTTTTAATACCACTTCTCCAGTTACTTGTTTAGCTAACGGTACTGTTGAAATTACCGGAGTTACCGGTGGAGTTGGAGTTGGAGTGTTGCAATATGAAACAATAGCACCTTCGCCAGTGGTAGTACCTAAGCAAACGACAACTACGTTTGCCGGTCTGACACCTGGAACCTATTTATTCCAAGTAACCGATGCGAACGGATGTACCTACCAGGAATCATATACGGTAGCACCGGTAAATAATATTACGGTTTCAGGTCAATTGATGAGTAATGTGACCTGTAATCCGGGATCTAATGGAGAAGTATTGTTTACAATAGGGAACTTTACAGGCACATATACTTATTCAATCAACGGAGGAGCTGTAAGTACACCACAAACAAATCCAACGATAACAGTTTCAGGATTAACAGCCGCAAGTACGCAAACTATAGTAGTAACTGATGTGGTTACAGGATGTACTGCTACAACATCCATAAATGTTGCGCAATCTGCACCATTGGCTTTAGTGGCTAATCCATTTGTTAATGCCAATTGTAATTTTGGTGCCCAAGTAAGTGTTACTGCTTCCGGAGGAGTTGCGCCATATCGTTATTCGTATGTAATAAGCGGTAATCTGGCGGGAACTTTTTCTAGCTCTGCTTCAGCTGTTTTAGATCCGGCTATAGCAACAGCCTGGGATGTGTATGTGAAAGATGGCAATGGTTGTGTGATTACAACACCATTAGCAATTGCTATTGCAACAGATCCTCTTCCTTCTGGAATAACAGTTACAGGATTAAGTCAATGTCCGAGTGCAACAGGAACTTATACTTTTACAGTAAATGTAGCTACAGGAATGGCTCCATTCGAATATAGTATTGGTGCAGGATTCCAAACGAGTCCAACTTTTACAGTGAATGTACCGGGAACCTATAATGTGACCGTAAAAGACAAAAATGGTTGTACAACAATTGTATCAGGTTTAATTAGCATTTTACCGGCGTTGCAATTGCAGGCAGCTATTACCGCTTTGCCAAGTTGTATGGACGGGGATGGCGCGTTAACACTCTCCGCTACCGGAGGATCCGGTACTTATGAGTACCGTTTAGATGCCGGTACTTATCAACCTTCGACAAACTTTGCTGCTATTGCAGCGGGACCGCATACGGTAACGGTTAGGGATATTACAACCACTTGTACAAAGTCAATTCCGGTAAATTTAGGAGCGGCAACGCCAATCACCGGTTTTGCGCTTTCAAAAACGGATGTGAGCTGTAACGGCGGAAGCAACGGTGTCATCACCGCTACAATGGCTACACCGGCTCCGGGAGTGAATGATAATCCGGTTTATAGCTACAGTCTTTCAGGTACTGCAACAAGACCGGCTCAGGTATCTAATATCTTTAGTGGATTAACAGCAGGAAATTATACAGTGACAGTAACCTCGGCCAGAGGTTGTGTGGCAACTCAAACCATTACTATAGTTGAACCGGCTATTATAACAGTTCCGGCTCCAACGGTGTCACAATTTGGTTGTAATGCAGGTTCGAATGCGACCAATTTCGCTACGATTACCGTAACGGGAGTAACTGGCGGTTCAGGAGTGTATAATTATGAATTTAGAAAAGGCGGGGCGGTAGTTCAGTTTGGAGCTAACAATGTATATACTGAAGCCAATTTATTGGGAGGAACCTATACGGTAAACGTTTATGACAGTAAAGCTTGTATCGGTACTGCACCGGCAACAATTTCAATAGTCCCATTTATCGCTTTAGACAAAGTAACGGTAAATGTTGACAGGGCGATTACCTGTACAAATCTGGAAGACATCACGGTGTCAGTAAGCAGCATCGGAGGAACACCTGCCAGTTTACAATATACGGTAGCTGATTCTAATGCGACAACTGGAGTCATTGGGGCTAATTATAATGTTACTAACACTACAGGAGTTTTCACAGGATTAAATATTGGTAATTACCTGATTACGGTTGCAAATCCGGCAACAGCTTGTAGTGTAAAAAGTGTTCATTACGTAAACGAACCGAACACTTTCGACTTAACCATCAATAGTGTCACAGATGTGACTTGTTTTGGAGGAACAAACGGCAGCGCCAATGTAACTTTCATCGACAGGGTAATTACGGCGACCAATCCGAATCAGGCGGGACCGTTTAGCTATACAATAGTTGATGCGCTTGGCAATTCGGTTACATCCGGTACAAGTGCTACTGCCGGACCTATCACGATTAGTACTTTGGCTGCCGGAATCTATACCATAACAGCTACTTTAACGAATAGTCCGTATTGTACCGCGAGTAAAAACTTTACCATCACACAACCTGCAGCAGCTTTGGCGATAGCCGAAACCCATACTCAAATCACATGCGTTTCAGGAAATAATGACGGAAGTATTGCTGCAACAGCCACAGGCGGATGGCCGGGAGGCTATCAGTTTGAATTGACCGGACCGGTAACTGTAGCCTATTCTGCCCAGCGTAATTTTACCAATTTAACCGCGGGTACTTACACGGTTAACGTAAGAGACAGTAAAGGATGTGTGGCTACAACAAATGTAACTTTGGTGATTCCAACACCAATTACCGTAACAGCAAGCCCAAATACAACGATGTTGAGTTGTTTTGGAGATAAGACGGCTACGATTACGGTTAATTCACCTTCAGGTGGTCAAGGATCGAATTATAGGTACACCTTGAATACCACTTCGTTGGTTCCGGCTACTGCCAGTGGTCCGCAAGCTTCGCCTGTATTTGGTGGTTTAGGTGCAGGAACTTACACGATTACCGTGACCGATGGCTACAGCTGTTCGGCTACTTCAACTCCTATCGTTATTGCCCAACCAACAAAAGTAAGCGCCAGTTTAGTGGTAGCGACAACGCAAACCTGTTTAACTCAAACCAGACTTACATTAAGTGCAACGAGTGGAACAGGAATTTATACTTATAGTGCAGACTCTAATTTTGCTACAAATCTGGGCACTTTCACTAATTCAATAACATTCCCGGTACCAGTTGGAACGTATCATTACTACGTTAAGGATGCTAATGGTTGTGTTGGTATTGTTTCAAATGATATTGAGATAGCGCCATTGGAAACACTTATTTTGAATGTAGATACTACCAATGCTGTCATCAATTGTAAAGGGGATGTTTCAGGAGTAATTGTTGCCAATGCTCAGGGAGGTTTAGGGAATTATGTGTACACTTTACTGGATGGGGCAGGTCTTCCGTTAGCATTTGTACCTACACAAACTTCCCCGGGTACTTTCACACAATTGCCGGCAGGAAATTATAAAGTTCGTGTGGACAGTGGAGATTGTACTACAACCACAGGTTCTCCTATCGTTATCACTGAGCCTTTGACTTCAATTAGTGCAGCGCATACTGAAATTAATGTTACTTGTTTCGGTCAAGGAAACGGACAAATAACCGTTACTGCCTCTGGAGGTACCGGTATTATTAAATATGCTATTTCTCCTAGATTGGATCAATTTTTTGATTCAGGTATTTTCATAAACCTTCAACCGGGTCTTTATGATGTTATTGTCCAGGACGAAAATGGATGTTATCAGTACATCACCGGTATTGTTATTAGTGAACCGAATCCAATAATTCCGTCGCTTATTGCAGGATCAATGCTTCCTGAAATTTGTTTTGGAGATAAAGACGGAGCATTTAGTGTTGATATTGTTGGAGGAACGATGCCGTATGGTGTCAGTTTAGATAACGTTAACGGAGTTTATACAACAGGTACTTTGACTCAGACACAATTTGATTTCACAGGATTGGCAGGAGGAACCCATACGGTTTATATTCAGGATGCCAACGGTTGTGCCGTTGAATTTGTTGTTGCTATGCCGGAATCTGTTAAAATAAATCCGATAGCCGTGGTAGATTACAGTTGTGTGAACAATTCGGCCAGTAATTCAGTTACTGTAACAGTAGATGCCAGCATAACTGATCTGACCGATGTGGATTATTCACTGGATGGTACACCTTATCAGGCGGGTAATATATTTACAAATGTGGTGCCGGGCACCAACCATTATATCGATGTCAGACATACCAATGGATGTATCCAAAGAACCGCAAATTTTGATATCTTACAAGTTGATCCGCTGGCATTAGTGCTGAGCGATGGGGGATTAAATGAGATTGTTGCGACAGCAACTGGCGGCGGCGGCGGATATCAGTATACACTTAATGGTGAATCCTATGGTACGAAGAATACTTTCATCATCTACAAATCGGGGGATTATACGGTTGAGGTTACGGATTCAAATGGTTGTGTGGCTTCAGCTACCCGATATTTTGAGTACATAGATGTATGTGTTCCAAATTACTTTACGCCAAACGGTGATGGAGTGATGGATGGATGGGCTCCCGGATGTACAATAAATTATAAAGACTTGACATTTGATATTTTTGACAGATACGGACGAAAAATAGCAACCTATCGTTTAGGCCAGTATTGGGATGGAAAATACAATGGTAATGAACTTCCTTCCGGAGATTACTGGTATGTTTTAAAATTGAATGATTTGAAAGATGCTCGCGAATTTGTAGGTCATTTTACCCTTTACAGATAATAAATAAACCCAATGGCCATGGTGTCCCAAATTAAAATGACTCAAATGAAAAAATTAATACTATCATTTCTTCTCTTGGCTGTAACTTCGGGTTATAGCCAAGAGTTAAATTTGCCGGTTTTCACACAATATTTAGCAGATAATCATTTCGTAATAGCACCAACGTTCGCAGGAATCGGAGATAATCTTAAAATTAGGGCTAATGGTTTGACTCAATGGGTTGGTATAAAAGATGCTCCGGATAATCAATCGGTGTATGCCGATTTTAGAATTGCGGATCAATCAGGAGTTGGAGTGTCTTTTTATAATGACAGTAATGGGAATACTAGACAGACGGGTGCTAAATTTTCCTTTGCGCATCATTTAATACTGGATTATTATACCAAACAATATTTGTCCTTAGGGATTTCTTATAATATTAATAATTTTAAAATAGATATTAATAATTTTAATACGACTTATGAAATTCCTGTTATAGACCCTAGTATTACAGACAATAGATTTGTATCAAATAACAATTTTGATGTAGGCGCATTGTATAGAAACAAATCATTTTATTTGAGTCTTAATGCCAGTAATATTTTAAATAAAAATGCAGATAAGTTTTCAGGTGTAGAGCCTGTATTACTTAGAAACTATCAGGTTTATTCGGGCTATGTTTTTAAAAGTCCTACCAATAGCAGGGTGGAGTACGAACCCTCTGTTTTCTATCAATTTTTTGCCAGTGACAAACGTTCCAGTACAGATGTTAATATAAAATACAGGCATTTTAATAAATATGAGGATTACTATTGGGCTGGAATATCCTACCGTTTTCTTAATGATCAATTTTTTAAACCGTTAAATTTGGGGCCAATGCTTGGTTTTAAGAAGTCTAATTTTTATTTTGGGTACTCCTACCAACTTACCCTTAATCAGTTAGCAGCATTTAATACAGGAACTCATGTCGTTACAATAGGACTTGATTTTCTTGCGGGCATTAGTAACTGTCCTTGTACACAAAGTCCGGTACACGATTAATAATTCAAATGAATTAGTTAAACGTTGCAATTTATCAGGTTACATTTAAATGGGGTAATATTCATTTAAATCGCAACAATCGATGTTTTTACCGCAATAATTTGAATGCTTCCAATAAGAATCTTAAATTTGATTGGTTAAGTAGTATTCATGAAAAAAAACATTTCCTTTTACGCATTGCATTTTTGCTTATGTTTAGCATTTTTGCTTTTGCCTTATGCATTTACTTCATCGGGAAGTGTTTTTAGTTTGCCGAATTTAGCAAGTAATGGTCATGACAGAATATATTTTCTTATCTATTTTATGTTGCTGGTTTTCTTCTACTTCAATTATTACTATTTAATCCCTAAAGTTTATTTTTCAAAAAAACAGATGCTATACTTTAGTGTCATTGTGCTGTTTTTATTGTTTTTTCTATGGATTTCAACTGTCTTTGATCATCCGGAACGTAATTTTCTGGATTTTGGACATGGAAACCCACCAAACGGACGAATGCCTCCGCCAAAACCCATGAATTCGGAACCAATTGGCGGGCCGCCAACTCAATATGGACACACCACTTTGGTTTATTTAATTGGGGTTGTTTCCAGTTTATTATTTGCTATTAATATTCGGTTGCAGAAGGTGGAGAAGGATAAAATGAAATCGGAATTATCCTTTTTGAAAGCACAAATTAATCCTCATTTTTTGTTTAATACTTTGAATAGCATTTATTCTTTAGCCATAAAAAAAGATGATAAAACGGCCGATGCTGTGGTACAATTATCCGAATTAATGCGGTATATAATAACGAATGCTAATGATGATGTGATTGCTTTGGATAAAGAATTAATTATATCATTTAGACTTTAAATTTACTGTGATAAATCAATTTAACTGTGTGCGTCAGTTCGAGTATTTTATTAAAAAATGCGATAGCTTTTTTTAATAAAATGTATCGAGAACCCTAACATTGTAAGCTTCTCGATACAATTTTGAATAGTAAAGCTGTCGCATTACTATTCAAAATCACTCGAAGAGACGCGGTGTTTTTTATTCCAGTAAAATCAAAAGTAAAATGGTATTATATCAACAATTTTGTTCAGCTTCAAAAAACCCGTTTGGGCAACACAGTAAAAGTTGATTATGTTGTTGAAGGGAACGCTTTCGGCAAATGCATCACACCACTTATTTTAATTTCATTTATAGAAAATGCATTCAAGCACGGTGTGAATCCAAATCAGAATTCCGACATCGCTATTCGGATTACAATTGTTGGGGATTATTTGACTTTATTTGTTTCTAATTATAAAGTGCAATCCATTCAATCGGATAGCGGGATTGGATTGCAAAACACAATCGAGAGATTGTCTCTTTTGTATCCCAACAACCATGTTTTAAAAATTGATGATAATCAGGAGAATTATACCGTAACCTTAACAATCAAAGTAGGATGATAAAAGCGATTGCACTCGATGACGAACCACCTGCATTGGATATTTTGCAAAGTTTTTGCGATAAAATAGAATATGTCGATTTGCAAAAAACATTTACTAAATCGGATGAGGCATTCAAATATTTGAAGAAATATCCTGTTGATTTATTGTTTTTGGATATTAATATGCCATCTATTTCCGGGATTGATTTCTTTAAAAACTTACCGCATAAAACGATGGTAATTTTTACTACTGCATACTCTGAATATGCAGTTGAAGGATTTACATTGAGCGCTACCGATTATATTTTGAAACCTTTTTCTTTTTCACGATTTCAACAAGCTGTCGAAAAAGCCTTTTCCCAATGGAAATTACAAAACCAAAATCCGGAACAACGCTATCTTTTTATCCGTGCCGACTATAGTTTGATTAAAATTCTGTTCTCGGATATTTTATATAATGAAGGGTTAGATGATTACCTGAAAATTCACATACAAAATCAGAAAACAATTGTCGCCAGAATGACTTTGAAAACGATCCTTCAAAAGTTGCCTGTCCCTGAATTCATAAGAGTACATCGTTCTTTTATTGTTCCCATTTCAAAAATTGAAAAAGTGCGAAACAAAATAATTTACATCAATCAGGAGGAAATTCCGGTGAGTGCGAGTTATGAAAGTGCTTTTTTTGCCGTAATAAATAAAGAATAAGCATGTTGTTTTATTGTTAAAAAATTACAAATTTATTCTGATTTTTATTTGTTTACCGCATAAAATCTTTCGGTTACCTCATAAATTTTAGCACTTATTTACATTTAAATACTTTTATAATTGTAACATTAAAATAGTATTTGCTATGGAAAGAAAAGAATTTTTAAGAGGATTAGGATTAGTAGGATTAGGATCTTTGGTCATTCCTATAATTAAGGCCTGTAACAGTGATGATGCGATTTCTTCAACAGAAACTACAACGAGTACAGGTTCTACTAACAATTCTGGGAGTTGTACCGTCACTTCAACAGAAACAGCTGGGCCATTTCCTACCAAAATACCTTCGTCACTAGTGACGACTAATATTGTTAGCGATAGAACGGGAGTAGGATTTACCATTAACGTTACGATAAAAAACACCAATGCCAGTTGTGCCGCCTTAGCAGGAGCCATTGTAGATATTTGGCATTGTGATAAGGATGGCTATTATTCAGAATATGGCGGAACCGGAATGCAATCAGCAGATTTTACAGCAGTTCACTTTTTGAGAGGAAGACAAACTACAAATGCGAATGGAATAGTTAGTTTCAAGTCTATTTTTCCGGGATGGTATAGCGGTAGAGCAACACACATTCATGTCCATGTTTATAATGCCTCTGGAACATCGTTATTAGTTACTCAAATTGCATTTCCTGAAGGTTCCGGTAGTGCCGTTGTAGTAGTAAATGCCTCAACTGCTAATGGATATTCTAAAGGAATGACAGGATATACTTATAATGCCAGTGATAATGTGTTTTCGGATGGTGTAGCCAATGAATTGTCAACGATTACAGGAAGTGTTGCTGAAGGATTTGTCTTGGAGCATACCATAAATGTTGCGGGTTAGAGAAGCTGATTTAGAAGTAATAGCCATCAAAATGATACAACAAAATCCTGCACAAATATTCAAATCCGAATTGAGAAGGCAGTTTGAATCAAATGGACACAGCTGTTTTTCTACTTTAAATTTTGGAAGTTATTTCGAAGAAAGTAGAAAACCATTCGGAGTTTTACATTTTTTTAATGAAGAAATACTGGTGCCTCAACATGCAACCAAAACAGTTCTGGAAGCCAATACAGCAATACTTATTTTACCGCTGTTTGGCGGAGTAGATTATAAAGACAGTTTTGGGAATGAAAGTTTTATAGGAGTCGAACAAATCCGAATTATTTCTGCTGAAAAGGAAATGTCTTTCAAACTTTCTAATTCTTATGAGGAAGAAAATGTCAGTTATTTACAAATAGGATTCAATGCCAAAATTCAAGATTTCGAAAGCAATTTCAAACAGTTTGATTTTGGTTTAACCGATAAGAACCAATTAATTCCATTATTCGAAATTTCAAATGCATTGGGTTTTATAGGAATGTATGACGGAAGAAAAGAAGGGGTTTATTCGCTAAAAAATAGTTCAAACGGCGTTTTTGTTTTTGTAATTAATGGAGCTTTTGAAGTGGAAAATCGTTTGTTAGAATCAAAAGACGGATTAAGTTTGTCAGGAATTGACTCCTTAGAATGGGAAGCGTTATCCGAAAATGCGCTCCTTATCGTTTTAGAAATTCCATAAAGGAAAGATTTCAGAGACGAATGTTTTTCGAAATTAATTCCAAAAAACAAATAATTTGCGACTATTACAACGTTTTCGTTAGTGGATTTCCCTAATTTTCAAACTATTCTTATTTTTTAGTTCCTGAAAAGTTCTATATTTGTTATTCTTTCAAAAAAAACAAACTAAAAATATACTTAATGAAAACTTTAAACGATTTTAATTTTAAAAATAAGAAAGCAATAATACGCGTTGATTTTAATGTGCCTTTGGACGAAAATTTCAATGTAACAGATGCCACTCGTATCGAAGCGGCAAAACCTACTATTGATGCTATTCTTGCTCAAGGCGGAAGCGTAATTTTGATGTCACATTTAGGCAGACCAAAAGGTGTTGAAGAAAAGTATTCATTGAAACACATCCTAAAAACAACTTCGGAAGTGCTTGGAGTACCAGTTCAGTTTGCTTCAAACTGTGTTGGCGTGGAAGCTAAAAATGCTGCTGAAAAATTACAAGCGGGAGAAGTTTTATTATTGGAAAATTTGCGTTTTCATAGCGAAGAAGAAGCTGGAGATGTTGCTTTCGCAAAAGAATTAGCGTCACTTGGTGATATTTATGTAAACGACGCTTTTGGAACGGCACACAGAGCACACGCTTCGACTACAATTATCGCTCAGTTCTTCCCAACTGAAAAATGTTTCGGATTATTATTAGCTAAAGAAATCGAAAGCTTGAACAAAGTTTTGAAAAACAGCGAAAAACCAGTAACAGCAGTTCTTGGTGGATCTAAAGTTTCTTCTAAAATTACGGTTATCGAGAATATTCTGGATAAAGTCGACCACATGATTATTGGTGGTGGAATGACATTTACTTTTGTAAAAGCATTAGGAGGTAAAATTGGAGATTCAATTTGTGAAGATGACAAACAGGAATTGGCATTGGAAATATTGAGATTAGCTAAAGAAAAAGGAGTTCAAATTCATATTCCGGTTGATGTTGTGGCAGCAAATGCTTTTTCAAATACTGCCGATACTCAAATTGTTGATGTTTCAGCAATTCCTGACGGATGGCAAGGACTTGATGCTGGACCAAAATCATTGGAAAACTTCAAAAAAGTAATTATGGATTCTAAAACTATTCTTTGGAATGGTCCATTAGGAGTTTTTGAAATGGAAAGTTTTGCTAACGGAACAATTGCACTTGGAAACTTCATCGCTGAATCAACTGCAAACGGAGCTTTCTCACTTGTAGGTGGTGGAGATTCAGTAGCAGCAGTTAAACAATTTGGACTAGAAGACAAAATGAGTTATGTTTCAACTGGTGGAGGAGCCATGTTAGAAATGCTTGAAGGAAGAGTATTGCCAGGAATTGCTGCGATACTTGACTAATACAATGATTTAAAAAGGTTTCATTTTAAGCTGTAATCCAGATTTAAAAATACCTTATCTATAATAATAAGAAACCTTAGCGATGAACTATTTGTCGCTAAGGTTTTTTTTAGTTTTAAAATTTGATGAATTGTGTTTTAAAAGGAATTTTCACAATGAAATCACGGAAAATTCTTCATAATTGAACTGAAAGTTGCATTTTTAACAATATTTAAAGAAATTTTTAGTTTTAACCTGTTATGTTTGTAGAAAATACCAATGTAATCATTTGAAATATAGGACTTTGATCATTAAAATATGAATGTAAAAAATACCACCCTATCGTTATTTCTATTGTTATCAGTGCATTTGTTTTCGCAAGAAGTTGTTGAAAATAAAAACTTTGTAAAAGTAGAACCAAAATTATCCTATTTAGATTCTATCAAGAAAACCTTCGTAAAAGATGAAATGGCATCTTGTGTTGATAGTTTGTGGATGAAAGAATTGACCAACTTAGATTTATACAACAATATAACGGATGATATAAAAAACATCAATATTGACGAAAAAGTGGATTATGAATTGCCTACTGAACTTTTGAAAGAAAGACTGGCGGCAATGGATGCAAAATCACCTTTCAATATTGAGTACAATCAAGGTCTGGAAAATATCATCAAGTCATTCCTAAAAAACAGAAAGAGATCCTTTGAACGGTTAATGGCTATTTCGGAGTATTACTTCCCGCTGTTTGAGGAAGCGCTTGCCAAACAAAATGTTCCTTTGGAAATAAAATATTTAGCAGTTGTGGAATCCGCTTTGAACCCAAAAGCAGTTTCCAAAATGGGGGCTACAGGACTATGGCAGTTTATGTATCAAACGGGAAAACAATATGGTTTGAAAATTGATTCCTATGTTGATGAACGAAGCGATCCTTTGAAGGCCAGTGAAGCGGCAACCCAATACATGACGAATATGTACAAAATATTCGGTGATTGGGATTTGGTTTTAGCTTCTTATAATTCAGGTCCAGGGAATGTTTCTAAGGCAATTAGGCGTTCTGGTGGTCAACAAAATTATTGGAACATTAGAAAAAATCTTCCAAAAGAAACGCAAGGTTATGTACCTGCTTTCCTGGCGACAATGTATATTTATGAATACCACAAGGAACACGGAATTATTCCCAATAGAGCAACAGTAAAACATTTTGCCACTGATACCATAATGATTAAGAAGCAAATGTCGTTCAAACAAATTTCAGATTTGCTTGATGTTCCCGTAGCTCAATTGCAGTTGTTGAATCCTTCCTATAAGTTGAATGTAGTTCCAGTTTATCATGATGAAAATCATTTTTTGAGATTGCCACAAGATAAAGTAGCTGTATTTACTTCAAATGAAGCTAAAATTTATGCGTATACCCAACACGAACTTGACTTTCGTGAAAAACCATTTCAGGTTACAAAAGCGATTGTTGTACGTGATACTACGAATTATACCACACAACGGATTACGCTTCCTAAAACAAAATATTACAAAGTAAAACGCGGAGATAATTTGAGTGAAATTGCCAATAAATATGATGTTGCCGTTTCCAATATAAAAAAATGGAATAAATTGAAAAGCAATGCTGTTCCTTATGGTAAAAGTTTAAAAATCATTACCGAACAAAGTATCGTAAGAACGATTAAGAAAGAACCAAAAGTGGAGGCAGTTCCTTCAGAAACAATTTCGGAAAGTCAAAGAGTAGTTGCTTCTGAAGTTAAAATTAATAAAGAAGAAGAATTGGCTTCTAATCCAGAACGAAAAGACATAGAATATGTGGTTCAAAAAGGAGACAATCTAGGAAATATTGCCCATAAATTTGGCACTACTTTAGCCGATTTAAAACAATGGAATAATTTATCGGACCACAACATTGCGCTAGGTGCTACTTTAATTGTTGCCAAAGATGAAATTGTGATTACTACCGACAAAGCGACCGCCGATTCCTTCAAGAAAAAAGCCAACTTAGCAACAGGTATTGAGTATTATGTCAAAAAAGGGGACTCCTTATTTAGTATTGCCAAAAAATATCCCGGGGTAACCATTTCAGATATTAAAAAATGGAACGATATTCGCGGGGGGAATATTAAATCCGGAATGAAGTTAAAAATAAACGGATAATACGATAAACTTCTATAAATTTGGGTTTTATTTCATATATGTAAAATTTAATTGTTAGTTGTCATATATGGTATCGCCTTTTTATTTATTGGTGTTTGCTTGCGCAAACTTGTTGTTAATGGCGATTTCATAATTAAATTATAATGAATAAAATCCATTTTTTGTGCCTTCTTGTTTCTTTCTTATTTTTTTCTTGTACAAAGAAGAACGATAATTTGCATCGTAAAACGACTGGGAAAATCAATACCATTTCGGTTATTATTGATGATCAGTTGTGGAATGGTGAGATAGGAGACAGTATTCGAAATAAGTTTGCATCACCAGTAATTGGATTGCCACAAGAAGAACCGCTATTTACCATAAATCAATATCCGGTCAAACTTCTGGAGGGATTCATGACGGATACCAGAGCGATTATTGTGGTAAAGAAAGAAGAGCAAAATAAATTTGAAATAAAGAAAAATCAATATGCATCACCTCAAAATGTGTTTCATATTTCAGGAAAAACCGGGGCTGATATTATAGCATGCTTAGAAAAAAATGCTCCCCAAATGATTCAGTTGATCAAGCAGGCAGAAATAGCCGAAAGCCAGAGAATCAATAGTCAGTCGCTACTTAATCCACAATTAATCAGTAATAAATTCCATATCTCCATAAAGATTCCTTCCAGTTATACTTATGTGCTTCACAAAAGTAATTTCATGTGGTTAAAGAAGGAAATTGTCGGCGGAAATACAAGTCTGCTAATTTATCAGGGTCCTTTAAACTCCATTAAAAAGAACTCAAATTTGATTTCGAATATCATAAAAATGCGAGATTCAATAGGTAATTTATATATTAGCGGTACAGAACCAAATACGCATATGATTACTGAGGAGGCCTATGCACCATATCTTTCAAAGATTACTCTTGACGGGAAAGAAACATACGAAACCAAAGGAACTTGGGAATTGAAAAATGATTTTATGGCGGGTCCTTTCATCAATTATGCTATTATAGATAAGGAAAATAATAGAATTTTGGTTTTGGAAGGTTTCTGTTATGCACCATCAAAGGAAAAACGAGACCTGATGCATGAGTTGGAATCCATTATAAAATCAGTTGAAATTGAAAAAAGGTAATGTCTAGTTACTCTAAATTAAAAATTAATATAAAAAAGAAATAATCCATGGCGTTAGAATGGGAAATAAAGCCTTTTGAGGCGCTTACGGTACATGAACTATATGATATACTCAAATTAAGAAGTGAGATCTTTGTAGTGGAGCAAAACTGTGTTTATCTGGATCTTGACGGTAAAGACAAAGTGGCGTTGCATCTCTTTGGAGAATTTGAAGGTGCAATTGTGGCTCATGCCCGACTTTTCAAAGCAGGAATCAGTTTTGATAATGCTTCTATTGGAAGAGTAACCGTTGCTGCAAATTACCGCGACAGGAAATGGGGGCATGATTTAATGAGAGAAGCTATTGCGGGAATTCAGCTTTATTTTGGCGAAAGCCAAATTACTATTGGCGCCCAATTGTATCTGAAAAAATTCTACGAGAGTCATGGTTTTGTTCAAACCAGCGAAATGTATTTAGAAGATGATATTCCACATATCGAAATGCAGAAAGTATAATTATATTTTTAAAATAAGAAATTCGACTCTTCTGTCAAGCGCATCTCCTTTTCCTAAAGGGAATTTATTTCCGCAACCTTTGTAAGTCATTCGTTGCGGACTAATTTTTTTTGATATCAGATATCTGTAGACATTTCGGGCACGATTCAACGAAAGTTTTCTTTCACGAGTAAATTCATCTATTGCATCAGGGTAATAATTGGGCGTACAACATACGTGTCCTCTAATTTCAAATTGTAGGGTTTGATTTTTTTGCAATACCATTACCGTTTTGTCTAATTCTTGCTTGGATTGTTCGGTAAGTTTACTGCTACCCATTACAAATAAGATGTTTTCTAAATAAACACGATCTCCAACTTTATGTTTTTCCTGAAAAGAATTGTAAATACCTTTTCCGAAACTATTTTTTTTAACAATAAACAAATCGACGCGTCTGTTTTTAGACCGGGTTTCAGTTAAATTTTCCTCAATATCTTTTTTCAAAATTACGCGTCCCTTACCTTCAATAACGACAATTTTATTTTTGTTGAAACTATTAGAAGTGAGTATGTCTTGAACTGTTTTTACACGGTTAGTTGATAATCTATAATTATAATCATTGTCACCTCTGTCGTCACAATAGCCATAAATTTGGATAGATTCAATCTTTGTAGTGTCTGATTTTTTTACAAAATCAGTGATAGTTTTAATTTGTTGATCATAAAGGGTGTATTTATCAAAATCAAAATAGACAGTTTGTACGGATTTTTCTTGAGCTGAAAGATATCCAAAAAACAATAAGAGTGTTATTTTAAAATATTTATTCATTACAATTTTAAAATGGATTTGTATTCTGTATTATTATTCAAAATGCTAACGGATTTCTTAATTTCAGAATTGTTTTTTATGTAATATTGATATAAACCTTCTTGGTATTGATAGCGTTTAATAATTTCCTCTAAAATTAAATTCTTAATTTCTTTCTGATTCTTATCCAGTAATGTTTCTTCGCTTTTTTGAAGAGTAGCAAGCAATTGTTGGTATTCTGTGATGATGGATTCGTCTATTTTTTCTTTTTTGGCTACAGCCAAAGTGTTTTTCAATGCCAACTCGGTTTCAGTGTCAAAGGAGAATTTTTGTGCTTTTAAAAACTGTTTAAAGTCTAAAAAATCAGCATCAGAAATCGTTGGGATGCTATTCCCTAAATTTGGATTCTTATAATAATAGCTCGTCACATAATTAAAGATTCCATCGTTTTTTACTAACGCATTTGTTATCGGGCTTAATTTTGTTTCGTCAAGTTCAATGTCGGGTTGAATACCCCCACCATCATAAACCGTTCTTCCTTTGCGGGTTTTGAAAGCAGTATAGTTTTTCTCTTCCGTTTTTGTGGCCAACCCATTTTTGTCTTTATGGGCATAATTCAAGGCTTGAATGCATCTGCCAGAAGGCGTGTAATAACGAGAAATAGTTACTTTTAGTTGCGTTCCATACGTTAAATTAACAGGAGTTTGTACCAATCCTTTTCCAAAACTTCGGCTTCCTAATACCACAGCACGATCTAAATCCTGTAAAGCACCCGAAACAATTTCTGAAGCCGAGGCACTTTTTCCGTTTACAATTATGATCAAAGGAATTTCAGTATCAATGGGTTCTCTGGTTGTTTTATAAGTATTGTTGAATTTTTCTATCTTTGATTTTGTGGTTACTATAATTTCATTTTTGGGAACAAAGAGATTGCAAATATTTACCGCTTCGTTCAAAAGTCCTCCGGGATTGCCTCTCAAATCTAAAACAATTCTTTTTGCACCTTCATTTTTTAACTGTTCCAATGCCATTTTAGTTTCTACAGCAGCTTTATTGTTGAAATGCGATAAAACAATATAGCCGGTTTCGGCATCTATTTTACCAAAAAAAGGAACCGATTTTATTTCAACTTCATCCCGAACAATTTGGGTGGTATAAGTTTTTCCCTGACGGATGTATTTGATGTCAATTTTAGTATTTTTTGCTCCTTTAAACAACGGTGAAGCATCTTCTCTAAAATCAGACAAAAGAATGTCTCCAACTTGAGTGATTTCATCACCCGCTTTTAGCCCCGCTTTATCTGCCGGGAAATTTTTATATTGTTCTTTAACGATTAATTTGCCGTCTTTTCGGGTTAGTAAAGCACCTATTCCGGTATATTCTCCAGTGTTGTTTATTTTAAAACTCACCACATCCTGTTCGTTAAAATAAACAGTATACGGATCTAAACTGGCTAACATGCCTTTAATGGCTTTATCCATTAAGTCACCAGGATTAGTTTCATCGACATAATTTTTATTCAACTCCTTGAAAAGGGTGGTGAAAATCTCTATTTGTTTGGCTATTTCAAAAAAATCGTCTTTGAAACTGGCACCAACATAAAGAAATACCGATGCGACAATAGGGATTATGAATTTTTTTTTGAAAAAGAATTTCATGGTTTTTTGGACTAAATTTGAGACTACTAAATTAAGAATAAATCACCAATAATAATACCGGGCTAAATGGAAACGCTGATTTGCTTTATTTAGTAAAATTGAAATTATTTATTTTCTAAATTTGAGTCGTTTCCTGACAAATGTTTTTTGCTGTTTTGAGCCAAAAACTTCTCAAACAATTGAATGGTTTTGGTATTGATCTCTTCATAACTCAATCGGTCCTTGCTTTGGTAAAAAAACATAAAAGCATATGGTTGGTCCAGATTATCAATCAATAAATGTTTGTTGAGACGATAGGTTTCACGAAGTACACGTTTGAAATAATTGCGGTCAACGGCTTTCTTAAAGTATTTTTTAGAAACGGAAACACCCATTTTGATTTTTTCTTCCGATGTTTCAGGACTACCCAAAGCACCCGAATAATAAACCAATCGCAAAGGATATTTGGATACTGATTTCCCTTCAGAAAACAATAATCCAATGGTGATTTTACTTTTTAGCTTTTCGTTTTTTGGGTAAGTGAAGTTCATTTTAATAGAAAAAAGACATAGATTTTGACTTGCAAAGTTACGATTAAACGTTGAGCCTGTATATTGTTTGGGATTTAAAATCGGGCTAAAAATATATTTCTTACTTTTGTCGCAAATTTTTAAAGCATGCAAAAACTGATTTCGTATCCCATATCCATAATTTATTATTTATGTTTTGGTCTTACCTTGGTTATTTTTCACCCAATTCAATGGGTTTGCTTCCATGTTTTTGGTTATCAGGCCCATAAAAAAAGTGTTGATTATCTGAATTTTTTCCTATTAAAATGCACAAATCTTTTAGGGACAACCTATAAATTTGAAAATATAGAAAATATTCCTAAAAATGTTCCTCTGATTTTTGTCTCCAATCATCAAAGTATGTACGATATTATTGCTATGATTTGGTTTTTTCGCCGATTTCATTGTAAATTTGTCAGTAAAAAAGAATTAGGAAAAGGAATCCCAAGTGTTTCGTTTAATTTGCGTCATGGCGGTTCCGTACTTATTGATCGAAAAGATCCAAAGCAAGCTATTCCAGCTATTAAGGGATTGTCGGAATATATTGAAAAATACAATCGTTCCGCAGTTATTTTTCCGGAAGGAACGCGAAGTAAGACAGGGAAACCAAAAGAGTTTGCTCAAAGTGGGTTAAAAATTTTATGTAAATATGCGCCATCAGCATATGTGATTCCTGTAAGTATAAACAATTCTTGGAAAATAGTTAAATATGGATTTTTTCCTCTAGGTTTAGGAAATCACCTTACCTTTGTGGTACATAAACCGTTAGCGGTTAAAGAGTATGATTTTAAGGAACTAATGGAAAAAACAAAAACAGCAGTTGTTCAAGGAATAAAAATTTAATTTATATATAATGTCAATAAAAAACATTCGATTAGAAGTAATGCAGTTTTTAGAAAAAAACGTAGATAGCTTTGTCGATCAGTATCTAATTCCAGTAGAAAAAATATGGCAACCAACAGATTTTTTGCCTAATTCTCAAAGCGATACTTTTTTTGATGAGGTCAAAGAACTGCGTGAAATTGCAAAAGATTTACCATATGATTTCTGGGTAACTTTAGTAGGGGATACCATTACTGAGGAAGCTTTGCCAACATACGAATCCTGGTTAATGGACGTAGAAGGAATTGATAACGTAGAGAGAAATGGTTGGTCTAAATGGATCAGACAATGGACTGGAGAGGAAAATCGCCACGGTGACTTACTGAACAAGTATTTGTATTTGTCAGGTCGCGTAAACATGCGTGAAATAGAAATGACAACGCAACACCTTATCAACGATGGTTTTGATATTGGAACCGGAAGAGATCCATACAAAAACTTTGTGTATACTAGTTTTCAAGAGTTAGCAACTTATATTTCACACAACAGAGTAGCGCAAATGGCTAAGAAATATGGTGATAACAAATTGTCTAAAATGTGCAAAATGATTGCTGGTGACGAGATGCGTCATCATCATGCGTATAGCGAATTTGTAAACCGTATTTTTCAGGTAGATCCTAGCGAAATGATGCTTGCTTTTCAATATATGATGAAAGCAAAAATCGTTATGCCAGCACATTTCTTAAGAGAATCCGGTGAAAAAATAAGCACTGCTTTCGAACAGTTTTCTGATTCGGCGCAAAGAATTGGCGTTTATACCGCTGCGGATTATGTAGATATTATGCAAAAGTTAATTGACAAATGGGAAGTTGATAAAATTACCGGTTTGACGGATGAAGCAGAGAAAGCACGTGATTATTTGATGAAATTACCAGGAAGAATGGCGAAAATATCTGAAAGATTGGTCATTCCACAAGAGTCACATATTTTCAAATGGGTAGAGCCAGCTAGAATTTAAATTTTTGATTTAAGAATAATGAATGTTGATTTTTGAAGTTAGTCTTTGAAAATCAACATTTTTTTTACCAAATATAACAATGATAAAGACGGATTTAATAAGCAAAACAATTCTTTTTGTAAAAGCAAAACTTGAAAATGCCGAAGGTGGGCATGACTGGTTTCATATCGAAAGAGTGTATAGAAATGCTATTTTGATTTCTAAAAACGAAGCTTGTAATACCACTGTTGTTCAACTTGGGGCTTTGCTTCATGATATTGCCGATAGTAAGTTTCATAATGGCGATGAATCTATTGGACCTAAAATAGCTCGAGAATTCTTAGAGTCAGAAAATGTTTCCGAAGAAATCATCGTTCATGTTGTCAATATCATTGATAACATTTCTTATAAAGGTGGTAATTTCGAAAAGAAATTCTCTTCAATAGAACTGAATGTTGTTCAGGATGCGGATCGATTAGACGCCATAGGAGCCATTGGAATTGCAAGAACGTTCAATTATGGAGGATTTAAAAACAGAACGCTCTATGATCCTAAAATAGCGCCAAATACAAGGATGACAAAGGAAGAATACAAGAACAGCGATTCTCCAACCATCAATCATTTTTATGAAAAGTTATTGCTCTTAAAAGATAAAATGAATACTGAAACCGGAAAACAAATTGCAAAGGAAAGACACCGTTATATGGAAGGTTTTATTTCGCAGTTTTATGCCGAATGGGAAGGGGAGAAGTAGTTGGCAGTGTTCAGTGATCAGTTTTTCGACGTCTAAATAGAACTGCTCTACTCAAAAAAAATATTGATTTCAGTCTTGTTTTACAGACAAACGATGACTGATCACTAAATTCTGAACACTGAACACTAAAGTCCTTTCGCTTTCATTTCTATAATTACATCCGAAGCGTTTTTAAAAGTTGGCGCCTGTTCAATAATGCTTCCTACTCTTTTTTTATTGAGTTTAAATGTGATATCATTCTCAGTTGTGAATAATAGTGCTGTCAAAAAAGGGTTGTTCATATAAGGAGCCAATACAATAAAAGCTTCATCAAGTGTGTGGAAACTTTCTACTTCTTCGGTTTTATATCGTGCCGTAACGGAAAGACTGAAAACGTCATTTTCTAATAAAACAGGACGCACATAAATATTTTTCAATTCAGTATCACCAATGGTTTTGGCTAACGTTAATTTGGCGTAAGTACCATTTTGGATGCTTTCTTTTACCTTTTCCCAGAAAAGTGCAAATACAGGTTGGTAAGACATAAAGTAAAATTTTAAATGTTGGATTATGTTCTGAAACGGGTTTGCAAAATTAAGTTTTGTAAATCAAACAATCCGTTTTTTGAAGAAAGATTATTACAAATGATCTCACATTGGAGTTAAATACAGAAGAGAACCAAAATGGCCTACCGTCTGGACACATCTGAAAATAGAACACAGATAACACGGATCGAACAAATTAACACAGATTTAAATTGTGTCTCGTCCTGAAAAAAGTTTACACTTTTTGTTATTAATCCTGATATAAATTTACATTAATTCTTAATCCTAAAATGGGTTTATTTTTCATTGTAAATTTTATTAACTTTATATT
>NZ_JBLNKS010000014.1:0-132032 GCF_048276375.1 Flavobacterium sp. ZB4R12 | reverse complement strand
ACTATCTGCCGACGTTCCATATTAGAAATTTCTATCGGCCTTTTAAATCCTAAAATAACTTTACTTGTTCTCATTTAATTGTCGTTTAAATGTGTAAACCTATTTTAGGACAAGACACAGATTTAAATTTGTTCTTTTCTATTCTAATTCAAAAAGTCGTGTCCCGAAATGTCATAATCATGTTGGCTTTTTCATGTTATAATCAAAAAAACCTGTGACAATCCGTCTAATCTGTCAAATCTGTGTTCTATTCTAATGTATAAAAATTTGTGTCCACACGGTAGGCTTCCATCAGGGCTAAGGCATCCTATTAAAAAGACATATTTATTTTTCGAATCTGTCTATCAAGCTAACATCAATGTCACTTCCTGATTCAATTCTAATTCCGAATCGTGTTCAAAGAAAATCGCCCTTTTTTCAAAAGCAGCTTTAATCAAATAATGGCTTCCTTTAAAATAGCATTGTTTCACAACTACTTGTATCATTCCGTTGTCAACTACTTTCAATTGGTGTGGATACAATAAAAGCGCTTCATCATCTCCATCAAGTTCAATTAATTGAGACAATTTTAATTCATTTACTTCCCCAAAAAGAGAGGCAATGTATTTATTCACAGGGTTTTCATACAACTCTTTTGAGTTCCCTTTTGCAACCACTTTTCCATTCTGAATCACAATCGTTTCATCAGAAAAAGACAAAGCATCGGCGCTGTCATGTGTAGCAATAATACAGGTAACCCCTTTTTGTTTTAAGTAACGGAATAAATTTCTACGCAGGGAATTTTTCCTAAACGAATCAATTTGGCTAAACGGTTCGTCCAGCAAAATGATTTCTGGTTCTAATGCCAAAACTCTGGCCAAAGCCACCCTTTGTTGCTGACCACCACTTAAATATTTGGCTTTTACTTTTGCAAATTCCGTCATTTCGACCATTTCCAAAAGCTCCTGAACTCGAGCCTTTTTTTTATCCTTATAAATATTAGACAAAAACTTCCCTACATTTTCTTCGACAGTTATGTAAGGCATCAAATCAAAATCCTGAGCTAGATATTTAATATAATCTTCCCCAGGAATAAGGTTGTGTTTCGGTCCTAAAATGGGTTTCTCATTATGCGTTATTTCTCCCTCATCCAAATCATATAAGCCGTATATCAGTTTAAGTAAGGTACTTTTACCACAACCACTTTCACCAATAATAGCGGTATTTTGGCCTCTGGCAATAGTAAAACTAACATCTTCAATGACCGGTTTATCAATGTAAGTGAAGAATATATTTTTTATCTCGAGCATCATCTGTATTTAAGAGCGCAAATTTACAATGTTTAATTCAAATTCGGATACAAAAAAAGGCTGTTTCGTGAAGAAACAGCCTTTGTTTATAGTATTGTGATGCTTAGTTTTTTACTTCAGCTTCCGCATCTTTAATCATTTTTTCATTTGCAGTAATAGCAAATTCAACACGACGATTTTGGCTTCTGCCATCAACTGTTTCATTTGAAGCAATTGGATCAGCAATTCCTAAACCCGTTACTTGAAATCTACTGGAAGATACCCCTTTGCTAGTTAAATAATTTCTAACGGATACCGCTCTTTCTCCTGAAAGTTTCAAATTATATTCTGGCGTACCAGTACTATCTGTATATCCGTAAATAGTAATATTCGTATCAGGATATTCTTTAAAAACAGGAACCAATTTGTCTAAATTAGCTTTAGCCGTTGAAGTCAAAGAAGATTTATTAGTATTAAAACGCACTGCATTTTCATTCAAAACTAATTTAATTCCTTCTCCTACACGAACCACTTCAGCTCCTGGAAGTGCAGCATCAATTTCTCTTGCTTGCTTATCCATTTTGTTACCAATAACTCCACCGGCAACTCCACCAACAACTCCGCCTAAAACAGCACCTAATGCGCCTTTTCCACCTTTTCCAAGGTTATTCCCCAGAATTCCGCCTATTACGGCACCACCAGCAGCTCCAATTGCGGCTCCTCTTTGTGTTTTATTGGTATTTTTTAATGCTTCACAACTTGTAAACATGGAACCTATAATCATTAGTGTTGCTATTGCAACTATTGAAATCTTTTTCATATCTATATCTATTTTTTATTTGTTAACTTTATTAAATTGGTAAACAACATCGGTCATTTTTCCACCTACATCAATTTTATCAATCAATTGAAAAGAAGCCTCTGTTTGGTTTGCAACCATAAGGATGTAACCTTCTCTAACTTTTCTGGCTTTTTCTCCAGCATAAAGAACTTTTAGGATAAACTGACCATCTTTATTCACAAACCAAGTAATTGGTGAGTTAAATGCAGTACAACTTGCTCTTGTCAAAGCCATATTTCCTTTGTTATTGTTTGAAACAAATTTCCATGTACTTCCAACAAAACATTCTGAATCAGCAATTTGAAAAGAATTCACTTTAATATATTGTGAACCGGGATAAGTCACGGAACTTATTTCCCAGTTTCCTTTCATTGCAACTTGGGCTTTTCTATCTGTATTTGTACTTGTTACTGATGTTGACTTACAGGCAAACATCGAAACAGCTAATATGCATAATAAAATAACTTTTTTCATTTTTTAAAATTTAATGAATTAATACTTACACAAAGATACAAAGCAAACAGAACAAATTTGTTTCAGAATTAAATTATTTTATATCATAATTAACACTTCCGACAATTTGTCACTTTAACCTAAATTGGTATCTTATTTGAGTAAATAGTTCCAAATTCAAACTTAAAAATTCAAAATATGACAACTGGAAAAATTAATGTTTCGGTAGAAAACATCTTTCCCCTAATCAAGAAATTCTTGTACAGTGATCACGAAATTTTCTTGCGTGAATTGATTTCAAATGGGACTGATGCTACGCTAAAATTAAAACATTTAACAAGCATTGGCGAAGCCAAAGTAGAATATGGCAACCCAATTATCGAAGTAAAAATCGACAAGGAAGGTAAAAAACTGCACATTATCGATCAAGGTTTGGGAATGACAGCGGATGAAGTAGAAAAATACATCAACCAAGTAGCATTTTCTGGTGCTGAAGAATTTCTGGACAAATACAAAGATTCTGCTAAAGATTCTGGTATTATCGGTCATTTTGGTCTTGGTTTCTATTCAGCATTTATGGTTGCCGAAAAAGTGGAAATTATCACTAAATCTTTCAAAGACGAACCTGCAGCGCACTGGACTTGCGACGGAAGTCCTGAGTTCACATTAGAACCTGCTGATAAAACCACTCGTGGAACAGAAATTATTTTGCATATTGCTGAAGATTCTTTAGAATTTCTTGAAGATTCAAAAATTAATCAGTTATTGAATAAGTACAATAAGTTCATGCCTATTCCAATTAAATTTGGAACTAAAACAGAGAAAATTGAACAAAAAAAGGGTGAAGAAGTTGCACCAGAAGATAAAGACAAAACTTTTACAGAAGTAGAAATAGATAATATCATTAATAACCCAAATCCAGCTTGGACAAAACAACCAACAGAATTATCGGATGAGGATTATAAAAATTTCTACCATGAGTTGTATCCAATGCAATTTGAAGAACCGTTATTTCACATTCATCTAAATGTAGATTACCCGTTTAATTTAACCGGTATTTTATATTTTCCAAAATTAGGTTCTGATTTACAAATTCAGAAAGATAAAATTCAATTGTACCAAAATCAGGTTTATGTAACCGATAATGTAGAAGGAATTGTTCCTGAATTTTTAACAATGCTTAAAGGGGTAATTGATTCCCCGGATATTCCGTTGAATGTGTCTCGTTCCGGATTACAAGCTGATGCTGCCGTTAAGAAAATTTCCAATTATATTACCCGTAAAGTTGCCGATAAACTAAAATCTTTATTCAACGAAAACCGTGAAGATTTTGAAAAAAAATGGAACGACATCAAAATCGTTTTAGAATACGGAATGCTTTCTGAAGATAAATTCTATGAAAAAGCTGGTGCATTTGTTTTGTATCCTACTGTTGATAACAAATATTACACGCTTGAAGAATTAAAAGAGAAACTGGCTGTAAATCAAACAAATAAAGACGGGAAACTAGTTGTTCTATATGCCGGGAATAAAGAAGCGCAACACTCTTATATCGAAATTGCAAAAGACAAAGGATACGAGGTTTTATTATTGGATTCGCCGATTATCTCTCATTTAATTCAAAAAATTGAAGGCGATAACAGCGGAATGACTTTCGTACGTGTGGATTCAGATCATATTGATAATTTAATCAAGAAAGAGGAAACTACCATTTCTAAATTATCTGAGGAAGAACAAACTAATTTGAAAACAGTTTTAGAAACTATAGTTCCAAAACAAAACTATTCTGTACAACTGGAAGCGATGGACAGTCAAGCGGCTCCATTTATTATTACCCAACCAGAATTCATGCGTAGAATGAAAGAAATGAGTCAGTCTGGCGGTGGCGGAATGTTCGGAATGGGTAATATGCCGGAAATGTACAATTTAGTCGTAAATACCAATTCAGATTTGGCGACAACCATCCTTGCTACTGAAGACAAATCAGCTCAGGAAAGTTTGGTAAAACAAGCGTTAGACTTAGCTAAATTATCGCAAAACCTATTGAAAGGGGAAGCGTTAACGGCTTTCGTTAAAAGAAGTTTTGAGATGATAAAATAAGATTGCGTTTTTAACATCTTTGTCAAAGTTTAAAACTTTGACAAAGATTACTTTCTAAACCTGCGAGTGCAAACTTGCAGGTTTTTTTGTTAGTCAATAATGAATTTTGAATGAGAATTAAGAGGTAATAAGCAATTAAAGAAATTTAGATGAAAATATATGTGCTTAATTTTATCTAAACTAAAAAAATAGAACACGGATGACGCAGATTTTCCTATAGCTATCGGAACGGATTAACACGGATTTTAAAAAAATTCGGTGTGAAATTTGTGGCAAAAAAAAATAATTTAGATATAATTCCAAGCAAGCGCAAATTTTATTTATTCTAAATCACATATGTTTTTAGTATTAAATATGTTAAAAATAAATAGTATCTTTATTTTTTTTTAGTAAAATACCATTTCTTTTAATTTTAAAAAACAAAACCATGAGAAAAAGTTTAAATTTTATTAAGTCCACAATTGTGTCTGTGACAGTGATGACACTATTATTGGTATCGGTTAGTTGCAATCCTTCCAAAAAAGAGAAAGAAGCCACATTTGACAAAGTCGCAGCCAAGCAAGCGATAGAAAAAGAAAATCAAATTTTTACTGAAGCATTCAACAAAGGCGACTCTATAACTGCTGCCGACGGTTATGCCACTGATGCCAAGTTTATGCCGCCCAATCAGAAGCCTGTATCCGGAAAAAAGGATATTCAATCCGCAATAGCAGGATTTATCAAAGCTGGGATAGGTAATTTAACCATAAAACCTGTGGAAGTTTGGGGCGACGAAACGATGCTGGCCGTCGAAGAAGAATGGACTTTGACTGATAAAACAGGAAAAGAAACGGACCATGGAAAGTCTTTGGAATTATGGAAAATGGAAGATGGAAAATGGAAACTTTTCCGTGACATTTTTAATTCTGATTTGCCTTGCCCTCCACCTCCTCCAACCAAATAGATCATTCGAATTTTAGATATGAAACCTGCGAGTACAAACTTGCAGGTTTTTTTATGTTAATTTATTTCCATTTTCATATAAAAATTCATCAGAAATCGCATACGCTCTAAGATACTTAATCGCCTCAATTTCAGTATTTATAATTTCTAAATTATCAGAATAATGATTCGTTTCATAATGACCAAGTACTCCTTTTAGCTCCAGCCTTTAATTTGCAGTTTTGCTTTTTGTCTAAACCTAGACAATTCCTTCTCGACAGTAATTAATTTTTCTTTAGATATTTTTAGCTTTCCTTTTTTGTATTGTGACAAGTTATAAATTTCAAGTAAGTCCATCTCTTCAACTTCTTGTATTAAAATTTTTAAATTGAAAGGATTTACAACTAGTGGCAGAATGGCACTAATAGCTCTAATGATTCTTTTAACCACAGTAGGATCCTCTTTCCCCCATTGAAAAATCTGATCAAAACAAAAGTCAATAAATTCTTCAAAATTGAATTCATTTACTTGAATTTTTTTTGCCTCCAAAGTTCTTGAATCCGTAGAAGGGAATTCTCTTATTGCTAGTTCTTTTGCTATTTCTCCAATTTGATCTATACAGTTCAAACAGGTTGTGGGGTCATTAACCGCAGGAGAGATGGTCTTTATTGCAATATCTACCAGTTTTCTCACACCAAAATTAACATCTTGAGTATGACTTCTAAACAGCTTAACTTTAAAAGTTTTTTTGACAATCTCTTCGAATTCTTTCTTTAAACTATTTGTCTGATTCTGGGTAACTTCTTTACTAAAACCAATGTCAAAAGCACAGTGATATCTTTCATAATAAACTCCCCTACAATAGGTTTTTGGTAGGCGTTTTCAAAAAATAATCCAACATTCGAATTAATAATATTTTCAGTTAATCTTCCCAGTTTTTTGTAATTCACACTATCCAGATAACCCGTTTCAAATGGACTTATAATTTTTATTTGAAATTTATCCGGGTTTATTTTTGATCGTTTATAAAGCAAATTTTTTCCAACACTCCAATTTTCTTGATATAACACATTTATCTCTTCAATCATTTCCGATTTTATTCGGTGAGTTATAGTGGAGACATTCATGTTTATGCTTAAAGTAGGTAATCATATTAGGATAAGACCATATCAAACAATAAAAAGCCAAAAAAGAACCTATTGAAAGTGTTAAAAGAAAAGGTGTTTGGTAAAAAAAACAGACGCTAATTGAGGCAATATACACAATGAAATCGTGCCAACGAATAATCCGATAAATTTTTGTGTTTTAATATCATTTCCTAAAAAATGTCTTAAAATTCTCGGTGAAAATTGAGAAGATGCCAATTGCATTACAACAAAAATAACGGAGAAAGTAGTTAGTGAAATCCCAATAAGAATAGAGATTAAAACATTGGAAACAGCAATCAACCGATTGTAAATGGCAACTTCATTGATTTTAAATTTTAATCCAAAATCAACATAATAATCAACCGTCAGTAAAACGGAACCAATAATAAACGCATAAATACCACTCGTAAATGTTGCTATATATTTGATCTGATGTTCAAATATATTCTTGATCTGACGTCTAAGTTTTTGTGTCATAATGTAAATTTCAAATAGGTAAATTTAACACAAATAGGGCTATAATTTTAGTCTTGATTTCCAATAGATATTTTCATTTACTATATCATGGCTATTTTCAATAAAAATCGACTACGATCTATAATTAAATAAATCCTTTATTAAAAGTTTATGGATTAGTAGCCTCTTATTAATAGGATGTTATTTACTTTTGTTTAACAATCTTCAGGATACAATCAATCTTTGATCATTGCTTTTTTAAAGCAATTTTAAATTTTTAAAATCAATTTTAATACAACAAAAAATGACTTTACATATTGAAACTCCAGCCCTGCTTTTCTCAGCCACATCATTAATTTTATTGGCCTACACAAACCGGTTTTTGACAGTTGCAACCATTGTTAGGGGACTAAAAAAAACATACAAGGAGAAAGAGAATAAAATGATTTTATTGGAAATCAGAAACCTCAACTTACGCTTAACACTCATTCGTTATATGCAAATGTCTGGAGTCATGAGTTTATTTCTATCGGTTTTTGCCATGATGCTGTTATTCCTGGAACAACAATTATTTGGTATTTATATTTTCGGATTGAGCTTACTTGGCTTGCTTATTTCTTTGGGGTTGTCATTTTGGGAAATTAATATTTCAGTAGATGCACTACGCTTGCATTTGAGTGACTTGGTGGATAAAGGGGGCAAAATAACATAGTGAACTCTTGGCTCTTTTAGATGTAACTTTTAAATTGTTATTTTAAACAAAGTCAAAGGTTCAAATCTTAACTCCTAATTTATAATTCATAACTAGCAACTAAATCCTATCTTTGCCCGCTTTTTAAAATGGAATAAATGATAAAGAATAGTGTATTAAAAGGAGTTTTTTTAGTGGGTCTTGGTGCAGCGAGCTATGGAATGTTAGCTACGTTTGTAAAAATGGCTTATAGCGAAGGTTTTACCACTCCCGAAGTGACAATAGCTCAGTTTGTATATGGAATTCTGGGAATGCTGCTTATCAATATCTTTCAAAAAGCTAAAAAAGGAAATGATGTTGTAAAAGCCTCGAAAAAAAACATTTTTCAATTGATGCTTGCCGGAACTTCTCTGGGAATGACCAGCGTTTTTTATTATTTGGCCATCAAATACATTCCTGTTTCAATTGCCATTATTTTATTGATGCAAACAGTTTGGATGGGCGTTTTATTCGAAATGATTTTAGAAAAAAAAACACCTTCCACCCAAAAAATCATATCGGTAATCATTGTATTAATTGGAACTGCACTTGCTACAAATCTCATTCAAAGCAAAGTCGATTTTGACTGGCGCGGAATCATTTTAGGACTTTTATCAGCGGCTTCCTTTACCACAACTATGTTTACCGCGAATCGTGTGGCGACACATGTTTCTTCGGCACAACGCAGTTTGTTTATGCTGTTGGGTGGAGCAATAATTGTATTTGGTTTTGCACTTGCAACACAAACTGCCCCTTTTAATTTTGATATTTTCATCAAATGGGGAATTGTACTGGCCCTTTTTGGGACGGTAATTCCGCCCTTATTGTTTAATGCCGGTTTCCCTCTTACCGGAATTGGATTAGGAAGTATTGTGTCCGCATTAGAACTTCCGGTTTCGGTATTAATGGCTTATTTTCTTTTAAGCGAAAAAGTAAATACGATACAATGGTTTGGAATTGTTTTAATTATTTTGGCCATTGTGATCATGAATGTGAATTTTGAGAAAACAACCTGATTTCCATTTAAAGCTAAAATTATTAATGCAATTGTACTAATTGTATTAATAATTTTATTAAATTCGTGACAAACAACTTGTTATGATTTTACCTTGGCATTTGTATGCAATGGATTGATTTATAAAAATCTACTGCAGGATAATTCAGAAGTATAGCTTTTTAAAAATTATATATTCCGAAGAGAAAAATGAAACGACAACGTTACGTTTTTCTCTTTATTTTTGTAAAATGAATTCACTATTTCAATCGGAACCGATACATCTCAATTTGCCAGATGCAGAAATTATTTATTATCCTGCTTTTTTTAACAAAGAAGAAGCCGATAGCATTTATGCGGAGCTGATAAATGAAATTCCTTGGCAACAGGATGAAATTCGAGTTTTCGGTAAAATTCATGCGCAACCTCGATTGACAGCTTTATTTGGAAACGAAGGAAAGCCGTATTCCTATTCGAATATAAAAATGCAACCCCATCCTTGGAATTTACTTTTGCAAAAGATAAAATCACAAATTGAAAGTATTTCCGACACGAATTTCACTACCGTTTTACTCAATTATTATCGCGACGGAAAAGACAGTAACGGTTGGCACGCCGATAACGAAAAAGAATTAGGAACAAATCCTGTAATTGCCTCGGTGAGTTTTGGTGCCGAACGCACCTTTCAATTAAAACACAATTCCGACAAAGACCAGAAAAAAAGTATCGTTCTGGAACACGGGAGTTTATTGTTAATGAAAGGAACCACACAGCATTTCTGGAAACATCAAATCCCGAAAACTGCTAAACCCACAACTCCCAGAATAAATCTTACCTTTCGGGTAATCAAATAGATATTTTCTGCAAAAAATCATTAGATTTGAACTAAACCACTATGGACTAAAAATCCATAGATTTGGTTGGCAGACTGAAAGTCTGCAAGAATGAAAAATGTAATACTTAAACACGAATTTCACTAATTTTCACAAATTAATTCGTGGTAATTTGTGAAATTCGTGTTTGATTTTTTTTAGAAGCTAAAAGCGAAATGCACTAAAGTGCATAGTTTTAAACTATGCTTGCGGCCAATAAATACTCGAATTATGAATGAAATTATTGCTTATTTTTCAACCATTCCTTCCTCCCATAGAAGCTTAATTCTTGTGTGTGGAATCACTATTTTTTGGTTAATAGAAAATGCTTTTCCGCTTTTTAATTTCAATTATAAAAAGTGGCATCATGCGAGCATCAATATTTTTCTGACGTTCACGACTATCATTGTCAATTTTTGTCTGGCTTTTATTTTATTAAAATCTGCCGATTGGACAATTGCTAATAACTTTGGAATTTTACAATGGCTTCCGCAAATGTCACTATGGCTATATGCTCTTGTTGGATTACTTTTACTGGATTTAATAGGCGCATATTTAGTGCATTTAGTAGAACATAAAACAAAATTTCTATGGCGTTTTCACTTAATTCATCATACCGATACTTGGATAGACACAACCTCTGCAAATAGACATCATCCGGGAGAAAGCGTAATCCGTTTTGTCTTTACCACTCTGGGTGTTTTAATCGTAGGAAGTCCCATGTGGATGATTTTCCTATACCAAACTTTATCCGTTGTTGCTACCCAATTTAATCATGCCAATATTTCGCTTCCAAAAAAATTAGATACCATTTTGAGCTATTTTATCGTCTCTCCAGACATGCATAAAGTACACCACCACCATGTGTTACCGTATACCGATAGTAATTACGGGAATATATTTTCGGTTTGGGATCGTCTTTTTGGCACCTTTATGGCGCTACCAAAAGAAGAAATTGTATACGGAATTGATACACATAGGAATCCGAAAGAGCACAACCAACTGAAAAATTTGCTCAAAATACCGTTTCAAAAACCCCGTTCAACAGAAAACAACTAAAAACAATAAAAAAAATGACCTTTTGATAAGAAGTAATTATTTTTTTTCTTAATATTGGAATATAATTAGAATTGACATTTATTAATCATTAACAACTTATTTGAATTAATTTTCACGTGATGAAAAAGAGTAACCGCAAAGAATTGAACTGGGAACAAACAGAAAAACTTGTTACATTAGCCTTAGAGGAAAAAAATCCTTTTGAAATTATCAAAAAAGAATTTGGTTTGGCTGAAAAAGAGGTTCTTGAGATCATGAAAAAGAAGATGCCTGCAGAAAAATTTGAAATGTGGAAAAAGAAAGCTACTGCAAATAAACCAAAACCAAAACCCGTTAAAATAGATGATTTTGATGAAGATTTGGATGGTAAATACTATATAAAAAACAAATTGGATTAAAAACGAAACTCCTGTAATTCAGGAGTTTTTTTGTTTTTAAATACAATCTTTTATAAATGCAATTATGGTTTCAGTAATATCAAAAGACGGCATATCTATTTTTAAAATCAAAGGATTGCACAAAATTTGGGCAATGGAAAGTAAAATTGTTGTTTCTAAAGCAAGAATCATTAGAGCCTATCAAAACAAAGAAGAATTTACGTTTTGGAAAGGCTTCAGAATGCCCGGAACATAAATTCCTGGCTTGATAGCCGCTGGAACATTTTATAAAAAAGGCAGAAATTTTTGGGATGTGATGAATAAAAACAAAGCTATAATTATAGAATTGGAAAATCATCATTACAAAAAACTAATTATTGAAGTCGAAAATCCAGAAGCAACCTTACAGTTACTAAATGCGCAACATTAAATAGCATCCTTTCCGATTTTTTTTCATCCCTACCATAAAAAAATATTTTTTAAATCAATAGAAACTGTAACATTTTTATGGTACAAAGGACTTATCCCTAAAATAAAAACCAACGAAAATGAAAAGAATAATTTTTTCACTTGCATTTGCTTCTGTTCTTTGGAGCTGTAAAACCGCTAGCTCATCTGTTACTGCTGCTGCAAAACAACAAATCGAGGTTACTATCAACCTAAATGACGTAAAAGAGGACAAAGTACTTGTTACGGTTGCATCACCAAAAAACTATACTGACGAAGTTACCTACAGCATTCCTAAAACCGTTCCCGGAACTTATTCAATAGATGATTACGGAAAATACATAGACGATTTGAAAGCGTATGATGCTAAAGGAAATGTACTTCCAGTTTCTAAAACTGATGACAACACCTGGAACATCAAAAATGCAAAATCATTAGTAAAAATAACCTACTTGGTAAATGACACTTTTGATGTTGAAAAAACTCATGAAATTTTTTCCCCAGCGGGAACAAATATTGATGCCGACAAAAACTTTATGCTAAACATGCATTGTTTTGTAGGTTATTTTCAAGACAAGAAAGACCTGCCATACAACGTTACCATAACACATCCTGCAGCACTTTGGGGCGCTACTTCAATGACTGACCTGGATGTAAGTACCACAAATGATAAATTCATAACGCCACATTATGCTGAATTGGTAGAAAACCCTATCATGTACGCTAAACCAGATTACACCACTTTTACTGTTGACGGTATGGAAATACTGATTGGGGTATATTCTCCAACTGGAAAAGTTACTGCCGAAAGCATTACTCCGGAGATGAAAACCATGATGACTGCCCAAAAGAACTTTTTAGGCAAAATAAATGCTACGAAAAAATACAGTGTCTTGTTGTATCTGTCAAGCATGACAGAAAGTGACGCAAAGGGATTTGGCGCTTTAGAACATCCCACGGCAACGACAGTAGTTTTTCCTGAGATGATGCCAAAAGAAGAATTAGTAAAAGCGATGAAAGATGTAGTTTCACACGAATTCTTCCATATCGTAACTCCTTTATCCATTCATTCTAAAGAAATTCAATATTTTGATTACAATGCCCCAAAAATGTCTCAACACTTATGGATGTATGAAGGCGTAACAGAATATTTTGCCAACCTTTTTCAAATTAACCAAGGTTTAATTGATGAGAAAGAGTTTTACACGCGTTTGGCTGAAAAAATAACTCGTGCAAACACCATGAATGACACTATGCCTTTTACAACTATGAGTGCGAATGTATTGACACAACCGTACAAAGACCAATATTTGAATGTGTATGAAAAAGGGACTCTTATTGGAATGTGTTTGGATATTATAATTCGAGAAAAAAGCAATGGAGAAAGAGGAATTCTTGATTTGATGCAAAAACTATCGAGTGAGTACGGTCCGACAAAACCATTTAATGATGAGGAGCTTTTCGCAAAAATCACAGCTTTAACGTATCCGGAAGTAGGTTCTTTTTTAACTACTTATGTATCTGGACCAACTCCAATTCCTTATGAAACCTATTTGGCAAAAGTAGGGGTTACAAAATCTACCGAAAAAACTCCGGGGAATGTTTTCTTAAAAGGAAGAGTGCCATACATTACGGTAAATCCTGAAAATAAAGAGATTATTGTTATTCCGAATATGGAATTGATCGATTTTTACAAAAGCTTAGACCTTAGAGGAGGTGATATTATATTAGCAATAAACGAAAAATCATATTCTCTTGATAATATCTATGAAATGATTTCTGAAAGTCAAAACTGGAAAGAAAACGATGCTATTTCCATAAAAATAAAACGCGACGGCAAAGAGCAAACACTTAAAGGAAAAGTAAAATTTCCTTACGAAGAAAAAGATAGTCTCAAAGCAACCGATTCTTCCGCAAACAAAGTAAAAGAAGCTTGGTTGAAAGGATAATCTGAAAAACAATTAATAAAATCCCAATTTAGAAATAGATTGGGATTTTTTTTGTAAAATTTAGATGCGTTGCCAAATCATTCCAACAATTTTCTTTATTTTGCGCCAAAATATAAACACAAATGAAATCGCCATGATTCAATCCCGAAGCTTCGGGACAAATCATAATAAAGAATGGCGATACCATGTTCCAAAAAAAAAACAAATATTAACTTCACATGAAAAAATCTATTATTGCATTCGTTACCCTTTTACTTTTGTCATCTTGTAACGAAAAGGGATCAAAAACAAACTTACATATTACCGGAAATATTAAGGGATTAAAAAAAGGAACTTTATACATTCAAAGAGTGGTGGACACCACTCTTGTTGCTATTGACACTATTAACATCGACGGAAGTGCTGCTTTTGAAAGTGACTTAGAATTAAAATCTCCTGAAATGCTTTATTTATTTCTGGACAGGGGTGTGAGCAATTCATTGGACAATAACCTCTCGTTTTTTGCTGAACCGGGAAATATAACTATTGAAACTAGTTTAGACGGCTATCTTTCTGGCGCAAAAATTACAGGATCAAAAAATAACGATTTGTATGAAGAATACAAAAAAATAAATTCACGTTTTAGAGATGAAGAACTTACTTTAATTGAACAAAAATTCAATGCCATTAAAAGTAATAACCCAAAAGCGATTGACAGTTTAAGCGCAAAGCAGGATTCTAATATAAAACGAAAGTATTTATTTGCCACTAACTTTGCGATAAACAATAGAAACTACGATGTAGCACCATATATTGCCTTATCAGAGATCTATGATATCAATATTAAATACTTAGATACGATTCAAAAATCAATGTCTCCAAAAGTAGCGCAATCGCTTTATGGAAAAAAATTGACTAAATATGTTGCATCAATCAAAAATCAGAAATAATATCGATACAATACCTCATTTTTTCTGAATTTATATCTTAAAAACAAAAACCGTCCCGATAAATCGGGACGGTTTTTTTTAACTTTGAATTAAATTTAATTGTTCCTTCTTAATAAAAAAGAAAAAAACCATCTAACAAATATTAGATGGTTTATTAAAGAGCCGGCGGAGGGACTCGAACCCACGACCTGCTGATTACAAATCAGCTGCTCTAGCCAACTGAGCTACGCTGGCGACTCATTACGGGTGCAAATATAAGTCTGAATTTCTATTTTCCAAAATAAATTCAAACTTTTTTTGCGATTTTTTTTACTACAATTCGTTGATTTTAGCAATCAATTGATTAGCAGTTTGTTCCAATTCAACATTGATTTGTTTGAAGTGTGCTTTTTTATCTTCTACCTTTTTAGCGTTTACTTTTGTGATTAAAGCGTCAAAAGCAGCAATAGCTTCGTCAATTAAAGCATTCGTTTCTGTTGTTGGTTTTCCTGTTGTAGAAATTTCGAACAAGTAAACTGCTTCAATAATATCTCCTAAAACGTAGTTGATGTCTTTCTTTAAATTCTTAACGTTTGCCATTTTTATTTTTTTAAAATTTGAATTTTAATTTGCGTCTGCAAAAGTACACATAATCTTTCTATTACCGACTATGAAATGTAAATTTCTAAAATTGAAGCTTTTCCATTGAGAATGAATGCATTCATTGCAGCAGGAATCAAAACGGTGTCCCCTTTTTTATATTCCAATTTTGAATTGCCATATTCCATTTCAAATGTTCCTTCCACACACATATAAACTGTAAAAGTCTTTCCTGATTTAGAAACCGTAATTTCTCCATCTAACGGAATAAAATTGGTCGTAAAATAAGGACAATCCACAACTCTATTGGATTCGTTTGCGTTTTTAGTATATTCTTTTTTGGTTTCTACTTTATTATAGTTAATAGCGTCTAAAGCCAAATCGACATGCAATTCTCTTGTATTTCCTTGTGCATCTTCCCTGTCAAAGTCATAAAGACGGTAGGTTATGTCCGATGTTTGCTGAATTTCGGCAACAACCAGTCCAGCACCAATAGCGTGAACCGTTCCTGTTTCCAAAAAGAAAACATCACCTGATTGTACTTGTACATCATCCAGAATAGAAAGTAAGGTTTTATTTTTTAGATTTTCTAAATAGTCGTTGGCATCTGATTTTTCTTTAAATCCAACAATTATTCTAGCGTCATCATCAGCTTGCATGATGTACCACATTTCAGTTTTTCCAAAAGAATTATGTCGTTTTTTGGCCAACTCATCGTTAGGATGAACTTGTATAGACAAATCTTCACGAGCATCCAGATATTTGAAAAGCAATGGAAATTGTTTGCCAAATCTGGCATGAACTGCTGTTCCTAAAATTTCGTTTGGACATTCATTAATCAGAGTAGTCAAAGATTTTCCTTTCCATTCGCCATTGGCTACAACACTCACATCGCCTTCTACGGTCGATAGCTCCCAGCTTTCGCCAGTTATTTTTGATGTAATCGGTTTATTAAGTACCGTTTTTAGTTTTTCGCCTCCCCAAATTCTTTCTTTCAGAATGGGTTCAAATTGTAATGGATAAAATTTCATGTTACTTTTTTTATGTATTGCAAATTTGCATAATCTATATCATTTCCGCAAACTAGTCTTCCGTTCACTCTTAAAAAAAATGGCCGTAAAGTGGGGATAAAATGCAAATTAAGATAAAAACACAAAACGTATCTAATACGATTTAGTCACTCTATGATACTAATCTTTTAATGGTTTCAAGTGCTTTAGGCATGTGTTTAGTGGCAAACATGCTATCAAAAATTAATTGAATAATTCCGTTCTTATCTGTTACATACGTTACACGTCCGGGAATTAATCCAAGCATTTGAGAGTGAACACCAAAAAGCTTTTTAATTTTTTTATCAGGGTCTGACAAAAGAAGAAAAGGCAGTTTATATTGTTTGGTAAATTCTTGATGGGAAGTAACACTATCTGTGCTGACACCTATTATCTCGGCACCTAAATCCTTAAAATCTTCATATTGATCTCTAAAACTGCAGGCTTGAGCGGTACAGCCTGGTGTATTGTCTTTTGGATAAAAATAAATAACAAGCGGTTTATGTCCTACTATGCTTTGACTGTCAAAATCATTGCCATTGGTGTCTTTTGCTTTAAAATTTGGGATTTTATCTCCTACTTTTAGTCCCATTATTCCCCTTTGTAGGTTACAAAATTTCGAGGCGTTTCATAAAGAACGACTTCCAATTCAAATTGTGGTTTGATTCTTTTTCTGATTCTATTCCAAATTACCACTGCGATATTTTCGGCTGTTGGATTTAAATCCTGAAACTCCAGCACATCGAGATTAAGATTTTTATGATCAAACCGATCCTCAACTTCTTCTTTAATGATTTCGCTCAGGAATTTCACATCCATGACAAATCCGGTTTCAGGGTCAATTTCACCGGTTACACCAACAATCAATTCGTAGTTGTGGCCATGATAATTAGGATTGTTGCATTTGCCAAAAACAGCATCGTTTTGCTCGAAAGTCCAGTCTTTTCTATATAATCTATGTGCCGCATTAAAATGGGCTTTTCGTGAAATAGTAACTCTCATGTTAATTTATGGTGTTAACCTTCAGCTGTGCTCAAGGGTGACAATTAGATTTTTAATTTACAATTTCAGATTACTGCATTCTGAAATTTTATACCTGCAATCTTACACTTTATGTTCTTCAAGGAAATGATAAAATTCATCGAAGATTATTTTGAACCAAACGGTATATCGTTCCGGATGAATTTCCATATCGATTTTTACATCCTCAATTTTCATCCATTTCCAGTCTTCGACTTCTTCCGTATTTATTTTTGGATTATCGTTATAATATCCTATCATAACATGATCGAGTTCGTGTTCGGTCAAGCCATTATCAAAAGGAGCTTTGTATATAAAATGGAAAAGCTCTTTAAGTTCCGTTTCAAAACCCATTTCTTCATACAATCTTCGGCTTCCCGCCTCAATATTAGATTCTCCTTCACGCTGATGACTGCAACAGGTATTGGTCCACAATAAAGGGGAATGGTATTTTTGATGCGCCCGTTGTTGCAGCATAATTTCATTTGTACTGTTTAATATAAAAACGGAAAAAGCACGATGCAAAATGGCTTTTTCATGCGCTTCAAGCTTTGGCATCAACCCAATTTGCACATCATTTTCGTTAACTAATATTACGTTTTCTTCTTTCATAGGTGTTTTTAGCCTTACAAAAATACAAAAAAGATAATTATCGAAGGGGGCTTTAACGTTCTGTTTCGATTTGTTGAAGCGAAATCATTTTGAAGAAAGCCAAATAAAATACAACCCCATCTATTTCTTTTGTATTTTTATAATCAAATATAAATACTGCAATGCATACTATAAACATCCGAAAAGCACATCCTAACGATTTAGAAAAACTCCTGGAATTCGAACAGGGGATTATTATTGCCGAACGTCCTTTTGACCCTACTTTAAAAGAGGAAAAAATCCATTATTACGACATTGAAAAAATGATTTCAGCATCTCATATTGAAGTATTGGTAGCCGAAATGGATTCGGAGATTATTGGTTCCGGATATGCGCGAATAGAGACCGCAAAACCGTATTTGAATCATGAAACATATGGGTATTTAGGATTTATGTACACTGATCCGAATCACAGAGGAAAAGGAGTAAATGCCAGAATTATTGAAGCACTCAAGGACTGGTGCCGTTCTCAATATATAGTTGAACTTCGACTGGATGTTTATAATGACAACAGTCCGGCAATTACAGCGTATGAAAAAGTGGGGTTCAAAAAACACTTAATAAACATGCGAATGGGTTTATAGCAATACGTTTTTTTTAATTACAAATCCAAGAACGATTTTTTTACGTAAATAACACTAGTTAAAACTTACTTAAATCGCTATTAATTTGTAAAGTAGGCGACACATTGTAGTGAAAAACCGCTTTACATTTGTAGAACAAAAAAGAAAAATATGAAAACAACAACCCGTTTTTTAAGCGCATTATTTTTGCTCCCATTATTCATCTTTACTGCCTGTGGGCAAAATACAAACAACCAAAACAACAAAAAAAAAACTTCTGGCATGGAAAATCCGATCAACAAACCCGAAAACCCATATTACTCCAATACAGACACCACAAAACTAAACCTTACGGATGCCGAATGGAAAAAGGTATTACCTGAAGATGTTTACGAAGTAATGCGACATGCGGACACCGAAAGACCATTTACAGGAAAATATTGGAACACGGATGAAAAAGGAACCTATTATTGCGCTGCTTGTGGAAATAAATTATTCCGTTCCGGAGCCAAATTTTCAAGCAGTTGCGGTTGGCCCAGTTTTTTTGAACAAGACAATAAAAACAGTATTGTTTATAAAACTGACAATTCACTTGGAATGGAAAGAATTGAAGCCCTTTGCGGCAGATGCGGTGGTCATTTAGGACATCTTTTTGATGATGGACCTGCGCCAACCGGAAAAAGATATTGCATGAATTCTATAGCCCTTGACTTTATACCTGACACAAAATAATATGAAGAATTTATTTTTAATTGGTCTATTGACAACACTGAGTCTGTTGGGACAAAACAACACAACTGGCAAAGCCACAAAACAATCCAATCTCGAAACCATCACTTTAGCCGGGGGCTGTTACTGGTGCGTCGAAGCGGTTTATGAGAATCTAAACGGAGTAAAATCAGCGGTATCAGGATATGCAGGTGGTAAAATTGCGAATCCTACTTACGAGGATGTTTCCACCGGAAGATCGGGTTATGCCGAAGTGGTGCAAATCACGTATGATAAAACGGTAACGAATCTGGACGAAATTTTCAAAGTTTTCTTTACTGTTCACGACCCAACAACATTAAACCGTCAGGGTGCTGATACCGGAACACAATACCGTTCGTCCATTTTTTATAAAAATCAGGAACAAAAAGTAGCGGCGCAAGCAATTATCAATGCGTTGAAAAAAGCGAAAGTATATGACAGTCCCATAGTAACGACATTGGAACCGCTGACCAAGTTTTATAAAGCCGAAGCGTACCATCAGAATTATTATGCAAACAATAAAAATCAACCCTATTGCCAAATGGTCATTCAACCCAAAATAGAAAAATTTGAAAAACTATTTAAAAACCGATTGAAAAAGAAAATATGACAGTCCGCAATATGTTCCAAAGGATAAAATATGACACACAGATAACACGGATTGAACGGATTTTGCACAGATTTAAATAACAGTTTGATTCACCAAGTAAAAAAATCCGTATAAATCGGTATAATCTGTACAATCTGTACAATCTGTGGGCTAATATTTATGCTTTATAAATGTACAAACGACGAAAATTGTATTCGAAATGATTTTAGTCCGCATTACGGATAGTCATAAAAGAAAAAATAACAATTATAAAGAACCGTCTCGTTTAATGTAATAAGACGGTTTGTTTTACCTCCCTGTAAGAGAATCCATTACAATAAATTGTTTTCTGGCACTGAAATTCATATATTTACACTACATATCAATCTCTTAAACACTATATTATGCATAACGGACATCACTTTTGGGGAATGCATTTATTGTGGTGGATATTTTGGGTAATCCTGGTAATATGGATATTCGCAACTCCTTATAACATTCCTGGTCAACGAACAAAAAACGACACCCCATTGGACATTCTAAAAAAAAGATTTGCCAAAGGAGAAATTACGAAAGAAGAATTCGACGAAAAAAAGAAATTTCTTGATGAGAATTAAATAACAACCTTCACTTCATTAAACGCAATGAAGAAGTATTAACCGTTCTATTTTAATTCTAGAATAAAACGGTTAATAAATATTTTTAAAAGATGAAAGCGCTTAAAAAATATTTAAAAAAACGAAAATGCACCATTAGCTTTCTTTTGGAAAAACAGCAACAATCCTACACACCCGATACTTTTCATGCACTCAGAGTAGAAATCAAAAAGCTTAATGCTTTATTTAATTTGGCAAATTATTATTCCAAAGGATTTAAGAAAAAAAAGACTTTCAAACCCTTCAAACGTATTTTTCGTCAGGCAGGAAAAGTAAGAGAGCTTCAGGTGGAAGAATCCCTGCTTGAGGAATATTTTGCTTTCAATTTACTTCCGGAATACAAGGATCATTTAAAAAAGCTCCTAACCAGAGAACTAAAAGTTTTTTTCTTGATTACAAATAACGGTTTATCTCAAACTCTAAAAAAAAAGTATCGCAAAATTGTTCCTTTGCTTGCCAAAACAAGTAAAAAAAAGGCGAACCGTTATATGGATAAAAAAAGAACTAAAATTGAAAAATTACTCCGTCAAAATGCCTTAAAAAGCAAACAAATTCACCCACTTCGCAAGCGATTAAAAGAATATGAGTATAGCTATAAAAGTCTGAATTATGGCAAGCAAAACAAGCTGACCAGAAGCAATCTTATTTTACCGGAACTACTTGGAGAATGGCACGATAACCGGATAATTATCAAACATTTGAAAAAAGTGATAGATTCCGGTGAAATCAATCCAAATGAAAGCGCTCAACTTGAAAACATCAAAGCATCATTTACTTTCGAAAATGAATTGTTATTTCATAAAATAAATGCAACTTTACCCTGTAGTCGTTTATAGAAACGGTTGAAATAATAGAATTAGTTGAGTCGATAAGAACCGAAACATGATTTTATATAGAAATAGCCAAAATTGATTCTATTTCCTGTTTTTATTAGTCAAATAATAATTAGAAACAATACAAATCTTTTGAATTTGAATTTATCAACTTTGCAAGCTTTTGAAATCAAAGTAATACTATCGAAATACAACAGCTTTTGTAACCTTTTCAAAGTATAAAAAATTATAGCTATAAAACTAAAATAGAATATGTATGGGTGAAAATAATTACAAAGAGTTATTCAATCACGCTCCGGCATTGTTATTAGTTTTAGATACTAATTTTACAATAATCGCAGTTACTGATGCTTTCTTGGAAGTCACGATGACGGAAAGAAAAAATGTTTTAGACAAGAATATTTTTGATGTATTTCCTATTAACCCTGATGATATAAATCCCGATGGAGAAAAAAAGATACGTGCTTCTTTTAATAGTGTGATTAAAAATAAGCGAACCGATACTCTACCGGTTCAAAAATGCGATATTAAAAAACCGGTGGCCGATGGCGGTGGGTTTGAAGTTAGATATTGGAAAGTAAGTCACTCTCCCATATTAGATGCTGATAATAATGTAAAATATATCATCCAGCGTGGGGAAGATATCACCGAAAATCAAGAACTTATTTCCAACATTCAGGAATTAAAAAAAAATAATGAAAAGCTGACAGAATCCTGTGAATTTACCGAAGCAATCATTGATACTATTCATGAAACCATGATTATACTCAATAAAGATTTATTACAACAAACTACACAACAGTATTTTACAAAACAAATACGTAAAATAAATATATTCCTTTTACTATTTTTTGTAAATTAGTAGTCCCCAAAAAAAGTTGCTTTTTGTGTTGACAACACTGATAAAAACAAAAATAAAGAGCTAACGATTATTGAAAAGGCAAAACCCTGAAAGCCACAATTCAGCCTTTTTCAAATTGAGAAGCATTCACTTGTTTATAAATTAAATTTCGCACGATTAACATAATTTTATTTGCATCATAAAAAACGTGACAAAATAGTATTAAAAAAATGGACAATGCGACCATTGCCCACTATATGTTTAATCAATAAAAATGAAATAAAATGAAAACAATTAAAAAGATTTCGATGTCGTTGCTCGTTGGATTATTCCTGATGATGAGTACAGGTATGCATGCACAAGACCCTATGAAAGCTGGTCCGAAAGTGTATAAAAAAATCCTCCTTGACAATGATAAAGTGAGGGTCATGTCGGCAGAATTTGCCCCAGGCGCAACAATGCCATGGCATAGCCACCCTCATCACACCGTGTATGCTTTGACCGGTGGTAAAATTCAAATCACAGAAAAAGGCAAGCCGGCAACCACATCCAATATCAAGGCAGGAGAAGTACTGTATTTCCCACCCGTAATGCACATGGCAAAAAACACAGGAACTACCACATTCAAGATTGTTGTGACAGAAATAAAACCTGCTCCGAAAAAATAACAGATTTTATTTAAAAAATTATAATGAAGCAGCCTGTATCGGGCTGTTTCCTTTTTAAAAGCAATGGATTGATTGATAAAAAAATTAATTTCCAATACTCTCTTTTATCATCAACGCACATTTCTCGCCATCGATTGCCGCCGAGATAATTCCACCAGCATAACCTGCTCCTTCACCACAGGGATACAAGCCTTTTATTTGTACGTGCTCGTAAGTCAACGGATCTCTGGGAATACGCACTGGCGAAGAAGTTCTTGATTCCGGTGCGTGAAGTATGGCTTCATTGGTCAAATAACCGCGCATGGATTTCCCAAATTCAGAAAAACCTTCTCGCAATATTTGCGTTAAAAACCCGGGAAAAACCTGCCCCATTTCAACGGATGTCGTTCCGGGAACATAGGACGTTTTCGGAATTTCGGAGGAAACTTTATTTTGGGTAAAATCGATCATGCGCTGCGCAGGAACTTTTTGGGTTTTCCCAGCCAAATGCCATGCTTTTTGCTCGATACTTTTTTGGAATTCCATTCCGGCTAAAGCACCAAATTTGGCAAACGGTTTAAAATCTTCCAATTTTAACTCGATTACAATTCCGGAATTGGCAGTAGCCTGATCCCTTTTGGATGGCGACCAACCATTGGTAACCACTTCACCAGGACTGGTGGCACAAGGTGCAATCACGCCACCGGGACACATACAAAAAGAATACATTCCTCTACCGCCCACTTGCTTCACAATAGAATACGGTGCCGGAGGCAAAAGTTCCCCACGATAATCGCAACTGTACTGAATACTGTCAATTAACGATTGTGGATGCTCGGCTCTTACACCTAAGGCAAAAGGCTTGGCTTCGATAAAAATCTGCTTTCGGTCCAATAATTCGAAAATATCTCGGGCAGAATGTCCTGTAGCCAAGATTATTTTGTTAGCAAGAATCGTATCTCCGTTTTGAGTAACAATTCCTTGCACTTCATTATTTTTTACCAAAATATCGGTTAGTCGTGTTTCAAACAAAACCTGTCCGCCACATGCAATGATTTTCTCCCGAATGTCCTGAATAATTTGAGGCAATTTATTAGTTCCAATATGCGGATGCGCTTCAATCAGAATATCTTCCGAAGCCCCAAAAGCCACTAATAACTCCAAAATTCTCGTTACATCACCACGTTTTTTAGAACGAGTATATAATTTTCCGTCCGAATAGGTTCCTGCCCCACCTTCGCCAAAACAATAATTAGAATCTTCATTGACAAGATGATCGACATTGATGGCTTTCAAATCTCTTCTTCTGCCTCTAACATCTTTTCCACGCTCAATAACTATGGGTTTCAAACCCAACTCTATCAATTGCAAAGCGGCAAAAAGTCCGGCGGGACCAGCGCCTATCACGATTACTTCCTGAGCTGCAGCCACATATTTATAATCGGGAAGTTGGAATTTATGTTCCTGAAAAGGTTCTCCTTTCAAATAGATTGCCACTTTCAAATTGATTTTTATCGCTTTTTGACGCGCATCAATCGAGCGTTTTAAAATAGAAACATGCTGAATTTCATTTACAGAAACTTTAATTTGCTTCGACAAATAGTCTTTTAGCAACGATTCATTCGCCGCTATTTCTGGTGATACTTGTAAGAGGAGTTCTTGAGGCATTTTTTTATTCTAAAGGCATTAAGGGAATAATTTATAGATATTTTCTCTTTTTACAAATCGAGCCATTTCTATTGTTTTTCCATTGAAATAAAATCCCAATCGATATTTTCCAATTCGCATTCTATAAGCTTCCGGATGCCCTTTAAGTTTTTTTATGTTTGATAAATTATTAAGATTATCGGCTAATTTAAAATCATTAATCACATCGAAAAGTTGCTTTTTCAAAGTAACATCATTTAATTTTTGCAAATCTTTCATGAAATTTTTTAAATATTCAACTTCCATTATTTCAATGCGTTGAAAATTTCTTCTTCACTCACTTTATCAGTTCTATCGGCTTCTTGCATCAATAATAACAATCCTAAATCTTCTTTTTCGTCATCCGTTAGCTTATTAAAGCGTTCTAATTCTTTATTTTTGACATAAGATTGCACCGCATTTTCCATCAATGCTTTGACGCTTAATTTTTCAAAGACCGAAATCATTTTTAACTTTGTTAATGTAATTTCGTCTAAATCAATTAATTTTCTCATTAGAATTAAATTTTATACAAAAGTACATGATATATACAATATATACAAAATCTATTAACTTAAACTTTGTAACTTTGGCGCATTGAAACTTTGAAAGTCATAAAAATGTCCAGAAAAATAAAACTGATATGGGATTTCCGTGGATCTGCTTCCGCAAAAACTGCCGAGCACCACGAAATTCATTTGAAAGAATATATCGCAATTGAAAAATTACCCTTGAATATCACGGGTTTTGAAATTCATGGCGAAATGCAAGCCATCGCTTTTATGGTGGTTACCGACGAAAATATGATTCAGGTAAGAGACGCTTTGAAACCGCATCGAGGAGAGGTTTTTTAGTGTTCAGTGGTCAGCTTTTTAGTGTTCAGTTGTTTTCTGTTTTAATTGGATTGACTACTAAAAAAGTGTTCGTTTTTTTTAGTGTTCAGTTATTTCGGTATTAATTAGGACTGATTATTAAAAAACTGACCACTAAAATTCAGTATTAATTGGACTGATCACTAAAAAGCTGACCATTGAACACTTCTTTAATTCGCCACTTCGCTGATAAATTTTATACGCATCAAGCGCAATTCATCAAGATCATAATCCCCATCAAACTCTTTGAGGGCATCTTCTATATTATCCGATTCGGATTCCATAAAATAGCCATGAATTTCTTCTTGCTGATCATCGTCAAGCATATCGTCAATCCAATATTTTATGTTCAGCTTGGTTCCAGAATAAACAATTTGCTCCATTTCTTTTATTAAAGCATCCATGTTAATCCCTTTCGCGGAAGCAATATCATCAAGAGATAATTTCCTGTCAATATTTTGAATGATATAGAGTTTATTTACTGAATTGACTCCGGTAGATTTTACCACTAAATCCTCCGGACGAATGATATCGTTATCTTCTACATACCGACTAATTAATTCTAGAAATGCTGCACCGTATTTTTTAGCTTTCCCTTCCCCAACGCCATGAATATTAATCAATTCATCTTGAGAAACCGGATATTTCAAGGCCATATCTTCCAATGATGGATCTTGAAAAACCACAAACGGGGGAACGCCTAATTTCTTGGCTACTTTTTTACGTAAATCACGCAACATACCCATCAAAACTTCATCGACAGCTCCTGTAGATTTTGATGCAGTTACAATCGCTTCATCCTCAGATTCATTGTATTCATGATCTTCAGACATCATAAAAGATTCTCTATTTTTTATAAAATCCAATCCTTTTTTAGTGATTTTTACGATTCCATAGGTTTCAATGTCTTTCGACAAAAACCCGGCAACAAGAACCTGTCGCAATAAAGCCATCCAATATTTCTCATCGTGATCCGAACCACATCCAAAAAAAGATTGCGTATCTGTTCGATGTGCTTTAATGACGGCATTGACACGACCAATCAACGTAAAAACAACTTCTTTCGATTTGTATAAATGTTTCGTATCCCGTACCACTTCCAGTAGTTTCACCACTTGATCTATGGCTTCCACTTTTGTTTTCGGGTTTCTGACATTGTCATCCATATCAGCTCCTTCTCCATTGACATCGTCAAATTCTTCTCCGAAATAATGCAGTAGAAATCTCCTTCTGGACATGGAAGTTTCGGCATAAGCCACCACTTCCTGTAATAAAGCAAAACCAATTTCCTGCTCGGCAACAGGTTTACCCGACATGAATTTTTCTAATTTCTCGACATCTTTATAGGAATAATAGGCAAGACAATGTCCTTCGCCTCCATCACGACCCGCACGACCGGTTTCCTGATAATAACTTTCCAATGATTTAGGAATATCGTGGTGAATCACAAAACGCACATCCGGTTTATCGATTCCCATTCCAAAAGCGATAGTTGCCACCACCACATCAACATCTTCCATCAGAAACATGTCCTGGTGTTTGGCACGGGTTTTAGCGTCTAATCCCGCATGATAAGGCACGGCACTTATTCCGTTTACCTGCAAAACTTCGGCAATAGCCTCTACTTTCTTGCGGCTTAAGCAATAAATAATTCCTGATTTGCCTTTGTGTTGCTTTATAAAACGGATAATATCCGATTCAATATTTTTAGTTTTAGTACGTACTTCGTAATATAAATTAGGTCTGTTGAACGATGCTTTAAAAGTAGTCGCATCAGTCATATCTAAGTTTTTCAGAATATCTTCCTGCACTTTTGGTGTAGCTGTAGCGGTCAAACCTATGATAGGCACATCCCCTAATTGCTTAATGATGTGTTTTAGATTCCGGTATTCAGGTCTAAAATCATGGCCCCATTCGGAGATGCAATGGGCTTCATCGATAGCCACAAAGGAAATGGGTACCGTTTGAAGAAAAGCGACATACTCTTCCTTGGTCAAAGACTCTGGAGCAACGTATAATAATTTTGTCAAACCGGAAGTGATATCCTTTTTAACTTGGGTAATTTCGGTTTTGGTAAGGGAGGAGTTTAAAACATGGGCGACACCATTTTCAGAAGATAAACTTCGAATGGCATCAACTTGATTTTTCATCAAAGCGATTAAAGGCGAAACTACAATGGCAGTTCCTTCTTGAATTAAAGCAGGCAATTGGTAACAGAGCGACTTCCCACCTCCTGTGGGCATAATCACAAATGTGTTTTGCTTATTCAGCAGACTTTTTATGACTTGTTCTTGTAACCCCTTAAATTGGCTGAAGCCAAAATATTTTTTTAATTCTTTGTGGATATCAATTTCGTTTGAATTCATTCTTGATTATGTGGTATTTTGTATAAATTTGCATCACATAAAGATACAAAATTCTTTTAAACATACAAATTTTAACCATTCTGTTTTGATAACAAAAGAAAATATATTGGCTAGCGCCAAAAAAACTATTTTATCTGAAAGTGAAGCAATTGCCAAACTAACTGAATTTCTTGATGAAAACTTCATTGAAGCCACACAAAGCATCTACAATTCCAAAGGAAGATTAGTGGTAACAGGTATTGGAAAAAGTGCCATTATTGCTCAAAAAATGGTAGCCACTTTTAATTCTACCGGAACACCTTCCCTATTTCTTCATGCCTCAGAAGCCATTCATGGCGATTTAGGAATGGTTCAAAACGAGGATATAATTATTTGCATTTCAAAAAGTGGCAACAGCCCGGAAATAAAAGTTCTGGTGCCGCTTTTAAAACGTTTTGGCAATACCTTGGTTGCGATTACAGGAAATATGACTTCTTTTCTTGCCAAAGGTTCCGATTTTGTTTTGAACACCACAGTAGAGGCTGAGGCCTGTCCTAATAATCTGGCACCAACCAATAGCACCACGGCACAATTAGTAATGGGAGACGCCATTGCCGTTTGCCTGATGGAAATGCGGGATTTCAAACCGGAAGATTTTGCCGTATACCACCCAGGAGGCGCTTTAGGTAAAAAATTATTGTTACGTGTGAAGGACATGCTGGAACACACTTTGAAACCAATGGTAGCACCGGATACACCGATAAAAAAAGTAATTTTCGAAATTTCCGAAAAACGTCTTGGAGTAACTGCAGTTGTAGATGAGAATAAAGTTGTCGGAATTATTACCGATGGCGACATTCGAAGAATGCTAAATGACAGAGACTCCTTCACTGATTTGACCGCCAAAGATATTATGACTAAAAATCCAAAATTAATACCATCTACAGCCATGGTTGCAGACGCATTGAACATTCTGGAAGACTTCTCCATTACACAATTAGTTGTGGTAGACAATGGTGAGTACAAAGGAGTATTACATTTACACGATATTTTAAAAGAGGGAATAGTATAATGGCGAAGAAAAACTTAAACGAAATGTCGTTTTTAGATCATCTTGAAGAATTGAGATGGTTATTGGTTAGAAGTACGATTGCGATATTAATTCTTGCTACGGTTACTTTTTTTGTCAGTGATTACATTTTTGATGTTATCATTTTTGGACCAACAAATGCTAATTTTATAACGTACCGATTCTTTTGTGATTTATCAAATCATTTGGGTTTTGCCGAAAGCATTTGTGTAACCGAAATGCCTTTCATTATCCAAAACACGAATATGGAGGGACAGATCAACGTGTTGATCTGGACTTGTATAACCGCCGGATTCATCCTTGGATTCCCCTTCATATTGTGGGAAGTATGGAAATTCATCAGCCCGGCATTGTATGAAACAGAAAAAAAACATGCGAGACTTTTCGTGATTTCATCCTCATTGCTCTTCTTTTTGGGAGTGTTGTTTGGCTATTTTGTAATTGTACCCATGTCAGTCAACTTTTTTGCCACTTTCACCATTAGTGCCGTGGTAAAAAACCAATTTAGTATTGATTCTTACATTGGGCTGGTAAAAACAAGTGTGATTGCTTGTGGTTTGTTTTTTGAATTGCCTATCATTATCTATTTCTTAACAAAATTAGGGCTAGTAACTCCTGTTTTTTTAAGAAAATATTGGAAATATGCCGTGATTATCATCCTTATCGTTGCCGCAATTGTTACCCCACCGGATGTGGTGAGTCAGATAATTGTAACTATTCCGATGTTATTGATCTACGAGGCAAGCATCTTAATTTCAAAAATTGTAGTAAAAAATCAAAAAAAGATAAATGGCTGATATCATTCAAGAATTCAACGACTACCGTTCTAAAATGAACGAAAAATTATTGGCGGACAATAATAAAATCGTAAAGCGAATTTTTAATCTGGACACCAATGCCTATGCAGCAGGTGCATTAGATGTAAAAACCAAAGAACTTTTAGGACTGGTAGCTTCGGCAGTATTACGTTGTGATGATTGTGTAAAATACCATTTGGAAACCAGTTTCAAAGAAGGGGTAACTAAAGAAGAAATGATGGAAGCCATGGGAATCGCTACGCTTGTTGGCGGAACTATTGTGGTGCCTCATTTGCGCAGAGCCTATGAATTTTGGGAAGCATTAGAAGAAACCACCACTACAAAATAATATTTCCATCAAATAAAAAGTGGCTCCTGACCATTTTAGGCAAATAGCCGAATAGGAAAAGAAACTAAATAATTGTTAAAGGAAGGATTGGACTATAGGTTTATTCGTTTATTTGCCTAAAATCTAAGAATCTAAAAATCTAAGAATCTGAATATGAAATTAAGAGCCGAAAATCTAATCAAAACCTATAAAGGACGCAGTGTTGTAAAAGGCATTTCGGTAGAAGTAAATCAAGGCGAAATCGTGGGACTTTTAGGACCCAACGGTGCCGGAAAAACGACTTCATTTTATATGATTGTAGGATTGGTTAAACCAAATTCGGGCAACATATTCCTGGACGATTTGAACATTACCGATTATCCCATGTACAAAAGAGCGCAACAGGGAATTGGTTATTTAGCGCAAGAAGCTTCCGTTTTTAGAAAATTAAGTATCGAAGACAATATCTTGAGCGTTTTACAATTGACAAAACTATCCAAAGCCGAACAAGAAGCGAAGATGGAAAGTTTAATCGAAGAGTTTAGCTTGGAACACATTCGTACCAATCGCGGAGATTTACTTTCAGGGGGTGAACGTCGTCGTACCGAAATTGCACGTTGTCTTGCTACTGATCCAAAATTCATCTTACTGGATGAACCATTTGCGGGTGTCGATCCGGTTGCCGTAGAAGATATTCAACGAATCGTAGCGCAATTAAAAAATAAAAATATTGGTATTCTTATTACCGACCACAACGTTCAGGAAACATTGGCTATTACAGACAAAACCTACCTGATGTTTGAAGGTGGAATCTTAAAAGCAGGTATTCCGGAAGAATTAGTGGAAGACGAAATGGTACGAAGAGTCTATTTGGGTCAAAATTTCGAGTTAAGAAAGAAGAAATTGGAGTTTTAAAATTGTAACCCTTTACAGATCGCTTTTGCAAAAACTAAATTTACCCGATTGTAATTCTATTAATTATGGAGAACCCGAGTAAAGAAACTGAAGAAAAATGATCCAAAGACCCTAAAAATTGGATTTGGGGTGTTTTCTATTTCAATCCCGAAGACAAAAGAATTACACCTCCTAAAAGAATTCCATCGATAGGATTTACGATAAATTTTGCCAACCCGAAATCAGTTCTTTTTATGATTGGAGCTATTTTATTTTTCGCTTTCATTCTTTTCTCAATCATCAAAAAAAATCTCTAATTTATTCCTTGGTTATAAACTGCAACTGTTCTAAATCACCATTGTAAATATTAACATCGACATTCCCTTTTATACCCGGAATCGATGCTTTTTCGGTGAATTGCCAGAACAACCAATCTTCGTTTATTTCCTCCCTGTAAAAATTGTAATTGGCAATCCAAAAAAGATAGTCACTGAATTCCTCTTTTAAAAAATCGTCGTAATATTTCTCACCGGTATAGATAATAGGTTTTACCCCGTAATGCAGCTCCACTGTTTTCAACCATCTTTTCAGACCTACTTTTAAGCGATCAAGCGATTGATTTTTAGGCAGTTTTTCAATATCTAAAACAGGAGGCAAATCCCCTTTTTGAAGGGTAACGGTTTGAATAAAAAGTTCGGCTTGCTCGAGCGAATTTTCATTGGGACGGTAATAATGATAGGCTCCACGAATCATTTTATTTTCTTTGGCGCCAAGCCAATTCCGATTAAACCGACGGTCTTTTCTGTCTCTTCCTACCGTAGCGCGAATAAACACAAAATGTAAGGGATATTTTTTTTCTAAAGTATCTACATAAGTCCATTGGATTTTTCCCTGATATTCTGAAACATCCAAACCGACGCTTTTTCCTTCGTGTTTTTCTAAAACCTGAAAATTCCGAACATCCGAAATGCGTTTGGCTTCGGCCTCCTTTTTCAGAATTTTATCTGATTTAAAACTAAAATAATAGGCTAAACCATCCCGATAATGATAACCAAGAGCAATAACTAGTACAATAACAAAAGTAACAATCAAATACCGTACGAACTTACCCGAGAAAACAGACACTTTCTTTTTGGGTTTACGAATTGGAGTGGTTTTCCTTCTAACCGTTTTTCTTTTCATTCAAAAACCTACTTTTTCAGCCATTTATTATTCACGACCGATAGTAAAACATAAGAAATGATCAGCAAAGGAATTCCTAAATATTGGAAGAAAATCAATAATAAAAGGGACAGCATCAGAAAGCTAATTTGGAGTGCATTGGCCACAAAATTAAACTTTTTGATTTTTAAGGAAAATAGCGGAATTTCGGCATTCAAAATATACGCGCTTACTAAAGTAATCGCCAACAGAACCCATTGATTTGTCAAAATTTCGAAAACAAATAGGGAATCGGAATAACTTAAAACCAAAGGCAAACTTAAAATAAACAAGGCGTTGGCAGGCGTTGGCAAACCAATAAAAGAATCAGTCTGACGGGTATCGATATTAAAATTCGCCAAACGGTAACAAGAACCTAAAGCAATCAAAAAACCCAAATAAGGGAAGATTTGCAAATAACTTTCAGAAGCAGCAGTTGAATTGTCCACCATCATTTGATACATCACTAAACCGGGCACAACACCACTGGTAACCATGTCTGCCAAGGAATCCAACTGCAAACCCAGCGGACTGGAAACTTTGAACAATCGGGCAAAAAAGCCATCAAAAAAGTCCAAAAAGATACCCAGACAAACGAAATAAAAAGCCATTTCAAAATTACGGTGAAATGCAAAAACCAAAGCGATACAGCCGCAAAAAAGATTAAGCAAGGTGATACTATTGGGGATATGCTTTTTAATATTCATAGTGATAGAGTTTAGTGGACCAAAGTTGACAAATTTAGTATAATAAGTGAAGGAGAAGTACGTTTTTTAATAGAGATTTTTCAACAGCTGTTCTCGATACTATTTTTGTTTCATTGCATTACACAAAAATCACTCGAACTGACGGGATTATCACCTCGACGACGTCACTTCGTCCCGACACTTCGGGACTTTGCTTGATGAAATTAGATTGAAAGCAAGTATTAGTTAAGCCAGAAATGTATCGAGAAGCCTTGCTTAAAAGACAGTTCTTGAAATATTTTTTAAGCCTAAACGTTCTTTAGACACAAATTTTCACTGTTCCCTTTTTTACAATCTTCAAAAATCCGTGTAAATCCGTTTTATCTGCGTCATCCGCGTGCTATTTCAAATTTCCGTTAGCCATCGAGGCAATACCATTTTTCTACCTTTAAAAACTACAGGACTAACAAATGCTTAGAATGATCCATAATCAATTAGTCCGTCACGGTAAATTCAATAGTAAAATGAAATAACCTCAGTAAAAAATTATATTTTTGACAAAAAATCAAACAGACTTTCGGTTTGTCAAAACAATACCCTTGAAAAAAGCCTCCTTATTTGTATTGCTTTTGGCTAGTACCCTAAATTACAGTCAGGCCGTCAGGAAATACTCGAATGAGTTTATGAATATTGGCGTTGATGCGGCGGCTTTGGGTATGTCAAATACTGTTGTGGCTTCAACCGGCGATGTCAATTCAGGCTATTGGAATCCGGCGGGAATGATGCACTTGGAAGACCATCAGGTATCGTTAATGCATGCCAATTATTTTGCCAATATTGCCCAATACGATTACTTAGCTTATGCGAGTCCCATTGACGACCAGAGCGCTTGGGGAATTTCGTTAATCCGTTTTGGCGTGGATGATATTTTGAATACCACGGAATTAATCGACAGCCAAGGCAATATCGACCACAACCGAATCAGCCTTTTTTCGACAGCTGATTATGGCTTCACCTTTTCGTATGCCCGAAAACTCCCCGTTCCCGGATTTCAATATGGTGCAAATGCCAAAGTAATAAGGCGAATAATCGGGAAATTTGCCAGCTCTTGGGATTTGGTTTTGATGTTGGATTACAATTCGAAAAAAACAACTGGCAATTTGGATTAATGCTTCGCGACATCACAACCACCTACAATGTATGGAATATTGATGAAGAAGAGTACAAAAAAAATCGCTAATGCGGTACCCGGAGAAAATCAGGAATTACCGGAAAGCACAGAGATTACAGCCCCAAAAGCCCAACTGGGAATAGCAAAAAAATTTATCATTCGGTATGACTATAGTATTTTGGCTGTAGCCAATATGAATATGCGATTTACCAAAACGAATGACCTTATCTCGACCGATTTTGTAAGTATCGATCCGGCGATAGGCTTGGAATTTGGCTATACCGATTTGGTCTTCGTACGTGCGGGTGCGGGAAATTTTCAGAATGTAGAACAATTGGACAGCACCGAAAAAGTAGGGTTTCAGCCCAATATTGGATTGGGATTTAAATACAAAGGCATCCAGATTGATTATGCGTTGACCGATTTAGGCAATCAAAGTACCGCTTTGTATTCGAATATTTTTTCGGTTAAAGTAGATTTAGGGTTGTTTAGAAATTAATTAATTTTAAAAATACATATGCATACTTAAATTAAAATAGCACACCAATAATACTGATGAAAAAGATTTGCACTGATTAAGAACATAATAAATAAATAATTGCTTCTTAACTTAACTCACCCACACCAAAAAGACTAACGTGTAGCCCATAAATAGCAGACAAAAAGGGTAACACGAATTTCACTAATTTACACAAAACAATTAGTGACAATTAGTGAAATTCGTGTTACCTTTTACATGCTGAACTGAAAAATCCGTGTAAATTTGTGCCATCTGTGCCATCTGTGTTCCATTTTTAATAATATCTCCTAATGAATAGACCCTCTTTAAAAAAAATAGTTCTTTTCATACTGCTGTTTTCAACCATAAACCATAGTTTCGGTCAAAACCTTTTGTTGTCAAAAGAGGCAAAAGTCAGTGTGCTCACTTGCGGAACGGGTAACGAATCCTATTCAATGTTTGGCCATACCGCAATCCGTATCAATGACGCTTACAACAACATCGATGTGGTGTATAATTATGGTGCTTTCGACTTTAATACCCCTAATTTTGTTTTGAAATTCATCAAAGGCGATTTACAATATTTTGCAGTATCGCATTCCTACGCTGATTTCATCAATGAATACACGTACGAAAAAAGATCCGTTTATGAGCAGGAATTGAATATTCCTTCAAACCTGAAACAGCAATTATTTGACAACCTGAATATTTCTTTAGCTTCGGGGGAAAGTCATTACACCTATAAATTTATTGACAAAAACTGTACGTCAATGGTCGTCGATATCATCAACAAAACATTAGACACGATTGCAATTGTTAAAAACACAGATACTGATATCACCTATAGAACCATATTGTATCCCTATTTTGACAATCACTTTTATGAAAAATTAGGAACGAGCATTATCTTCGGTAAAAAAGTCGACGGCTTGGGGACACAAATCTTTTTGCCTTTCGAATTACAAAAAAGTCTGAAAAAAGTTTCTTTTCAGAATCAGCTGCTGGCTCCCGAAAACAAAACTATAATCGAATTCGAAAAAGAAGTTTCCGGCTCTTGGTGGAATAATGTTTATACGTATCTAGTACTTCTTGGCTTTGTTGTCCTGATAAATAACAAAAGTATCGATCTGTTTTACCTCATTATGATGGGAATATTAGGGCTATTCTTCGTGTTTGTTGGATTTTATTCGTTTCATCAAGAATTAGGCTACAATTATAATATCTTATTGTTTAACCCCTCCTTATTGGGACTGCTCTACTTTTATGCGACAAAAAACAAAAAAGGAATTTACAACCTGGCGGCATTCAACATCCTGTCATTACTTGTTTACCTGATCATTCTAATCAATAAAGCCCATTTGTTGATCGTACTGCCTTTGGTAATTGCAAGTGGAATTATTTTAGTCCGCCTGGCAATTCAAAATAAAAAACGCATTCCTATCATTATTTAAAAATGCAACTTTAGATTATAAATAATAATGACTATCCGTAAATAATACTAAAAAAAAATTTAGCCACAAATTTCACGAATTTGTCACGAATTTTTTATCCTTAAAAGAAAAATTAAACACTAATTCGTGAAATTTGTGGAAATTCGTGGCTAAAAAAATAATTATAGTCCGCTAAGCGGACAGTCATAATAATAATAATAATAATAATAGAGAATACGAATAAGCAAACTACTGCCCTCTATAAAACAACACAGTGGTAATCGTTTTAAAAGCAATGCTCAAATCTAAAAAAATACTTCTGTGTTTGATATAATACAGGTCGTATTGCAGTTTGATCAAGCTGTCATCAATAGTCCCTCCATAAGCATAATTGACTTGTGCCCAACCCGTAAGGCCTGGTTTTATAACATGTCTGGTTTCATAAAAAGGCATTATTTCAGCTATTTCTTTGACGAAGAAAGGACGTTCAGGGCGAGGGCCAATAACCGCCATATCCCCTTTTAAAATATTTATAAATTGGGGAAATTCATCAATCCTGGTTTTTCTTAAAAATTTTCCGAATGCCGTTACTCTCGAGTCGCTTGTAGTGGTAAAAACAGCTCCGTTTGATTCGGCATTACTGATCATAGTCCTGAATTTAAAAATTTCAAATACAACTCCGTCTTTGCCTACACGTTCTTGGCTATAAAACAACTTCCCCCTGTTCCCTATTGCATTTCCAATTAAAATCAAAGGGAATAAGACCAGACCAACAGCCAATCCAAGCACCGACATGCTTATTTCAAAAATTCTGATGCTTAACAGATACAACGTATTGTGGTTGCTTCTGCTAAAAGGGAAAAATCGATAAAAATCTCTGGATATATAATGTACAGGGATACGATGCGTTTTATTTTCATATACTTGGGTGTACTCCCGGATAACACTTCCCCTTTCCAGTAAACGAAGCAATTGTTGATACAATTCAGCGGTGATTCCTTCTGTTTTTTGAGAGGCAATCACAATTTCTGATATGGAATTTTCAATTACAAAGGAAAACAACTCGTCACTTTTTATGTTTGGAACATAATGGTATTTAGAATCATCCTTAACTGTGCAATCCGAATTGACATACGCTACGATTTTATAATGCGGATCGATATGCTCTAATCCGGAAATCAACTCTTCTACCTGCTCCTTATCACATATTAAAACAGCATTTTGAAGAAACCGCTTGGATGCTAAGAATTTAACATAAAACATCCTCCATAAAAACAAAGCCACAAATACAACCAAATAAAACACTAGGATTTCAATTCTTTTGGATGGCAATTCCGGAGAAAAAACCGGTGTTAATAAATACACTAAAACGGTCGTTGATGCCGTAAGAATGGCACTTCGCAGCACCTGAAATTGATTACTGGCTACCTGAAGGTTGTACATTTCGAATATCGTTCCAAAAAAATTGAGATAAACACCTAAAACGATTGTCCAGTAGAAATTAATGGTAGAGAATGTGAAATAATCGAAATCGAACATCTTACCAACAAAGAACAGTGCACCCAAAACAAAAAAAACATCAAAGAAGCGAAGAATCATCTTCCGCTCTGATATTTCAAAATGAATTTTGTCAACTGAAAACATGGATGGTATTTAGGATTACTGGTGCAATTTAGCCATTTTGAACTCATATCATTCTAAGAAATGTTGAATATTTTAACAAAATTCTCTTTTTAACGAATTAATCTGTTGCCAGCTTAGATCTAATTAATATGAACTGTCAGTTTATCCCGATACTTCGAGATTTTGTCTAATAAAAAATAAACAGATCGAGAACCCTCGTCATTAATAAAAACGAATTAACCCAAATAAGTTAATTTGATATCTTTCTTTTAGGAGTTCCGCCTAACTGTATATTAAGCAGTGACAAGGAATACACAAAGGCAGGTGCAGCGGTTCGCATCGCCGCATGGTTAATTGTTAAAAACCAAAACACAATAAAACACAATAGAAACATGTTGAACTTGTTTTCCAGATACAAAACCAGCGGTGTGAAAAACAGAATCAACAATCCAAATATGCCGAGTGAACCATGTTCCGCAAGCATCCTGGTAATCTCGTCATGGGATAACGAACCATCTCCTGTTTCGGCTTTTCTTGCTTCAACCCCTTTTCCAACCCCCACCCCAAAAATGGGATTCTTCAGAAAAATGTTAATTTCGTCCTGTGCTATTTCTTCCCTGCCCGTAAACTTACTCTCTTTCACCCTTCCCTGCGCGTCCTGATTGGCATAGCGCTTGTCAATAAGTCCGCCCGTTTGAAATGAAGTGTACCCCCAAGTAACCATCATGGCTAAAACCACCAAAACAATAATATAATTGAGTTTCACCCTTCCTCTAAAGTTTGATTTCAAATACAGGAAAAACAACAACAAAACAATCATTATAAAACCCGTTACCATACCTCCACGCGAAAAGGTAAGCATCCCGCGATAGGTTATGTTTAGTGCAATGATTAAGTTAGTTGCCGCCAGAAATTTTGTTCTGGATTCTAATATGATTCTGGAAAAAAAAATAAACATGCCCAAGCCCAAAATGGTGGCCACCTGATTGGGACCATAGCCTCCAGAGGTTTCAAAATTCGATTGGGTATTAGTAATAACATCCCTAATATTTGGCGTATAAAATGTCAAGTAGACCATACAACTGATAATAGGCAACCCCATGCTTAACAATATATTGTTCATCTGCTCTAATGCAATTTTCCGCCTAAAAGTATATAAAGAAGCCACTCCTAAACAGACGGGACCTGAAATATTAAACGCTACAGTTGTTCTTATATTGGTATCAAAATCCAAAACAAAAGTGCTTAATACCACGCTGGGAACTAACAATAACAAAAAAATCCAATACGGTGTGGCACCTTTTGAAAAACCGCTAAAGTACATCCCAAGAAGAAGAAAAGCCATCACTCCATACTTGGAAATTTCATATAGCGGATTTCCTCCCGTCATTCTCAAAAAAACCTCGCTTCCCACCACATATGCTGCTGCTATAAGTGCTTCATTATTTCTATTCTGCTTTTTTATAATGTAATACACTCCAAATATAAAAATGGAATAGCCGTATATTTTGGTGGTAAAAGGCAATATATATCCTAATGTACCAATGGTAACATGGAATAAAATTATATAGAGATACGATAAATCCTCTTTTTTCATTTGCAACTATGAGCTAACCAATTTAAATACTGTTGTATCACAGCTTCTTCTGAATGATTCACTACTATCTTCTTAAACAGTTCCTGACCGAAATCCCTCTGCAAGAACTCACTTGCCATTAATTTAACTAGTGCATCATAAAACAATTCGTGTTGTTGTGAAGCAACAATAAATCCATTTTTTCCATTTTGCACCAAAGACGAAATCTCGCCCACATCAGTCACCACAACGGGTTTTTTATACCATCCGTATTCCAAAAGTGTCACGGGAAAACCTTCCGATTCTGATGTCAGAATGGCAACCGCTCTTTAATTAAGACTGTTTTTGTGTTTTGCAAATTTTTCCACATCCTTAATATTGTTTACCAATACAAAATACTTTTTAATAAACCCTTTAGAACCGTAGTTATCATTTATATTCTTTTTCAATCCTTCAGCTTTTCCCTTTGCCAACTGGGTATCAAAAAGAGCCTGTTTAATTGCTATAGCTAATTTTTCAGAAGATTTCGGGGGAACAATCCACCCAAAATCTCCATTTCCTAAAACTTCTTTACATTGGCCAACATCTGTACAAACTACAGGCAACCCAGCTAAACCATATTCTAAAAGCGCTATTGGCAATCCTTCACTAATAGAACTTAATACACCAACATCTGCTTTACTCAGAAGCTCAGAAATATTTATAACTGAACCTAGAAAAACTACGTTTTCATTAAGATTTAAAACATCAACCTTTTCTTTAACTTTTTCAACCCAATTATCATCTTCTAACGAACCGGCTAATAGTAATTTAAAATTGACATTTTCTCCTCTCAAAAAAGCACATGCTTCCAATAAATTTATATGATCTTTTTGGTCTCGAATATTTGCTAAGCATAATAGTATCGGTATATCACTTTTTTTCTTTTGATTTATCTCTATCAATGGAAAATTTGGAATGTAAACAATACACTTTTCTTTCACTTTTAAATTTTGAATATTCCATTCCTTTATTTTATCATTCACGCATACCACACCATCAATTAAAAAAGAAAAAAACTTAATAATTTTCCTGTCAGTATCAGTTAATAAATCACTGAATCCCCAGTGATCATGCCAAATAACAGTTATTCTTGGAAATAGTAATTTTAATATAAAACTCCAATAAATGGAAGTTTGATGGGCATGAATTATTGATGGTTTATAATTTAAAATTAATTTAAACAGTTTAAAAAAAGCAAAAAAATCTAAAACACTGCGTTTGTTTAAGAACAACACGTTATTTTTCTTTTTAATGAAATTATAAAGCGGCCCCACTTTTCTCGAAACAACCAAATAATTCGGAATGTTATACGAAGTCAAAGTATTATAAATATTAACACTCATGCGCTCCGTTCCCCCAATATCTAGAGAATCCACAATTTGAAGTATTTTACAATCCTTTTTCATCCATTTATTTCAATTCCTTCAGCGATAACAACTAGACTGATTCCAAAAAATTTAGAAAACAGATATGGGTTTATCTTTAATAAGACATATTTAAAAGGGTAAGTCATTTTTTGTAAGATAGTACTATTATTTGACGGTGCATTAATTGAATCCAGAGAATACTCGTAATCTATAACTTTTAACCCAGAATAAGTAATCAAATTAATGGCCGAATTAATATTTAAAAAGATTAAATGACCGGGGTTTTTAATTTTTGTTTTTTGCAAATTTCTAATATTAACCGACAAGCAATCTTCTAAAGGAATATGCATCACTACATATTTAGCCCTTTTTCCAACTTCTGTCAAAAAAGAGATTGGATTAGTCACATGTTCAAAGACATCATTTAAGGTAACCAAATCAAAATTTTCACTTGATTTGGTAAAATCTTGGAATGAAAATTCGACGTTTTCACCTTTTATTTTTTCAACGTGAGGAGATACATCGAAACCTTTTAAAATTTGAAGAGATTCAAAATTTAGCTTTAATTCTTTTCCTAATAATTTAATTATTTCTCCTGAACCACAACCAACATCTGCATAAGAGGAAAGTTGAATATTATTGTTCTTTAAATACTTAAACAATAATTTTTTAATTGACTCAACTTTATATTTCGTATCCTCTTGATGCCTATTTGGATCTTGAAAATAAATACCTTCTGAATACATATAAATCTATTTTATGGCACAAAAAGGCAATATACACTATTTTGCTATTAATTTAGTAATCTCTTCCTCAAAAACATCTAGGGTATATTTTCTAGACCAGTCCGACGCCTTTTGGCGTTTGCTTATGTAATCCGACCCACTATACAAAAGAGCTTCCAATTGAGCGAGGTCTTTTTCCAAATTCATTTCCAACAAAACCCCTCTTTCCCCATAATCCAACATAAAAGGCACACAAGATACAGAAGTAGCTACGGGAACACAACCCCAAAACATACCTTCAGCGATAACTTTCGGCCAGCCTTCGCTGTCAGAAGGCAACAATACAAAATGACTATTTTGATATGCTTTTTTAACGATTTCCTTTGATTGGTTTCCTTCCAGTGAAATGATTTTTCTTAAATCATTTTGGATAATATACTGTTCCAATGTATTTCTTTCAGCACCCTCCCCATACAGAGCTAAAGTGAGATCATATCCTTTCTGAAATAAAGCTTCTATCAATTGTATTGCATACAAAGGGTTCTTGCCTTTAACCAAAGTTCCAGCAAAAACAAAATCAATGCGCCCTTTTAAGTCTTTTTTTAAAATAGGCAACTTATCGATTTCATGGTAAGTGGCAGTAAAAAAAGGTTTTAAATTTTTTGAACTCCCTTCCCATTCACCATAAACCAAAACCTTCATATTCCGGGTTAAAAATGTATTTCCCAGTATCAACTGCTGCAATTTATAAGTCCAGAACTGTTTAGATTTGGGATCCCAGTTGCCGGCGTATTTGGCAGTTTTGGGAGTATTGGGAAACAAAATCTGAATGAAACAGGCCAATAAACCTATATTACCAGGGCATCGCAAATGGATGTGATCTGCTTTTTTCATTGCAGTATAAATTCGCCAACTGATTCCTGGTATTTTTAAAACGGCTTTAAAAACACTTTTTACACTTAAAATATCAAAAGTGTCAATCCCTATAAATGTGATGTCTTTGTGCTGATAACGGCTATCAATAGGCGTTTTAGCTGACACAGTAATTGGTGCCACAATGATCAGTAACTCAACATACTTTGCCCACACATTCATTTCACGAACATAAGGACCGTAAGCAAAATAATTGTCTTGGTCCTGAATATGGGGTACATGGGTGATAATAACGAAAGTCATTTTATAATATTCAATTGCGATTTACTTTTTCTTCCAGTAAATGTATTGTTAAATCTAATCATTATCAACAAGAGTATTTAAATTTACTTCTGGTTTTCAAGGAAGAAACTCAAAAATAACTTAGGCCAAACCTTTTTTTAAATCCGAATTTGAATTATTATTTCCCCCTTTAGATAAAACTAAGATTTAGAACTAAAAAAAGTTTGTTTGACTTAGTTTTTTTCTACGGACTTCCAATCTTCTCAAATTATAAATTTATCAAGATAAAATCTATGAATCTACTTATTTAATAATTTCACTAATGCTATAAATTAATTAAGGAAAAGACTTCTATATTTACATCATATTATTCTCTAATCTTATATTCTAATGGACTTAAAGGAAATTTCTTCTGGTGTTGACCAAAATACACATTGGTATTATCAAAGTAAAAAACTTCCCCTGTTCAATTATTTTAAAAAATTACCGGATGGCATTAAATATAATATAATTGATGTTGGTTCTGGCTCAGGATTTTTTGCTAAAGAACTATTACATACTTTTCCAGATAAAATTAATATTTGTTATTTAATTGACACCGAATATACTGATAAAGAAATTACTGAGTCATTGGGTACTAAGTTTCTTAAACAAAATAAAATACCTAATGCAGTTTCAAATTCATTGGTCATTTTAATGGATGTTTTAGAACATTTGGAGGATGATTTTCAAATGTTAATCGATATAAAAAACAATTCAGTTGGCAATGCTAATTATTATTTTATTACCGTTCCAGCATTTCAATCGTTATGGTCTGCTCATGATGACTATTTATGCCATCATAGAAGATATACAATAACTACACTAAAAGAATTATTATTAAAAAGCAAATTTCCGTTCGATTCAATATACTATTTGTACGGAACATTATTTCCATTGGTATGGATTACCAGAAAAATATCTGGCTTGTTCCCTTCTAAAGAAATCACTTCAGAAATGAAGCCTGTTCATCCTATTTTAAACAAAATATTACTTTTCATTGGCAACTTTGATGCAAATTATATGGACAAAAACAAATTAGCAGGAGTTTCATGTGTTGCATTTGGAAAATATACAAATAAATGATAGAAATTAAAAACAGATTATTTCAGATAGGAATTGTTGTTCCATGCTATAATGAAGCAAATAGAATTTCATTAATTGAATTTGAAAAACATATTAATAAAAATCAAAATCATTTTTTTTGCTTTGTAAATGATGGAAGTACCGATATAACATTAAAAACATTACAGACTTTTTCCTGTAAATATCCAAATCGGGTATCTGTTGTTGATAATAAAATCAATTTTGGCAAAGCAGAAGCAGTCAGAAGCGGCATTAATCATCTCTTATCTCAAAAAAAATTTGATATACTTGGCTTTTTAGATGCTGATTTATCAACACCACTAGATGAAATAGAAAGGATTGTTACACAATTTAATAATGATAAAAAACTTATTGTTTTTGGCTCCAGAATTAAACACGTTGGAGGTTATGTAGAAAGAGAATTTATCAGATATATTTTAGGGCGAATTTTCGCTACAATTGTTAGTAGTTGGCTTTTAAAAATAGCTGTATATGATACCCAATGCGGTTTCAAATTTTTTAGACCAATTATTGTCAAACCTTTGTTTGACGAGACATTCCAATCTAAATGGTTTTTTGATATTGAATTGTTCTGTCGAATTAAAAAAAATTTTCCTAATACTGACATCAATAAAATTGCACAAGAATTTTTTATTACTACATGGAAAGATGAAAAAGGATCAAAAATAAAATTATCAGATTATTTTAATGCCCCTTTCGAATTAATCAAATTAAAATATCATTACAAAATATAAAAAGAAAGCCAAATCAAATTCTAGATACAATTCTAAAAAATTGTAATTATTGATTAAAATCAGCTTTGATTCTATTTGGAAACATATGAAATGAAATTTTATTGATTATTTTTTGAATCCAAGAAATACGATACAAACCCGCAGCACTCATAAGATACAAAGCAACTCGCGAAGGAAAAATATATCTTGGCTCCATATACGTTAATCCGTGAAAAATAAGCAAAGAAATAATGATCCCCCAAAAAATCCAATACCGAATTAAATTTTTCTCTCGGAATAAAAATAATACAGCACCGGCAACAATAATTAAATTAATAGAATTGATAAGCAAAATAAAAATCCAATAGCCAATAGGTCCTTTCAATGGTCCTAAATCAAACTGATTAGGCTGAACACTATTGATAAAATAAACATGACCGTAAAAACATTTTACAAAAAACTGCCTGATAAATAAACCCGGATGTTCCAATGCATCATCAGTTAGAAATTTTTTGTAAACATCAACATAGGATTGATGCGTTTGATCCATAACCGCAGAAAGTGCAGCGCCGCTTTTATTCCAGTTCTGATAGTCTTTACTGTCCGGTCGAATATCACTTTCCCAAAAACGGAAATCCGTTGGTTCTTCCCGGAATTGAAATCTTCCTTGATGCGCTACATAATAAAATAAGGTTTCCTGATTCCCTCCTGATTTAGTTCCCGTTATGATTTTTGCAAGCTGTAAAATGCCCGACCCTAATAATCCAACACAAACAAAGGATACCATCATTTTTTTTCCATAAGATAAAAAGAAAGATTTATTCTTAAAAAAGGCATAGAAAACGACTAAAAAACCTAGTCCTAAAAGCAATAATGTATTGGGTCTGTTCAAAATCAGAAACCACATACCCAGTATCATAAAAATCCAACCGGATTTCTTATCAGGTTGATGAAGGGCAATTGACCATCCATAAATAGCTAAAGTTGAAGAAAAAAAGGCGGGAGCTTCTGCCATTATTCCTAAAGAATAATAACAATGAATCGGAAAAAGAAAAAAAAACAGGACACTTAATATACCAACCTCTTTCGAAAAAAGAGAAGTTCCAATTCTAAATATCAAAAGTAAACTAATGGTAATAATAATAGTAGTAAAAACAACTCCATAAACCCAAAGTTGGTCGTCAGTCGCATTTGACGGCGCTAATAAATAAGCAGGAGTATAAAACAGTATGGGCCCGGGCGCTTTCGTAATTACAACCTGATCATATGGAATTTTTCCTTTAATAAATAAGGCTAAATTCTTAGATTCTTCATGGAAGGTAATATCCCCAAAAGGCTTCGCTTTAAAAGGAAGATTTAGAACGACCAACATCATCAATGATGAAATCAATACAATAATACCATTAATTCTTTTAGTTGAAAAATTTCTACTATTCATATAATAAACTCCTAAGGACCAGTTTTCAAAAATGGGTAATGTTGAAAATTGACTAAAATTTAGATTTTAAATTATTTGTTGAGGCTTATTAAATAGTAAAGTTAAACACCCAACTGTTCTTCCTATAGCTTCGGTAAAGGCTTCCTTTCTTTTACTGGTGGTAAAAGTATTGCTAAATCGAATCAATGTTAAAAGAAGCGTGATCAAATTCCATTTTAATTTTGCCTTTAAGGAAGGTTTTGGGTTCTTGATTCTCCAGACATACCAACCATTCCTCACTACCATTTTACCATATTGGTATTGGTTAGGTCGTCCTGATGGGTTATGAAAATGACTTAATTTAGCTGCCGTATTCACATATAATTTGCCTATTTTGGCTACTCTCAAGGTGAAATCAGTATCCTCATACAAGCCATATCCTTCAAAATAGGAAGAGAATTGTAGCTTTCTAAAAACTTCCGTTCTAAAAGAAGAAACCCCTCCCATCAATTGTTCAACTTCATAAATTTTCCCGCTAGGAGGTAAAAAACTTACACTTCTTCCATGGGAAAATAACGGTGAAAATCCTGGGGAACAGTCGCTGTCTAACCCTAATCTTTTTCTCAATATAAATCGGCTCCCATCCTTTCGCTTCCATCCGTCAAAAAAATATTCATCTATTTTGGGTTGATAATCAGATCCTACCCATTCACATTCTGTCTCATTAATAATATAGCCACCTACTCCTAAGGCTTCCGGATATATTTGATAGGTGCTTAGTAATTGTTCAAAATAATCACTTTCTAAAACTGTATCATCATCCAAGAAACAAACAATTTCTACATCATTTCCAACTCGCTCAATCCCATAATTTCTTTGTTTGGTCAAACCACGATGAGTTGGTGGAACCAGAAAATAGGATAGGTTTATGAAATGATTTTCTTGTAAAATGATTTCAGTTTCAGTATTCGTTGAACCGTCAATAATCAGGATTTCATCAGGATACACCGTTTGTTTCTGAATCGACTGCAATAAATGCAACAAGGATTGAGAACGCATATAAGTACAAATAATTAGTGTAAATTTCATTCTCTTTTTTTCAATTCATTAGCCCAAAAGACACTTCTTTCCCATTGTTTTCTATAATTCATAAAATAACGCACCGGATTTTTTATGTTTTGATATTTATAATACTTAAAAAACAAAGTAGTTTTGTAACCTCTAACTTGTTCTTGTGTATGGTGCAAAATTTGATACAACATTATTGTTGGCGAAGGTTTCGGCTGAATCTCGTCCTTTTGCCATTGCAACTCCGGTTGTGTCCTGAAACCACCAACGGGAGCTTTCAAATGCAGTATTTCAGGTTCTGGTAAATATAAAATATCATGTCCTTTATTTCGCAATTGCATTCCAAAATCACCGTCTTCACCAAAGCCAAATTCATAGCCCATCTTAAATTTACAATTCTTCAAACTATCCGCAAATACAAAACTACAGCCAGTACCAAATGTCATCCACTGAAAAACAACAGGTTCTTTTTGATGTTCCTTCTTTTGAAAACACTTCATAGAAACCGCTTTAACGCCGAATTTATCTATACCTTCAAATGCTTTTTGGATCAAATTATTCTCCATCCGAATATCATCATCAGCAAGAAAAACCCATTCACTTGATATTTGTTCTAAAGCAATATTCCTTGCATTACAGGCACCCGCCTGACGGGTAAAAATATGTTTTATAACAAATGGCCAAATTTCATTGGTTAAATAATCCAATTCCGACTCACTTCCTTCGTTTGAATTTTGTTCCACTATAATGACATTAGTTGGTAAATGGGTTTGTGATTTTAAATCCATTAAAACATCGTACAAATAGTTCCTTCTCCCAATAGTAGGAATAATGACATCAACAGTTGCTTTCTCAATATTTCTCCTCGATGATCGTACCGTGATGTTATCTAAGTCAATATTTACCTTACTCCTATTCTTATAAAAAAGCGAACAAATAAAAGGTACTACTGGAAATTTTCTTTTATACAACAGCAAATTCAATAACAATAAAAATACCCATTGTGTTTTATAATGCTGTTTTACAAAACGGAAAAGGAGGTACATATTCGCTTTTGCCATTTTGCCTATTTCTATATGTCTTAAAAGTTGCGGCTCGGAATAACACAGTATTCCCAATGGCATACACAGTTTTGCAACCGAATTAATGTAATAATCGAAATCCGAATCGACAGGAATACTGTCTTTTATTGCAATCAAAAACGAGGCGTGAACTAGACCTACAACACTGCTCATTTGCCAAGTAGGATAGCTTACATTTTTGTTAATTTTAATAAAAGGAGATTCTTCTACATAGCCCATTTTTTTACCAAAATAATTTCCTTCATCAGGACGATACGAAAGCATCATTTTGTTGTGATAAAAAACAGTATTTATTATCTCCAAATTGAGATAACCTTTACAATTTGAATGACACCAAACTATTTTTTCATCAGGAAATGCCAAAGCCAATTTTTGCAAACCTAAAGCCATAGATTCATTAGGATCAAATTCATTTTTTTGATCTTGTGTTGAAATTACTTCTGTAATTTTGTTGTTTAAATGGTAAACTACTATCAAAACTTAGTCTATTATAGATTTGTAAAATGACAAACTCTGTTGTGCCACTATTTCCATGCTAAATTTCAGGACTGCCTTTTCTCTTGCTTTTAGGCCAAATTCTTTTTGCAATTCTTTATTTTCAAGTAAGTCAATAATTTTACTTGCATAAACAGTATGATCTGTTGGATGCACTAAAAAACCTTGTACTCCATCATCAATCACTTCAGTTGCCCAGCCAATGTTGGAAGCAACGATTGGTTTCTGCATGGCCATCGCTTCTATCCAAGAGACAGGAAGAGCCTCGGCAAATGTAGGAAAAACGCAAAGTGTTGCTGCATTAATCTGCTTTTTTACGTCTTCATAGGGTACACTTCCCAAATAGTTCGCATTCGTCCTTGCCTCTTCCGTAAAAAGCTCCTGCATCATCTGCCAAGTTGAAACATTTCCAGATAGTATATCAGAAACATCTCTACCAACCAAAACTAATTTTACATCCGGTCTTTTTTTTACTACTTCATTAAAAATAAGAGGTAATTCCAACAATCCTTTTTTACGGATTAAGCTGCCAAAATAAAGAATGGTGTTATTGCCTTTGTTCTTTTCACTGTCATTGTTATTCTGATTAAAGAGCCCTATATCAATCGAATTTGGGATGATCGTGAATTTCCTCTCTAAACCAAAAACTTCATTCGTTTTATCAGCCGTAAACTGACTTACCGAAAGCAAGGCGTCGGCTTTTTGCAACGCTCTTTTTTCATGAAATTTATTAATCCATTTCACGGGTCGTTGATCTAAATGACAGAAATACGTATCCGAACCATTCAACCGAATAACGATGGGACATTTTTTAGGGGAGATAAAAGAGGTAATACCAGTCCAATCCGGTGCTTCTACCAAATCAATTTCTTTTTCATTGTATAAGTTATCGATAATTTCTTGGAGCTTTTTCCGCGTAAGATACCAGGATAATCCTTTTAGTTTTACATTTTTTATTTGTTGAATACAAATACCATTATCATCAAAAACACCCTCTTCCTTTTGTCCATAGACTAAAACCCGAACCGAACAGCCTTGTTGTAAAAGTCCTAAAGCCAAGTTCTTGATACTGGTACCTATGCCACCGGAGATTCCGGTTTTAAGGTGTGGATATTCTGGTGTTAAAAAGGCAATTTTCATATCTTATTTTTTGAAAAAATCTTTTAAAATTATCTTTGTAAACAACCGTGCCCCTGAATCATTTAAATGTCCGCAGGACGAGAAATACTGATCTCCTTGAACGACATCTTCATAATTGTGAATTTCAGGATAGATTGCATTTACTTTCTGAAAATAATCCAATCCTTTAGTATTGGAACACATTGGCGTCATAATCCCAATTAGATTAATCTTGTTTTCCTTACAAAGACGTTTAATATTTTCGTAATGCTTATTACGGACGGGTTTTAAGTTCCTTATATCATTTTTCATATTGGCATTAGGATTCACTCCCAGCGGATAATATCCCAAATTTTTAAATCCGACTCCCTCTTTATGAACTGCTGTGAAAAATACTTCTCTAAAACCAATCTTAGTCTCATATGCAATATAGCGGTAAAAAGGAACATAATAACAAGCAAAAAAATCAGACTCTCCTGAAAAATGGTTCTTAATAGTTTCTGATTGATGTATGTAAGGCAAAAACTTGGTCGCAACACCATCTGCCCTGCCTTCATAAGACAGATTCAAATCGGCTTCTACAATCACATTTCTAATTATGTACTTACGCTCTATCATTAGCTGCAACAACAACGATGCTTCAAACAAATGACCTCCACTCATGCCAAAATTAAATGTTTTTAAACCCTTGTCAGCAAACATTGGAGCAACGAAATGATTGTTGGCTCTGGAGCTCCCCAAAAAAACTACATCCAACCGTTGAGACTTTGAATTGAACACCTCTTCAATTTTTCCTCTTTTGGAAGAATGTAAATAAACAGTCGTATAAAAAAAATCCAAAACAACCAATAATAAAAATATGGTAACTAAAATCTGGCTAGTTAATCGTAAAAAATTTTTCATTAAAATTGAAAATAGATAAATTCTTTGTAATCCGAATAGGTTCCTAAAGCGAGAATCGCCATAATGCACAATGCTACTTTCAATCCACTATATCTTCCTGAAATTGGCTCTATTTGATTCCTGCTATTCCATTCTACAAGAATGAAAGCAAGAATCAACACTATAATTTCGTAGTTATATCGCTCATTTTCCAGATACTGTGCTTGAAAATTCCTGTTAGTAAAAATACGCTTTATATAGTCAAATGCAGCATCTATGGATTTCGCCCTAAAAAAGACCCACGCCAAGCAGCATAAAGCAAAAGTAACAAACATACTTCCTAATACTCTAAGGGAACTAAAATCCCATTGCAACTGAACCGTTTCGATATTAGACCGATTTTTATCTCGAAGCAATAAGGGTAAAAAATAAAGGGCGTTGATAAAACCCCATGCTATGAAAGTCCAACTAGCGCCATGCCAAAAACCACTCAACAAAAAAATAACAAATACATTACGAACCTGTTTTAATTTACTCCCTTTACTGCCTCCCAAGGGAATATAAACATAATCCCGAAACCAAGAAGACAAGGAAATGTGCCAACGGCGCCAAAACTCGGCTATATCTCTGGAGAAGTAAGGATAATTAAAATTTCGTAACAAATCCAATCCAAACAATTTGGACATCCCTAACGCCATGTCCGAATAACCCGAAAAATCTCCATAAATCTGGAAAGCAAAATAAAAAGCTCCCAACAACAGCGACAACGAGTTCATCGAAGTGTAATGATCAAAAATGGCATTAGCATAAGTCGCACAAGTATCCGCAATGACCACTTTCTTCACTAATCCCCAGATGATTTGATAAACACCTTCTTTGGCTTTTTCAAAATCAAAGGCTCTTTTTACTTTTACTTGTGGCAGTAAATGAGTGGCTCTTTCAATTGGTCCCGCCACTAAAAGCGGAAAATAACTAACAAACAGAGAGTAATCTACAAAATTATATTCTGCTTTAATTCGCTTTAAATAAATATCAATCACATAGGATAATCCGTGAAAAGTATAAAAAGAGATACCGACAGGAAGAATAACATTTAGCAATAGCGGACTCGTTTGCAGTCCGAAACCATTCAACAATTCTGAAAAAGAAGATACAAAAAAATTATAATATTTAAATATACCCAGAAACCCCAGATTCAAAATAATACTCAACCAAAACCAAAATTTTCGAGCAGTTTCATTCTTAGCCTTCTCGATTCGAATACCGGTATAATAATCCAAAAAAGTGGAGAAAACCAACAGAAACAAAAACCTCCAATCCCAACAGGAATAAAAGTAATAACTCGCTACAATGAGGATTGCATTTTGTGCACTCTTGGTTTTATTAAATACAAACCAATACAGCAAGAATACAATGGGCAGGAAAACAGCAAAAGATAAGGAATTAAAAAACATAGACTAATGTAACAAATTTAAGAATGTAAAATTAAGATTTATTAATCCAATACCAAAGCCAAATGATTCGCAACCATTTTTGTCAAAGTCAAATCATTTACATTTTTATTTACCGCAGAGCAATTGGTTATTCTAGACTCCTTATTCAAAATTTTACGTAAAATTTCGTTCAACTCATCAACTTTAGCGACTTCAAATAAAAAACCATTTCTATTCTCTTCAACTAATTGCAGCACATTACCCTGATCTTTGGTGGTAATTACAGGTAAATTACTCATTAAACTTTCGACAACTGAATAACAAAATGTTTCACCATGAGAAGGATGAATTAAATAATCGTACTTGCAATAGATTTCGTTTAAGTTAGAAACACTTCCTTTAAAATTAAAAAATTTTTGAAGAGAAAAATCCTCAATCATTTTTTTTAATTCCTCTTCAAAATATCCTTTACCGTAAATATCAATAGTAAAGTCAAACGATTTTAAATCCTTCACCGCTAAAATTAAGTCTTGAATTCCTTTGTCTTTTCTAAGATGAGAAACCACAATAAACTGGGTATTAGAGTTAAAAATTTCTTTCTTTATATATTTACCAATCTCTAAACCATTAAAAATAACGATTGATCTCTTCTCTATTTGCGCGCCAAATTCTCTAATTAATTCACTTTTGGAATATTCTGAAACCCCAACAAACAAATCAATATATCTCGAAAACAAAATTCCTTTGATTCTTTTCTCTATTTTCTTTTTCAAAGGATAGCCATTTAACGGCCGAGGATTGTGATCTATTGCAATAATTTTAGCTTTGGAAAACTTCTTTATTTTATAAAATGAAGGCGTGCACAGCTCTAAGAAATGAGTCATAATATGCGAATAGTTTGTTTTATTTTGCTTACAAAAAATAAAAAAATAGTTTTCCACCTTATAATTACAATCATGAATACTCAGGTCGGAATACGCTCCATGGCCGGATTGATTCGGAAAAAACCAGTCTATCTGTATGCCTCTTTCTTTACATTGTTCATCAAACAGCCAAAAAAAGTAGTCCATTCCGCCTACCCGTTCCGGCAACAGTTCATAATTACAGAGTATGGCTATTTTTCGATGCTCAATCATGAAATTGGGATAAGGTTTCCGCAATTCTTTTACTGGTGTGCAATAAGGGTTCGCTAATCTGCAAATCAATCATTGCTTTTCTTTCTGTTGTTCTAGACTTAGGATTAGTCAATGCGTCATTGATTTGACTTATCAATTCTTCCTTATTTTTAGCAATGGTCACGCAATGACTATTGACTACTTTTTTAAAATGATCATAATTTAAAAACCGCTGATCATTGTACAAGCCATTTTCCGGATTACCAAAAACGGTATTGATCACAGGCTTGTCAAATAACATAAAATCCAGGCTCATAGTCGAGCACATATTGATATTCAAATCGACATGTTCCAACAGGGACCGTAAATCAGTAATATCTTCTTCAGTGGGAATTCTTTGCGACCAACTTTCGGTATGGTTTTCCCGAGTCAATATCCATTTCGGAACATTCCAAACTATTTCAGGAAATTCATTCTTAACAGCTTTAAATCGGGCATCGTCTTCGGCAGGAGAAGTTCTCACAATCAATTGTACGTCGGTGGAAATACTTTTATTTCGAATAGCATTGGCCATGGCTTTGATTACAATTGGATCATTTTGTCCAATGGAAACATCAGCACAACTAAAACAAATGGTTTTTTTATTGGTTTCCAAATGAAATTTACGATAAAAATCTTCGCCTTTAGTTTCATATTTTCCCATTACATAAGGCTCGAATTGCGGAGTTCCCACCACTTTTACATTTTTCTCCTTTACATTCGGATAAAAATACAACAATTCGGCTTTCATCAGATTGCTCCAAACCAGAAAATAATCAAAAGCACCTAGCATTCTCCCTTTAGAAGCCAAATTATCCCAACTAAAAATAAAGGTGCTGACCGGTATTTTTAATTGAATGACAGCATGTAAGAAAGGAGCTAAATATGATGGTCTTTGGTGTGTGAAGAAAACATGTGATGGTTGGTCTTCTTTCAATAATTGACTATACGATTTTGTTATTTTATGATTGGAAAAAGATAGAAATTGCAATTTTTCGGCTAACAAAATACTACCGTTAGAATGAATAAAATAGGTGAAAAAATAAATAATTTTAACCAATAGGGAGTGTGCCGAATTATTTTTTGGATAACCCGTAACCAGATTATCCTTCATTCCATAAAAAGAGTGATGTTTTTGCAAATGCGCCACTTCTTTCCACTTTCTAAAAAACCAAGTCAATTTTCCTTCCACGAAAACATCCAATTCTTTGATGGTTATATTGGATTGTGGAATAGAACGATAAGCACTTATCGGCAGGCCAGAATATATTGTAACTATATCAAATTGTTGAGCAGCTTCCGTCAAGAAATCACTCATGATGAAATTGCGGTAACCTACACCATCTGTTATAACTATTCCTAGTTTTTTCATTTATATTTAAGAATCGATTTTAACAAATAAATTGCGTTGATAAGCAGTTATGTCATTAACTTCTTGCCAAATTTCATAATCATTGTCATTCAATATTTTCAAAATTTGATTAAAAGTTTCCTTACTCATTGTGTTAGGAATATAATACTCAAAATTAATAATTGATGGTTTTATCTCTTTAAAATCAATATTTAAGATAATTTCAGAGTCATATCCCTCCGCATCAATTTGAAGCAAATCAATATTTTTAATATTATTAGTTTTTATTAGATTTTCTAATGAAATACAAACCACTTTTTCTTCTAAAATATGCTTTGAATCTATTTTACAATTTATATGGTGTTCTTTATTGAATGAAGCTATACCTTTAGAGTATTTAGGTAACATAGAGGCTTTATTTGGGTTTACTCGATGGATTATTATATTTTCCTCTGTGTTATGAATGGCCAAATTAAGCGTATTAATTAAAGGATGATTTCTATAATTTTTTTGTAATTCGTTAAAGTAATCCAATACGGGTTCTAAAATAAATCCCTTAATTTTATTTTTATTCCAAGTTACAAAATGATATAAAGGGTCATCATTAATACCATCATTCCCTCCAATTTGAACAAAACAAATTTCGCCATTTCTAGCTAATAATTTATTCAAAATACTATCCAAAAAAACAAAATTACGGGTTCTACTAAATTTATATCCCTTTTTATAAATCATTTTTTTAAGATAAATCTTTAGCTTTTTTGTATTCATATTGTATATCTATATTTTTTTATATGACTGTCCGTTACTAATACCAAGTCGTTTAAAGAGCTGCAATTAGGAGTCTTTCCGATAGTTGGTCTCCAAAATACCTTCTGTTAAATTTATAACAAAATTCATCTAAATAATTTTGCATGTATTGATCATTTATGATGTATTCCTAAAAGCCCTTTTTTTTGCGTTGCTAATTGTTCGATTGACCCATGGAAAAATTTTAGCAGATTTTGTTTTGTTAGGTTCTATTATAACGCTATGTTTAGCAATTACCTCCACTAATTAGCCATCTGTTAAAATATTTGCTGATTTATCTACAGATTTTTCAACTTCTTTATTTATCGTTTCTGCTTTTAAATCTTCCATGACTACCATTTTTAGATAACCTACTGTTCGGTTTACCTTTTTTTGGAGCAGATAAACTTGGCTCAGACTCTACCATTACCAAAACTTTGGACTGTCTTTCGCAACCTCTGCCTCTTTTATTTTGAGTAGATTCACCACTATTCGGCTCTTCTTTCTCTTTCACTACCTCTTTATTGTCAACTCTTTCAAAAAAACCTTCATCAAATTCTAAACATCCTTTCAATTGGTATTTTTCATCTCGTTTACTCATCACTCGTCGTATTTTATGCATCATAAACCAAATTGGCTCATACCGTTGATGCCCTAACATACGTTGCATTTCTAAAGCTGAAAAACTCTTCTTTGATAAAGTCATCAACTCTATACAAAGCATCCAATATTGAAACGGTAAGTTCGAATTTTCCATAACCGTGCCTGAACGCAAACTAACACGGCTACCACATTTTTTACATTGAAATTTCAAATCGGTCTTCCTAAAATAGTGTTCAGTGTGTTGACATTTTTTACAAACAACACCTAATTCTAAACGGTGCGTTTTAAAACCTTCTATTGAAGATGATTCGTCGGGATATTTTTCGAAAAAGGCACGTAAATTCATGTGATGGATTTTAGGAGTCTATATACCCAAATATAGTCTTTTTTACTTATTGGTACAAGTTACGGACAGTCATAAAACAAAAAACGCCAATCCCTACACGCATAAAAGAAATAACTGGCCAGTAACAGCACAAAATTTTGAAGATGCAGGCTTTTATTATTGACCCACCAATATATGGTAAAAACAATGGGGAGAAATATCAGGAATTGAAAAGAATTGAAAAGCATTATATATCCCTAAATTGTTTCTGATGGTTGATTACCCAAATATTTCCATTTTCCATTGATTCCAGAAACAATTGGGTACTATTTCCCTGACCAAAATCCGGATTCGTTTTTTTAACTTCGTGCCTATGTATCTTTTTCAAAGCGGCAGCAATATTTTCAGGTGTATAATCAACATTAATAATGGCTGTAAGCACTGTCCTGTTTTGTTGACGTGTCCCGATATTGATAATTGGAATGCCATAATAGGGTGCCTCTCTAATCCCGGCACTGCTGTTTCCTATAATAAACTGGCTATCTTTTAATAAACTCAAAAAATATTCAAAACGAAGGGATGGAAAAACTCTAAATCTGGAGTTATTCTTTAATTTTTCATATTCCTCAATAATGCATTTACTTCCTAAATCATTATTTGGATAGATTACAACATAATTATGAGTGTCTTTTAATATAGCTTCCACAAAATTATTAGCATGCAGCTTCATTTCTTTGGCTTCTGTAGTTACCGGATGAAACATCACTATGGCATAGTCCTCAAAATCTATTTCGTAATACCGTTTCACTGTTTCTAAATCAGGAAGCGAATCTGAAAACATAATATCAATGTCGGGAGAACCAATAGTGTAAATTGAAGATTCCATTTCACCCATTTGAACCAAACGTTTTGCTGCATCACCACTAGAAACAAAATGAATATGACTTAATTTACTGACACTGTGCCGAATTAATTCATCAACCGTTCCTGATAATTCTCCACCTTCAATGTGTGCTACTAAAATATTATTTAAAGAACCAACGATAGCTCCTGCTAAAGTTTCTACACGATCACCATGAACCACAATCAAATCCGGTTGTACTTGTTTACAATAGCCGGATAAACCTTCAATAGTTTTGGCTAATGTTAAATCCATTGTAGTTTCGTGGGTATGATTTTCAAACCTATGGATATTTTTAAAATCGCAACGTTCTATTTCTAAAAGAGTATATCCATATTCTTTTTGCAAATGCATACCCGTAACAAAAACAAAAACTTCAAAATCTTGATGGATATCAAGCACAGAAATTAATGATTTTATTTTTCCAAAATCAGCACGGGTTCCGGTTAGGAATAAGATTTTTTTCATATTATTCAAAATCGCTCCAATCTACTTGCATATCAATTTGAATATCTTTGACTGCAATTTTACCTATAATATCTTCATAGTGTTCTGCTAAAATCTGACCAGTTCCTGGCCTTTTTACCCAAATATTTTCTTTGGTAAGTAGCTCTCCTTTTTTAATGGTAGCAATAGTACAAACAGTTGCAAAAGCAAAATCGATTGTAACTTGTTCCTCTAAAGCAGGCTGTTTAGTTCCTCCTCGCATTTGTGCTATTTCAGCACTATTTACAATGAGTGCGATGCAAGCATTCTCATCCATACTGCATACAATATCGGGGCCGGTTCGATTCATGTGGTCTGTAAAATGACGTTCCAGAATAGAAGCTCCCAATGCCACAGCTCCTAAACATGCATTATTATTGAGAGTATGATCTGACAACCCAAATACTTTATCAGGAAAGGCATTATGCATGGCCGCCATTGCGCCAAAGCGTACTAAATGAATTGGAGTTGGATACAAATTAGTGGTATGTAAAAGCGCCACAGGAACAGTAAGTTTTTCAAAAATGGCAACTGCTTTGCGAATACTTTCAATAGTATTCATCCCGGTACTTAGAATAACTGGTTTGCCAAAAGAAGCAATATGTTCCAACAAAGGATAATTATTACATTCACCTGAACCTATTTTATAAGCTGGAATATCAAAAGTTTTCAACCTTTCGGCAGCAGCTCTTGAAAAAGGGGTAGAAATAAAAATCATGCCCTTACTTTCTACATAGTTTTTCAACTCTAATTCATCGGCTTCGTTTAACGAACACCTTTCCATTATTTCATAAATAGAAACATCGGCATTGCCCGGAATCACTTTCTTGGCGGCACCACTCATTTCGTCTTCGACTATATGAGTCTGGTGTTTGACCATCTCAACACCTGCCCTATGCGCTGCATCGACCATTTCCTTTGCTATTTGTAAAGACCCTTCATGATTAATGCCAATCTCGGCAATAACCAATGGAGGGAAATCAGAGCCAATTTTTCTTCCGGCTATTTCTATGTATGGATTCATCAAAGTAAGTTATAAATTATAAGTTATGAGTTTTTGATATAAATATTCTGCATAATCGAAATCATCTTGAGTATCAATATCAATACTGGCAAAAATATGATTTACTACATAAGGGATACTATTTTCTGAAATAATTTTACCTTCTCTTATCAATCTTGATTTACTGATATATAACAACCCATTTTCAAAATAAAGCGGTTCCAAATCCTGACTGCGTTGCCCTATAGTATAATTATAAGGTTCAAAACAATTGCTTGTTATCTTCCCTAATTTTTGATGATTCCTGGTAACGGTAAACAAGCTATCCGAATCAGTCATTCGATACCTTTCAAAAGCTTCCTGAAGCAAATTTTCAGGCCGCAAAGGATTTGTTGGTTGTAATAAAATTACATTTTCAACAGTACTATCTTCGATAACTTCCAGCGCATGCTGTAGTGCAGTCAATGTCGATTCAAATTCCCCTGACAAATGTTCCGGTCTGTCAATCACTTTCACTCCATATTGTAGTGCAATTTTTTTTATTGTTTCATCATTTGTAGATACATAAACTTCATCTATAATATCTTTATTCTTTTGAGCCAATAAAATACTGTGAGCAATAAGCGGGATTCCTCCAAAAAGAAGATTATTTTTATTTGGTAACCTTTTAGAACCCCTACGCGCTGGAATTATTGCTATGTTTTTCATTTTAAAAAAAAGTATTTGCTAAAAATAGTTATTTTTTTGGTTGCCAATATATTTTTGTCATTTCTAATTTCTGATAGGAATCAAACTCCTGCTCCGACAATCGGTTGCTATACTGCATAATTTTAGGAATAGCCAATACTAAATCTAATACCGCCAGAACAATAGCTTTTAAAGCCTTAAAATCACCTTTAAAAACCTTTAGTTTGAATTGCATCCAAATAGAATACCCCATTTTTTTGGGGATAATACGAATGGGATAAAACAAAAAGAACAAATACCAACCCGAACGCAAGGATCTTCGCAAACGAACGGCATAATCCGCATTATTTTTTCTCGATTTTACATCTACCCTGTGGTTCACCAAGACTTCGGACAGATAATGAACTTCCCAGTTTTTTTTAAACAATTGACAAGAAGCAAAATCTTCCTCTCCATAAAAAATAAACCATTCCGGATAATTGGGAATGTCACGCCAAGCCTGCATTCTCCACACATGCGCACAACCCACAAATCCTTGCACACGATGTGATTTTTCGTTAGATAATTCGGAAACAGGTTCTTCCAATCCCCAAAAAATGCGCAAGGCGAGCAAACCACAATTGGTATTTTCCTCAAAATGTTTTCGTATGGATCCCAAAGGATTTTTGGTAACAAAATGAGCATCATCGTCTAATGAAATGGCATAAGCGGCCTTGGTTTCATTCAACATTTTATTCCTGCAAAAAAGATAGCCTTTTGAAACGGCATTCCTTTGAAGTTTTATATTGGGGAAGTTTTGCTTTGCATACTCATAAGTACCATCAGTGGATCCATCATCAAAAACTACGCATTCCACGGTCTTATCTTCTAAGAGATAATTGATTTTATTTAACGTAAAAGCCAAATCATTTTTACGATTTTTGGTGGTGATGAGTATGGAAAAAGAGGCTTCGGTCATTGCTGATTAATTTATTTTCAAATCATTAATAACATTCTTCAAATAATTGACAGACAAATAGTCCTCTAAATCACTTCTATTCAAAAGCAAATTATCGGGATTCTGTTTCCATAATTGATACAACTTTTCAATTATGAAAGCAATACTTTCTACATCATCCACTTCTGACCAATACCGATAGTTGTTACCCAACAATCTTCGGGTTTCGCTATAATAGGGTGCCAACAAAAGGATTGCCGTATTAGCTGCTATGCAATGGGGAAACTTAGCTGGAAGAAAGAGACTTATTTCTGATTTTGCTTCCAAAATAACATTAACGGAAACATTTTGCTGAAGGTGGTATACGGTATCAAAAACCACATTGCCATTGTAAATATAAATCTCGGGACAGTTTTTTTTATACTCTTCGAGCATTATAGTATGATCTGAGGCATTCCCCAATAAAAGAAGTCGTACCTCTTTTCTGGCATCTTGATTTTGTTGTAAAAACAATTTAAATCCCTCAATTAAACCCTCAGGAGAACGTTGCGCCAACAGATTCCCGGCATGCAAAATATTGAATCTTGACTTATCAAAATAGGAAGGAAACTTAGTATTTTCAACATCATATTTGGCATTTTGGTGCGGAATAACCATCCCAGTTATGAGAAAATTTGGAAAATAACTTCCCATCCATTCTTGGAGCAACAAACTGGGAAACGCAGAATATTTGGCTTTTTGGGAAACCTTTATAAAGAATTGATCTTTTTGTTTGTAACTAGATTCTATCCAATTGTAAGGTCGTGGATAATAATGAATCGGATATGGATCATGTACATACGCCATCCATTTATCATGTAATTTTGACATTTTTAAAACGGCATAATGTGGTCTAAAACTAGTGCCTTTACTCAAGGTCAGTACTAAATCAGGTTCGAACGTACTTTTTTTCAAGGCTCGTGCAATACTTTTGGCATCATTGAAAAAAGTAAACGAAAAGCCAAACAGTTGCTCCAGAAAAGAGGCTAAATTAACATTAAAATTCCGGCTTAAAACCCGTTGCATCCGACTTAAAAAATACAAAGGACTGTATTTTATCTCTGGAACGGCAAAGCAACTCACACCAGATAATTGAATATTTTTAAGAGTATAATGGTACACCAAAACTTCAAAACCCGCTTCTGCCAGATTATGAATCAGTGCCACATTGGCCTTTGAGCCACTGCTGTCCTCGATGTTTATGGAGTCGACTACTACGAGTATTTTCATTTTGGTTCTTTTAATAAAAAATCCACAATTTGTTGGGAGGCTTTTCCATTCCCATATGGATTTCGTTTTTCTTCAAAACCTGTGAAATCATCTAGAATAGCCTCCATATTCTTCATGATTTTTTGTGTATCCGTTCCTACCAATTTCGAAAATCCTGCTGACACTCCTTCGGGTCTCTCAGAAATAGTTCTTGTAACTAAAACAGGTTTTCCCAGTGATGGCGCTTCTTCTTGAATACCCCCCGAATCAGATACTATCAAAAAAGATTGTTGCATTAACCAAACAAATGCTGGGTATGATACAGGTGGAATAAGAAAAATATTTTCTTTGTTGGATAAAAATTCATATACCACATCTTTCACATTGGGGTTTAAATGTACTGGATATACAATAGTTACATCGGCTCTTTCTGAAATTGCCAACAATGCCTCGCAAATGTTTTGAAAACCTTCACCAAAACTTTCACGGCGATGCCCGGTTACCAATACTATTTTTTTATTGGTTGGAATACACTTTTTTAATTGTTCTATTTCGGGATGCAAATAACCTGCTTCTTGAATTTTATTGGCAGTCCAAAACAAGGCGTCAATAACAGTGTTTCCGGTTTCGACTATGTATGTTTCAGAAACTCCTTCGTTCAACAAATTTTTTGTAGCTTGTGTTGTGGGCGTAAAATGAATATCAGCTATCCTACTGGTGATTTGACGATTGATTTCCTCCGGAAATGGCACTTGTTTGTTGTAGGTACGCAATCCTGCCTCTATATGCCCCACTCGTATCCCTAAATGAAAAGCTGCCAAAGCTACCATAGAAGAAGTTGTGGTGTCACCATGCACCAAAACTAAATCTGGCATTTCTTTAGTCAAAACTTCATCCATTTTTGAAATAATATTAGCACTCAATCCATTTAAAGTTTGATTGGGCTGCATCAAATCGAGATCATAATCGGGAACAATAGCAAAAAAATCTAACACTTGGTCGAGCATTTGACGATGTTGTGCCGTGACACATACCTTCACCTCACAACTACTTTTTTGGAGTTCGTGATATAATGGTGCCATTTTTATAGCTTCAGGACGAGTACCAAAACAGAGTAAGATTTTCATGTACTAATATTCTTTTTAAAGTAATTTTATAAATTTTTAAATTCTATTAGTGAATACTATCTTTTAAAAAAGATCCTAATTAAACCTTTAATGTAGACCATTATACAAGCACAATAACCATTTTGATATTTAAAATATAAAGATCTACTTTTTAAGTACTGTAATTTAAATTTTAAACTTTTTATACTATCTAAACTAGAGCCTTGACCAATATGTACAATATTGGCTTGTGGAATTATATATACTTTAGATTGTTGTAATATTCTTTTAATTCTCAGGGTCAGCTCAGTTTCCTCAAAATATAAAAAAAACCTTTTATTAAAACCCCCAACTCTTTTTATAACATGGCTTCTAACAAAAAAATTCGCACCAGAAACATAGTCAACTGCATAAGGCTGTTCACTATTTATTAATATTGGATTTAAGACTTCCTCTTCATAAAATTCTTTTTTATAGAAATACCTCCAAAAACAACCTTTAATAAAAAGTTTAAAATTGGGAAAATGTCCTGAAGATACATTCCAATCTCCATTTGGTTTATACAAATGCCCCCCTACTACTGCAATTTCATTATTTTCTTTTCTTTCCAAAAAATCAAAAAAAATTTCTATTGCATTATTAATTAAATAAGTATCAGTATTTAACAAGAAATAATAATTTCCTTTTGCAATTTCCATTCCTTTATTATTGGCTTGACCAAATCCAATATTTTTACTGTTTTTTATAACATTAACATCTGGATATTTGTTTTTAATTTCATTTACCGAGTTATCCATTGAATCATTATCAACAACTATAATTTCGAAATTTATTTTTTTTGTATATTTATAAACAGAAGCAATAGATTCAATTGTTAGTTTACAAGTATTATAATTCACAAAAATTATACTTACATCCATTTGGATTTTATTTTAAATATTGTTTATACATTCCCTCTAAAACTTCGCCCTTATTATCTACTTTCCAGGAGCTTGATCCATTAGCCGTTTTCATGTAAAAATCTTGTTCTTCCGTTAAATTTTCATGGTCAATATACCAACCACCATGTTTTGCAATATACGGTGATTTAGTTCTAATTGCTTTATAAAAAAATTTAAGATTAAATTGATTAATTGGTCTATACAAAGCAAAAGTTGTGTCAATCTCAGAAATATAATTATCATTTCTATCTTTCTTATCCCAAAATTGTTTTTCCCAATTTAATATTTTACTCTTATGTTTGTTTGAATCTGGTATATCGTTAATTCTTAAACTAAATCCCACTTTTATTACATTTTTATTTTTATCTAAAATCTTTTTAAAATGCAGCAAAAAATCTTTTGGACAATTATCATTTGGCTCAATATCTGAATCGGAAATTACATAATAGCCTTTCCCATATATTTGATATAAACCTTTGTTTTTCCAAAAAACTCTATGACCTTGATTTGTTTTCATTTTAATAACATTAGCTAAATCATTTATTTTCTCATAATAATTTAGTAAAGGAGGATAAGTTGAATTATTATCAATGACAACAATATTCTCATAATCGTTTTTTACCAAAAAATCAATCAATTTTTTCAGGTATTCCAATTGATTAAAATTTATTATTATTATTGGAATTTTTTTTAAATCTAGATTTTGTTCTTTAACTATTTTATTAAAAATAGGATTGTAAAAATAAAAAAAAATAAATCTAACCCTCCAGTCCAATAAGGAAAAGGAGTTGATCAAAAATCTTTTAATTCTATATAAAAATAATTTACTTTTCACTTAATTTAACTAAAATATTAAATATTTCTTGATTTACCATAAAGCTAAAAATCTAAACGGATGATTTCATCAAATAAACTACCTCAGGGCAGAGCCCGCGAGGTATTAAATGAAATATTTTTATTCATTCGAAGCAGAGCTTCGAGAAATTAAACCTAAAGAGATTAAAAACCTTCTTATCAATTTAAGAAATGGTATAATACTAAAATTTTTCAAATAGAATTGAAACATAAAAAACCATTCTTTTAAAGTTAACTTTCTTACCCATTTTATTTTAACTTCATAATCAAGCAGTAATTCTAAACGTTGCTTCTTATTAAATATTTGCAATTTTTCAAAAATAATATCTTTTAAAAATTGTAATTTCGCTATATATTTTAAATCTTTATTGTCTTGTTTTCCTGATATACTACTATTTGATTCCCTAATAAATACATTACTTTCATTAATAGTATAAATTGGCTTTCCGTTTGCAAAATCTAACCAAATTCTATCATCACTATGCCAAGCTAAAGGATAATTTTTAAATCCAAATAAACGATAGGATTCTTTTGAAAAAATATATTCAGATAGAGAACTTCTAGTTTTTCCTTTAGATTTTCTAAACCAAGAATCACCAGCATTTTCAAATTTAGGATGCCGAAAAGTATTCGAAATAACACCCAATACTTCATTTACTATTTTGGATGCAAAACGAATAACATTCGCTTTTTTATTAAAAATACGGTAATTCTCATGCCAAGAAGCCACAACATTTTTTTCCAAATAATCATCATCACCCAAAATCATCACCCATTCTTCATCACCAATCATTGCCACACAACGTTCCCATTGTTTTACTAAAGAAATACCTCCTAGATTACTATCAAATCGATGATAAACAAATTCAAATAATCCTTTATATTTTTCTAATAAATTAGTTGGATTTTCAGGACTTGCATCATCACCAATATATACTTTAAATCGTTTATCCGTTTGATTGGCCAACGACCGTAATGTGGCTTCAAAAAAAGTGAGCTTGTAGTATGGAATAACGATAGCTAGCATTATTTCAATGCGGCTTTAGTAGCTTCCAAATAAGCCGTTCCCCATTTTTGGCAGGGTTCTAAATGATTCCCTTCCGCCCATTCGTTCCAAGCATTGATAAATAAAAAATTCTCTGGAACGGTGTCCCAAGGATAATTTTCTTTGATATATTGGAACCAATTTTTATATTTCTCAGGAGTTGAATCATGAAGAATAAAAGGATTCTCTTTTCTTCTTGCTGAATTATCCCACATAGGAGTAATTCCTGGATATACATCTTTTTTGAAGGTACTTTCTATCTGTTTGACTGCAAAACTAGAATAATCAATATAATAATTTAAATCCGATACTTTAAGTTTTATTTTCTTTTTAATTCTTCGAAGAGCTTTCTCTATAAAAGTTCTTGGAAATGATATTTTTGATGAAGTATTCAAAAAGTTAGGTTGAAACTCAAAAGCAAAATCAAATCCTTTACTTTTGGGTTCGTATCGATGCTCAAAATTTTGAGAAAAACCCAAATATAAATCGGGAAAACCTGACTTCTTTACTTCCTCTCGCCATATCGCTATCGTTTTTTGTATATCTGGAAACAATTTAGGTCGATAAATTATAAAAACAGGCTTTCCTTCAACTTTTATATATCTTTCGTCTCTAAAGTACTTTATTAAAACCTGAATATGATTTCTATCATCCTCTGTAGAATAATCTTGCTTCAATAAAACATCCTTTTCTCCTCCATCCCAAACTCTTGTCCAATTCTCATTAGCCCAACACATCATGAATGGAAAATCTTCATTCAAATTCTTTAACTTACGATCTAATGGCTCATGAAGAACTCTTTTACCATTGAACCAATAATGGTAGTAACAAAAACCATAAATTCCATATTCTTTAGCCATCGCTTCTTGTGCTAAACGAGTTTCTTCTAATCGTAAATCATAAAAGCCCAAATCTGCTGGTAAATGAGGCTGATAATGCCCTTCAAAACGAGGTTTCGCTTTTACAACATTTGTCCATTCCGTAAAACCTTTCCCCCACCATTCGTCATTCTCGGGAATGGGGTGAAATTGGGGTAAATAAATGGCAATGGGTTTTATTTTAATCATAAATCAATTATTGATTGCTTTTTTATAAATCTTAATTGTTTCGTCTAAATTCTTTTCCCATGAAAAGAATTTAGCTCTTTTTAAAGATCTTATAGATAATTCATTGGCTAATTCATGATTTTTATAAATGGAGTTAATTTTATCGCTTAATAATTCTACATTAAAAGGGTCAATACAAATACCTGCGCTTTCAATAACTTCAGGCAAAGATGCTTGATTTGATGCAATTACTGGTGTTCCACATTGCATTGCTTCAATTACTGGAAGTCCAAATCCCTCATAAAGTGACATATATAAAAAACATAAAGCATTTGAATAAAAAACAGACAACTCATTATCTGGAACATATTCTATAAAATGAATATTTTTATAAGTTTTATATTTATTTAAAAATTTTCTTTTTAATTCATCATTTTCAAAAGTACCTATTAAAATAATTCCTAAATCTGATATTTTTTCACTCAAAATTAATTCAATATAAGCTTTAATAATATGTTCAGTATTTTTATACTTCTGATTTCTATTTAAGCACAATAAATATTTTTCAAATTTTAAATCATATTTACTCTTGATAAATGAAAATTGAGTTTGACATTCATTAGGAAAAAAAAGTTTCTTATCCGCGCCAAGGTAAACAACATCAATTTTATCTTCCACTAAATCTTTTCTAAAACTCAACAATTCAGATTTTGTAAAATTTGAAACACAAATTACATTAGTATCTTTATCAACTGAATCATAAGCAGGTTTTAAAAGATTACCAAAACTCTTGGGAGCTAAATCTGGACGAACAAAGGGCATTACATCATGTGATGTAAATATTCTTTTTATATTTTTATAATTTTTTATTTCATTAGGAATTGCTTCCATAGGTGAATGATATACATCTATTAACCTCAATTTATTATTGTTGAAGTTATTTAGTTTAAAAGTTTCTTTCAAGCCCAAATACTTAAATAGATAAGAGTTTATTTTCGAATTTAAAAAATGTTCATATCTAAATAATTCACTTTGCTTATTTAAAATTTTATTTATTGAATTCAATTCGTAATCTTCTTCAAGTATCGAAACCAAATTTTTAATTAAACTTTTATTATAATGATTTATTGAATAAAATAAATCAACTTCATTACTGTTTTCTAACTTTTTAGTTAATTCATAAATAACTCTTAGACCACCATGCATAGCATTTTTATTTAAGTTGGATCCAATCCAAGTAGCGTCAAACAATACATTCATCTTAAGTAATTGTCAGTTTATATAATACAATCGAAAATCAATAATTATTTTTTATAAAAAATTAAAATCTAGAAGATTTTTTTTTAGCTTTCTCTAATTCTGCAAGTTTTACTAAGTCAATACTAGAATCATCATGAATTGCAATTATATCATAATGCCAATCATAATCATGAATATTTCTTAAACAAATTTTATTTAATTCTATTCTGTTTAGATAATCATCATTTAAACTAAAATGACTAAAATTACCATATTTAGTATACCATAAAAATTTATTATATCCTAAATTGTTTAAAACTTCAAAAGGCTCATGAAAATCATTTTTAGTATTTTTAATCATCATTGGATGCCACTCAAAAATTATCAAAGGTTTAAATTTTAATATTATTTTTTTACTACCTTTTAATATTTTACCATCAAAACCATCCACGTCAATTTTAAGAATATCTATCTGATTAGATAAAGTATCCTGTAATAAAGTATCTAAACTTAATGTCTCAACATTGTTATCACCAATTGAACTAGCTGTTCCTAAATGGGTTTTTATTAAATTTCTGACAACATTTCCATCACTCTCACTTAATAAATTATTATAAAGTTTACACTTAGGAAAATGTGATTTATTTTCATTTAAATACTTAAAAAATTCAGAATCTCCTTCAACGCAATAAAATGTTTCTATCATGTTTGGCAAATTTCTAATCAATAATAAATTTGTATCACCTACTGCAGAACCTACATCGATTATAGAAACTTTACGCCCTAATAATTCATACACTGAGTAAACAAGCTGAATTAATGGATTGTTGTAATTTGGGAATAATCTAGCATAAAAAGGATAAGAATAGCCATTATTAACTTTAACTTTAAATCCATGAATTATGGTAGAAACAGCTCCATCGTAATTCTTTGTTGAATATTTCCAAACAAAAAACCAAACTTTTCTAAAAAATATATTCCTATCTCTTAACTTAACAGATTTCAATAATAAGTTAAAGATAATACTGAAGAATTTGTTAGTTTTCATTTAATCTAATTTCAAAAAATTCCATTTATAATTAGGTACAAAAAAACCTTCTCTATCTAAATCTCTTTTTCTAATCCCCAAATCCTCAATTTTAATTGATATTTTATCTTCTAAAATATCAAAAAGCTTAATTCTTGAAATGAAACAAGCAATAACTAAACTATAGCTACCAGATAAAAGTATATTTTTTGAAATATTTACAATTAGTTTATATTTTCCTTTTTTTATAACTTCAAAATCATTTTCACAATCATGTAAAGAAGTTGTAAAAACAGTAATACCTTCCGTATTCACAAACTTAACTGAAACTGTAGAATGACTTATACTATTAATGGCATTTAAAAAAATATTGATTGTAAAATCTTCTCCCGAGGCAATTTGATTTGTAATTTGCAAATCCGAATTTGAAACATAAATTCTATCAAAAAATAAATCACTTTCAGTTTTCATATCCCTTTTCCATTCAGCACTTAAATCTGAATTCAATAATAGATAATTAGAGATTATACTATTTATGTCATTTATATCTTTAATTTTCCCATTTTCGAGCAGAATTCCCCTTGTACACAAACTCCGTACCGCCGCCATATTATGACTCACAAATAAAACGGTTCTCCCTCCCGTTCTGGAAATATCTTGCATCTTGCCAATGGCTTTCTTCTGGAACTCGGCATCACCCACCGCCAAAACCTCATCAATCACTAATATTTCGGGTTCGAGAAAGGCCGCCACGGCAAAAGCCAAACGCACCGTCATCCCGCTGCTGTAGCGTTTTACCGGCGTGTCAATATAGCGCTCGCAACCAGAGAAATCAATGATTTCGTCGATCTTCGAGGCGATTTCTTTTTTGGTCATGCCTAGAATGGCGCCGTTCAGGTAAATATTTTCCTTGCCGGTCAACTCCGGGTTAAATCCCGTGCCCACTTCGAGCAAGGAGGCAATGCGTCCTCGAGACTTGATGCTGCCTGTAGTGGGTGCGGTAACCTTGGATAATATTTTCAACAGTGTCGATTTTCCCGCTCCGTTTTTGCCTATGATACCCAACACCTCGCCACGCTCCACTTCAAAATTAATGTCCTGCAAGGCCCAAACGTAATCGCTCGTGCCTTTGGTGCTTCGGTCGTTGGTATCCCCTATTTTTAAATACGGGTTTTCCTTACCCCGCACTTGATGCCACCAGCGGTTCAGGTCATGACTCAATGTGCCCGTACCTATCTGCCCGAGGCGGTATTGCTTGGAGATGTTTTCGGCTTTAAGGATGATGTCTTTCAATTGGGTATTGGGTTTGGGGTGTTGGGTTTTAAAACTTCACCATTCGTCATTCGTTATTCAACATTTAAATAATTTGTTATCTGTTGTTAATTTTACTTGGCAACAGAAAAACGGACAAAGAATAATCAATAACGGACAACTGCTATTTGTCAAATTTAAGGAAGCTATTTCAATTATCCCATATCTTCGGGGTTTTGATTTTCTGAAAGTTGCCTAAAATTTTTATCACTTAAAAATCTTTTTTAAAAGAAACCATTTTAGGCTTCGTAATGGTTTCAATAGTGCAGCCCCTATTTTATAATCAATCGTATATTTAAATTTATTAATTTCTTTTTTCTCTAAATCAGAAGCCGTTAAAAAACGATCTATTAATTCTTCATAATGCATAAAATATACATCCTTATGCTTCATGTAAATATATTTCTTAGTCTCTTTATCCACTAGATTCATTCCGGTGCTCCTGGAAACCACATGTTGTCTATAAAAAAATAAAACTTCTTCAATAATATGAACTTTCCAACCTAATTTACATACTCGTATATAAAATTCCCAATCTTCATAACCATTTCTTGGATTTTCATCATATCCACCCGCTTTCTCCCAACATTCTTTTCTGAATAATGATGTTCCAATTGCGGCATTATGAAACAAAAAATCAGTAATAGACTTACCTATTGATTTATATACCTGAAATTGTTTATCCTCCATAAAATAAATACCCCAACTGCTCACTATGCCCACTTCGTCATTATTCAATAAAACGGTAAGTGCTTTTTCAATAAAGGTAGCTTCGTACTTGTCATCGGCATCCAAAGTTACAATGAATTCTCCTTTTGCGTTTTCAATCCCTAAATTTCTGGCACTGCTAACGCCTCCATTTTCCTTATACAAATAGGTAAAACGAGGGTCTTTAACCTCCCACTTTTGTGCAATTGCTTCGGTATTATCCGGACTGCCATCATTGACAATAATACATTCCCACTTAGTATAGGTTTGGTCATATAAGGATTGCAGGGCTTCGTCCAAGTATTCGGCTTGGTTATAGCAAGGAACAATGATGGAAACTTCAAGCATTTGCATAAGCTTTAAAACTATTTGTCTTTATTTTTTAAAAGCATAAATCATCCCGGTAATTGAAGTCAAAAACCTTGAAATTATTCTAAAATTATTTTTTATTAATATATCTTCCAGTATTTTAGCTCCTTTATCATGCCATTCGATTAACAATACATCAATGTCAACCAATAAATTTGTGTCATTCAATTTTTGCATTATCTCATACTCAGCACCTTCACAATCTATTTTTAAGACCATTTTCTGTCCTGAATGTTTTGCAATCAAATCAGGAAGTATATCGCTAATGTTCTTAATACCTATTTCAATTTCTTTGGCATTATTCCTGTCTATAACAAGGCTTGAATCCAATCGTATACCACAGTTCCCTTTTGCTTGTGAATTATATAGTACTTTCTCCATTCGAGTGGAACCGCCTAAACCATAATTGAACGTTTCTATTTTACTGGAATAGGCTTTATTTAATTCAAGATTATACAATGCCTGATTGTATGTTGTTACAACAGGTTCAAAAGAATATATTTTAGCTACATTTTTTTTTAATCCAAAAAACAAAGAACTGATGCCAATATTCATTCCTATATCAAAAACAACGAAGCTTTCATTAGACAATAAATTATAATCTTTTTCAATAAATACCTCCTTAAGTATAAAAAATTCTTCTGGTGTTTCTATGTATAATTTTAAATCATTAAAACTGGCTAAAACACCCTCCTTATGGCTCTCCAGAACAAGCTTTGGAAAATATTTTTTAATTTCAAATAAATAAGGAGCTGATCTAAAAACTAAATTATGTATGTCATTTTGAACTGCAAAACTTCGTATCAGATTTTGTAACTCTTTTTCCTTTTTTGATATATTTGAAATTTTGTAACCAAATTTTCTTAATACTTTATGGATATATTCTTTCATTAATTTATTATTAAATCTTTACTTTTTTATTTAAATTCCATTTCAAAATCAACTAAACCACTATGGACTAAAAGTTCATAGATTTGGTTGGCAGACTGAAAGTCTGCAAGAATGAAAAATGTAATACTTAAACACGAATTTCACAAATTACCACGAATTAATTTGTGAAAATTAGTGAAATTCGTGTTTGATTTTTTTTAGAAGCTAAAAGCGAAATGCACTAAAGTGCATAGTTTTAAACTATGCTTGCGACCAATAAAAACTTTACTTTGAATATTTGGTACTCTTTTTCCTCTTTTATAAAAACTGCCGTCATCAACCTCAAAATTAATATCCTGTAGTGCCCACACATAATCACTTGTACCTTTGATACTGCGTTCGTTCGTATCTCCAATTCTTAAATACGGATTTTCCTTACCACGCACCTGATGCCACCAACGGTTCAGGTCATGACTCAATGTGCCCGTACCTACCTGCCCCAAGCGGTATTGTTTGGAGATGTTTTCGGCTTTAAGGATGATGTCTTTCAATTGGGTGTTGGGTTTGGGGTGTTGGGTTATGGCATTATAGATTGTTGTTTTAAAAATTACCCCTTGCGTTTTCTAAAAATTACTGAAAATTCTAACACAGAACATACAAATAATCATAGACTATATATTAAAATTGATTTTATCTGAATAAAACTACTGTAATCTATTAAGTGGGATTTTTATCTATCGGAAAAATTTAGATTTTCTCTTTTTGAAAAGGCTACTGCAAGAATAATAACCTTTTTATTTTCATCATCTACAAAAAAATAGATATGATAAGGAAACTGTTTTAGGTTATGCATTCTAATTTGCTTATACATAACATCATCTCCATAAGGATTTTGCGAAATATGTTTTTCAGCTTCTCTAACTCTATTTAAAAAGTCCTTTGCTAAATTAGGAGAAATTGCTTTGTAATAATGTATTGCCATTTGCAAATCATGTTTTACAAATGGCCTATATACCATCTTCCATTTCATAATTCTTGTTCCAATTCATCTAGCAACAAATCAAAATCTTTCACTTCATCTGGATTTTGCATGTAATCATTTAATCGAGAATCAAGTAATGTTTTTGTTTCGTCCGAAAGTTCAATTTTATTTTGTTGTTTGGGCAAAATAATAACTTCAACACTGCTGGCATCAAAATCATCAGGAAGCACAATGGTAAAAGTATGGTTTTTTACCTCAACAAATTGTCGTATCGCATTCATTTTTGCTTTTTTTAGTTTATAAACAAATGTAACAAATAGTTTTATTTTACAGTCGATTTACAACCTAAAAAAGCAATAGTTAATCAGTATTGGGAATTACTATCTTGAAATGAGACCAGCTCAATTGTCGCCACAGCGTAGCGACATTTTTTATGTCAGAAAATTGATTAGCAAATTGTATCATTCTGCGCAAGTTTTTCTCTTCGTAGGAACGACCATACTCGATTGTCAATTGTCGTGACAGTGTAGCGACAATTTGTTTCCCGTATTCAGCTCTCTGATTGTCCGGTATTTCGGAATTTATACTGTTTCCAATTTTCCAATACATTGTGGCAACATTTGACGTGATAATTTTACTTACCGTTTCTTTTGTTTGATAGATGATTGACCTAATATCGGATAGTAGTACATCTTCGCCATGTTTTAATCCATTTTTCATTCTACCTTTTTTCTCGAAAAGTTCCTCTTACCTATTTTTAATACTTGACAAATCAGTTTCTAAAGTTTGCCAGATGTTACAATTGGACTAAAATACTATTATAAATGACATTAATCCTATTTTCATTTTTTTATTGCACCACTAATTTACAAATTCTAAACTATTATCTTCAATGAGGGCCTTGAAAACATAATCTCAATAGTTAATGGGTTATGTGTTGAAATGGTTGAAGTTTATTTATTATTTTCATTGCGATTCTATTGCAATTGAATTTTATAGTTGTAATTGAATTTGACTTATTAGCCCACAGATTTGGCAGATAAAACGGCCCTTCGACCCTTCGATAAAAACTCAGGGCAGGCTCTGCTCAGGATGATATTGGGTTTTGGGTTTGGGCAGGCTCAGCTTGGGATGACAATGGCTTGCTAGTTATTTTCGAACAAACCAATTTTACAAGAAGTGTCTTTATGTAGTTTTATTTTTCTGTTTCGTTTTTCGCACCGATTTTTTAATTTCCGGACTAGACAAAATCAATTTTCGTTGTTTAAAAAAGTCACTTAAGGCTTTTTCTTCTTCAATTGTCAATGAACCTTCTCCGCCAATGAAATCTACTTCTAATTCTATTTTTTTTATCTTACGCATCATTTCTATTTTTAAGTTGGTATTTGTTATGTGCTTCGCAATTTCTCTTATTGATTTTTAAAATACTTATTAATTAGTTTCAGTGCTGATTGGGTTTCAATAATCATAATACGTCCCCCAACAATGAAATGCTCCAAGCGTTTTTTCGTAATGTTCAACAAGTTGCGTTTTTGATATAAAAGACACATTTCCTTCGTGTCCACGTTGAAAGGAAAGTTTACAGGCATAAGCCACTAAATTTCCAGGAACTCCAGAATAAACTTTCGCATTTCCTTTGTTAAACGGTGAACTTTCTACCAAATGCATATAAACATGGTCTATTTTCACTTCTAAACTTACCAATCCCTGAATAATTGTAGCATTATTTACAATCGTAAGTTTATAGACATCTCTTTCAGGTTTGGCAAATTCTGCTTTCCAGTCAAAAAGCCATTTATTTCTTTTGGTAATTGCTTTTAAATCATTAAAGGTCAATAGAGAAATGTCGGTTGCGAAACTGTCGCCAGTAACCACATTTTCAATTGAATTGGTTAGTTTATCAATAACAAAATCAAGTCCTTTTGCTGAATTATCTTTCATTATACAAATTTACAAAAAAAAGGTTTTAGTTAATTCGGAAATATCAATTCGGCACCAACTTCCAGCAAAGAAGCAATACGCCCCCCTAGATTTGATACTTCCCGTTGTAGGTTCCGTCACGCGGGATAGCATCTTTAAGGTAGACTTCCCCGCTCCATTCTTTCCTATAATACCTAAAATCTCCCCACGTTCCACTTCAAAATTAATATCCTGCAAGGCCCAAACATAATCACTCTCGCCTTTAGTACTGCGGTCATTGGTATCGCCAATTTTTAAATACGGATTTTCTTTGCCGCGCATCTGATGCCACCACCGGTTTAAGTCGTCATCCTGAGCAGAGCCTGCCCTGAGTTTTTATCGAAGGGTCGAAGGGCAGCGTACCGGTGCCTACCTGACCCAAGCGGTATGGCACTGGATATGTTTTCGGCTTTTAATATAATGTCTTTCAAGGGAGGTTTAATTGGTTAATCGGTTATGTGTTGAAATGGTTAACTGATAATTTCAATGTAAATAAAAAATAACAATAATTTCAATAGCGATATAATCCTGAATCTGAAATCTGAAATCTGAAACCTGCTGCCTAATCACTGAACACCTAATGACATTTGCCAAATTTAAGGAAGCTATTTCAATTATTCAATATTTTTTGTGTCCTGATTTTCAAAACTACTTACAGTATCAATTAATGCAATTAGTGCTGTAGTATAATCGGCCATAAAGTGCGGTATATTTAGCAATCCATCTCGATAGGATAGGTTTTTTAAGGAATATTTTATTCGAAGGGGAGGACTGTATTTTTTGGCATAAAACGTTAAACTACGGCTTCTTACATTCTCATCCGATTTTACTTCGATAGGGATGATTTCATTTTTTGATTGAATAATAAAATCAACCTCGGCTTCATTCCCCGATGTCCAATAGCGGGGCATTACCTCAAATTGAGGAATAAGACTTTGTAAAATATAGTTTTCCAAAAGGGCTCCTTTAAATTCAACAAACAGTCTGTTCCCCTCCGTAAATGCAATGGGATCAAGTTTAGACTGTTTGCGCAATATCCCAACATCGAAAACATAAATTTTGTAAGCGCTCAAATCATCATAGGCAGATAAAGGCAGTTTTGGAATTTTACACAAATGAATACGATACACTAATCCAGCTTGTTCTAACCAGCGTATAGCATCCTCATACTCTCTTGCTCTTGCCCCGGGTTTCACCAATTGATAGACAAATTTTTTATTTTCTCGGCCAAGTTGAGAAGGAAGAGAATGCCATACATAACTAATTTTGGCTATATCTTTCATAACAGGATGTTTGGCAAAATCAAGTTCGTAGGAACGAATTAAGTCATTCAGAACCGCATCAGCTTGCCCAAAATCTTTGGTCTCCAAAAATGTTAAAGCTACAGCTGGCAGACCGCCTGTGATTAAATATTTTTTAAAATTGTCCTTGATTGACGAAAAAAAGAGATCCGGTATGGGTTCTATTTTTTTAATCCCTTTTAAATAGGTTCCTAATTTAGGGTCGCATTGGTCCAAAAACTCCGTAAATCCAAGTGGATAAAGCGTCAGAAACTGAACCTTCCCTACCGGAAAAGAATGCGCTTTTCCAAGTGAAATACCCAATAAAGAGCCGGCGCTAATAACATATACTTGAGGTAAATTTTCGAAAAAATATTTAAGGGTGTTTAAAGCGGGGAGGCATTCTTGAATTTCATCAAAAATAACCAATGTATCAGAGTCAATTTCCCCTCCATGAACAATGGATAAATTTTCCAAAATTCGATGGACGTCTTTTGTGTTTTCAAAAAATTGCGTGAGCTCGGGTTTTTCATCAAAATTAAAATAGGCCATCTTTTTAAAGTGGTGCGTTCCTAACCATTTCATTAAGTAGGTTTTCCCAACCTGTCGTACACCATTTAGAATCAATGGCTTATGATTTGGCGCAGTACTCCACCGGATTAAATCGGTCTCTAAGGTTCTTTTGAATGTAATTCCCACTATTTAATATGTTTTATGTGTTTTTAATCACAAATATAGCACTAATTATGTGATTATTGATGTCTGACGATTAAAAAAATCCTGTCCTCTGTAAAAAAAAGCAATGTTTAATACAATGTCAAACCCGAAAACTGCCATCTGAAACCTGTTATCTGAAATCATTTACCTACCTTCCGAAACCTGATTACCGATCACTATTTTTTTGATTGTTGAATGATGATTTTCGATTGCAGAAGTTTTAAAAACTGAATACATGCGAATGAACACTGACCACTACTCCCTAAACCGTATCAATAAAACTCTTCTCCATCTTATTAAAAACCAACAATCCCACAAAAAACACAATTACCGTTACTAAGAACGTATAACTTAAACCCAATATAGAAATATGACCAACATTCAGCAACATATAGCGTGTGGTTTCTATCACATAAGCCAACGGATTATATTGAACCAACCAACTATAATTGGGGATTTTTTCCTTGATTAGGGCCATAGGATACATTACTGCCGATACATACATCAGTAATTGTACGCCAAAACTGATGAGATAACTAAAATCCCTGTATTTGGTAACCAAGGACGAAATAAACATTCCCAATCCCAACCCTAAAATACCCATCAAGGCAATTAGTAAAGGAAAAAAAAGGGTCGTTCCATTTAAGCTAATCCCTGCACCCTGAGAGTAATAATAAATATAAAAAGCAATAAATATCAGAAATTGAATTCCAAATTTAAGCAAATTAGAAATAACTATAGAAAGAGGCATAATAATTCTAGGGAAATAAACTTTTCCAAAAATAGCGGCATTTTTCTTGAATGTATCCGAGGTATCGTTGAGGCAAGCAGTAAAATAATTCCAAACCGTAATTCCGGCCAAGTTAAACAAAAACGGAGGTACTGTTCCCGTATCAATTCCTGCCACGTTGTTAAAAATAATGGTAAAAGTAATAGAAGTAAACAAAGGTTGAATCAGGTACCAGAGGGGTCCTAAAACAGTTTGCTTATAAACAGTCACCACATCTCTCTTCACAAAAAGCATCAGCAAATCGCGGTATTGCCAAACCTCTTTAAGATTAAGAGAAAAGAATTTATTTTTGGGTGTTATTTCAAACAGCCAAGTGGTATTTGTATGTTCGGGTTGGCTCATGGGTTTGTGCTAAAATCCTAGTGTTGATTTTGTCTTCTCGAGCCCTTCGGCTTCGCTCAGGACAGGCTGCAGTCGAGCGCACTTTTCTTTATTCGTTAAATACTATCATTACGAAGCAAATATAAATAATTTGCTCTTGGTATTGCATTAAAAATCGCTTGACAGATTAATTCTTTTTCGAATTAGCTTTTATTCATTTAATGCAATCGATCTGAACTACGATTAGAAAAATAAACTTAAAGCACCTTGCTAATTTAAAGAATCGTTATCAAAGAAAATCACCATCATCCTTCCGTTCAAATTGTTTTATATTATAAAAAATTATCTGTCCTAAACGATACAGGAATAATAAAAATACAACTTTTACGGATTACATTCCCGATATTCTATAACTTTTAAGGATTACATTCCTGATATTCTATAACTTTTAGGGATTTAGAACTACAAACAAACTCCTAAATATAAAAATGCAATAGGCCTATCACATTTTCACAATCTTTACTTATGTAAAAAAACCAGATAAAAAAGGGAGCGGGAATATAGAATTAATTTTGAATTGGATTAAAATATATAACAGAACACTGTTATAAAAGGAATAAATATAATTTAACGTAAGTTAAAAATGAGTAACTTTAATACACTCTAAAATAACATACAAATCATTCACTTTAAAACAGATACATTACATAAAACAAATCTGAAAATAATCATGAACAATCAAAACGTTAGCCAAAAATTGATTAGCAGTCATCTTCTTTCAGGTGAAATGAAGCCTGGAAGCGAAATTGGATTAAAGATAGATCATGTGCTGCAACAAGACGCTACCGGAACCTTAATCATGCTTGAATTAGAAGCTTTTCAATTAGAAAGAGCCAAAGCTGAAGTCGCTGTTCAATATGTGGATCATAATCTACTGCAGACCGATTACAAAAATATGGACGATCATCTTTTTCTGCAATCGGCTGCTGCCCGCTTTGGGTATTGGTTTAGTAGACCGGGGAACGGAATTAGTCATGCCGTACATATGGAAAGATTTGGCAAACCCGGCAGTACGCTGTTAGGTTCTGACAGTCATACCTGCGCAGGGGGTGGTATCGGAATGCTGGCCATCGGTACCGGCGGATTGGATGTGGCTCTTGCAGCTGCCGGCGAACCGTATTTTGTGAAGATGCCAAAAATAATGGGGATTAAGCTTACGGGCAAATTACCGGATTGGGTCAGTGCAAAAGATGTGATTTTAGAAATGTTAAGACGCTATGATGTAAATGGCGGACGCGGATATATTTTAGAATATTATGGCCCCGGACTCCAATACCTTAGCGCTTGGGATCGGCATGTTATTGCCAACATGGGTGCCGAAATGGGTGCCACTTCTTCGGTATTCCCTTCTGATGAAATCACAAAAGAGTTTCTTCGAAAAGAAGGACGGAAAGACCAATGGATAGAGCTGAAAGCAGATGAAGGAGCTGCTTATGATCATGATGAAGAAATTAATTTATCTGAATTGGAACCTTTAATCGCAATTCCCAGTAGCCCCGGTAACGTAGTCCCGGTCAGAGAAGTGAGTGGCAAACCTGTATCGCAGGTTGTATTAGGTTCATCAGCCAATCCGGGGCTGCGTGATTTCTGGATTGTTTCCCAAATTGTAAAAGGACAATTTTCATCTCCGGAGGTTTCTTTTGATGTCAACCCTTCCACCCGTCAGATATTACAAAATCTGACAGAAATGGGGGCTCTTGCTTCCTTGATTGCTGCCGGTGCCCGCGTTCATCAATCAGGTTGCATGGGTTGTATTGGTATGGGGCAGGCACCTGCTACCAATAGCATCAGTCTCCGAACAATGCCTCGTAATTTCCCGGGACGTTCCGGAACGCTTGATGATCAGGTATACCTTTGTAGTCCGGAAACTGCCGCCGCCGCTGCACTCACAGGAAAGATTACTGACCCAAGAGATCTCGAAAAACAATTCAATATTACTTATCCAAAATGGAAAGAACCGGACACTATTAATGTGAATCAGCAAATGCTGATTCCTCCCAATGGAAAATCGGTTGAATTGATCAAAGGCCCGAATATTAAAACGCTCCCCGAGTTTGGCGAACTTCCTGACGAATTGGAAATCCCCATTCTTTTAAAAATGGGAGATGACATTTCTACAGATGAAATATTAAAAGCGGGTGCAGATGTATTGCCGTTACGCTCCAATATTCCTGAAATCAGCAAATATTCTTATTATGTGATTGACCAGCACTTTTACGATCGGGCTATAGAAAACCAAAACAAGCACAATGGTTTTTGTGTGGTAGCGGGCGAAAATTACGCACAGGGCTCCAGCAGAGAGCATGCAGCATTGGCCCCAAGATATTTAGGCCAACTATTTACGATTTCAAAATCGTACGCACGAATCGGTTGGCAGAACCTGATTAACTTCGGCATTATCCCTTTCGAATTCCAAAATAAAGATGATTTTGACAAACTGGAACAGGGTGATGTACTAAGAATCGAAGGACTGAGATCAGCAATAAAAAACAGGAACGTTTTGAATGCAAAAGTAATTGGGAAGCAAATGAAAATTCCGCTCGTCTTGAATATAAGTGACCGGCAAATTGAAGTAATCTTAAAGGGTGGTGCTATAAATTATGTAAAAGATAAGAAACATTTCAATCCATAAAAAATTTGAAAAAGATTTAAAATATACTTTTCAACGTTTTAGCAATAACAACGAACAAGATTTAACAGACCAGGAAATAATTTACCCGACACACTTTTGCGACGACTGTAACACTCACAAATGGTGTTCCCATAGAAAGCGTGAGCAAAATGTTGGGACATAAAAATATATGACTATCCGTAATGCGGACTAAAATCATTTCGAATACAATTTTCGTCGTTTGTACATTTATAAAGCATAAATATTAGCCCACAGATTGTACAGATTATACCGATTTACACGGATTCTTTTACTCGGTGAATCAAACTGTTATTTAAATCTGTGCAAAATCCGTTCAATCCGTGTTATCTGTGTGTCCTATTTTATCCTTTGGAACATATTGTGGACTGTCATATAAAAATATTAGAACCACACAACACTATGCTGAAATTTTGGATAAAAAAGTGAGTGAGGATATGATGATTTTGAGGACAAAATTCAATTTAGTAAAAGACCCAAGTAATAATTCTTTAGAAGCAAAGTCTGTTTTTTCCTGATATAAGAAGACTATTATATCAACTCATATCAGGATAATACATTATAAAGAATTAATAAAACTCAACAAATCATTTCTGTCTTTTGCAGAAAGTTGTTTGTATTTATTTTTGGCATTTTGACCTTCACCACCGTGCCATAGAATAGCTTCTTCTAAATTTTTTGCTCTACCATCGTGCAATAAATTGGTATGATTATTCACGGTTTGAATAAGTCCGATACCCCATAAAGGAGGTGTTCTCCATTCGTTTCCTGTGGCTAGAAAATCGGGAGTATTATCCGCCAATCCTTCTCCCATATCGTGCAATAATAAATCCGTAAACGGGCGGATGGTTTGATTGCGTAAAGCTGCAATTGGATGGGTATTCCCTGTTTGGATTTTAGGAATATGGCAATTGGTACAACCTATAGTTTCAAATGTTTTTTTCCCTTTTAGCACATTTTGATTGGAATAGTTTCTCCTAGCCGGAACTGCTAATGTACTGGAATATAAAACCACCCGGTTTAAATTTAAATCTGAAATTTCGGGTGTACCACCATTTGGAATTGTTGTTGCATCAACTCCGGCTGGTATATTTTCATTAGGAAATAAACTGGTTGTTATCCCCATATCTCCTAAGAAAGCACCAGCAACTTGTTGACGAATACTGGGTTGATTTGCTTTCCATCCAAAACGACCTAGTTTCTGACTATTTGAAGCAACATCATAAACATAGTTTGCTTTTCCTGAGATACCATCGCTATTATTATTGGTTGCAAAACTTAAAATAGTACTTTCCGGAACGGCTTCCAATAATCCTAAACCAATCATTTGGCTTGCAACTCTTGGCGAAATTTGTACATTGTTAGCCAATAATCCATACCCCAAATTATTGATTTGATAGATTGGTTTTTGCAAGATTACAGTAGTTCCATCTGTAAAAGTTTCGGTGATAGATTGATAGGTAATCATATATTTACCCTCTACAGTTTGTCCAAGAATGGCATTGTCTTGTAATTGTCCTCCATAAATTGGATCTGGAAGTGACCCCCCATTACTGTTTGTACCGGGAATGCTTAACCTTAATAATAATCCGTGACCAAGTTCACCATCAAATAGAGGAGCTCTTCCTCTTCCGTCTTTAAAATGACAACTGGCACAGGCTATTGCATTAAAAAATGGCCCCAAACCATCTCTTGCAGTTGTAGAAGAAGGTGCAGAAATCCAACTTTGTCTAAAAAAGGAGTTTCCGATACCAAAATCGGATTGTTCATCGAATGTCAAATTGGGAGCAAAAAAGCCAAAAGCTTCTTCCGAAGTATTAAAAACAGTAGTTTCTCCACCGGAATATTGTTCTCTCTCTTCCGGAGTTAATGCTATATATTCATCATCATTATTGGCACAACTAAAGAGTTGAAAGCAAATTAAAAAAGCGAGACCTTTAAGAGTGTTCTTCATTTTGTTAAATAGAAAAAAGTGTCCAGTTAAAAAGGACACTTTAATTAAACTTGAATTTACTGATTCATTAATTTACAGTGATACCGATATTTGAAGCACCGGCAAGTAAATTAGAGCCAAAATCTTTCAGCTGTAAAACCGCTACCCTCACTTTTGCTCCTTCGGTTGATGATAAACCGCCTGAAATTGCCAAATCAAACGGGGTTAATATAGCATTAATTTTAGTTACTGCCGCATTCAAAGATACATCAGTACTGTTGTATGTATTTGTGTTAGACTGCTTAACTAAATCTTCCAATGATGCTCCATCAACCGTTCCGTAATTCCCTTTATATACGTTGATTACTCCTTGAAGGTTTAAAGCAATATCCCTATGTGTATTGTCACTAAAACAAGAATGTTCGTCTTCCTGATCTGCATTTCCCAATGCAACATCCATACGCTCTACAGGCAATTCTGCTGATACAAGTGTAGTTATTCCCAGATAAATATTTCTAATAGCGACATCATCAGATAGCGCAAGAAACGTTGTTCTATAGGTTCCGCCAACTTTCCATTGGTTTACTAAATACTCTAAATTATCTGTTAATAAATCAGCACAGGCATTCAAATAAGCAGCTCTTCTGGTTTGGTTTGAGTTTGTTCCGCCAACAACATAATCTGCATATGCTCTCAATCCAGCTTCATTTTCTGAAGGAGCAGTTAAATCTTGTCCCCAAAGTAAAAATTCTATGGCATGATATCCAACACTAATATTTTTTTCCCCGCCTTGTTCATTCAAACTCTCTAAAAGAGCTTTGTTGATTGTTGGGAATGCTGTCAAATCATTGATTATTCCAGCATTTGTTGCCCCTTGAACATAATCAACATAATTTTCATCTAATGGCCAGGCATTTAATAATCCTTCCGGTCCATCGGCATTATCAATTGGTCCATCGGCAAAACGGAAAGCTTCGGTTGTACCATAACTTTCTCTTGATGTTTTCCAAGCTGTCTTAGCTATTGTAAAATTGGCATCTGTTGGAGTAGTTGTAAAAGTATTTATTGCTGTTTCTAATATTACGGCATCATCATAAGCTTTTTTATAATTTGCGAAGGCAATGTTTGCGTAGTTCTCTACAACTTGTTTTTTTGTAACATTAGAATTACTGGAATCATCATTATTATCACAAGAAGTAATTAAGACCACTGTTATTAAAAGTAGCGTCACTTTTAAAAATACTTTTTTCATATTTTGCTTTATTTAGAATAATTAAATTTAAGGCAAAAATATAATCTTTTGTTAAATCACCAAACTTTATTTAGAATAAATTTAAATAGATATTTGTTTTTGTTTACTGATTTGTACATTTGCAAAAATTAAATTCCTTTTGCATAATTCCTTTTATGGATGTGATTTTTCTGGATGTGGTAAAAAGAAGGTATTATTTGATTATAGTAAATTAGCTCAATAAATGAAACGAATAGAATTCCATTCGTTTTATTGAATTTAATTGTAAAAGAAGAACAATAATGATAGCGGTTTTCCAAACATTGAAAGAAGTAATTAAAGTTACCTTGGGCAATTTTACGGATTCGGATAACCGACTTTATTTTTTGTACTTTATCTCTTCGGGGGTGATTGCCTATTTTGTGTATTTCAAAACCAAACATCAGGGGGCTTTTCTTAACTATATTTTTAATAAAAGAACATGGTTAAGTAAATCCGCCAAAGTTGATTATTTGATGTTGTTCTTTAACAGCATTATTAAAGTGGTACTAATTGGCCCTTATCTGGCCTTTGGATTTTATCTGGCATTTTATACCGATGATTTTTTGGCGCGAACTTTCGGCTACGAAACGATAACTTTAAGCACAACCCAAACCTTGGTTTTATATACCCTTACCATAACATTATTGGGTGATTTCACGACTTATGTCATTCATTATCTCATGCATCGTTTTGAATTTCTATGGGAATTTCACAAAATTCACCATGCGGCGACAACACTCAATCCAGTAACCCAATATCGCATTCACCCCGTAGAACTGATTCTGGTAAATATCAAGGAAACCCTTGTTTTTGGATTGGTTATGGGACTTTTTGATTATTTGTCGGCACATCAGGTTCATGCGATTACTTATTTGGGCATCAATATTTTGTCCTTTTTGTTTATGTTTTTGGGAGCCAATTTGCGTCATTCCAGCGTGAAACTCAAATATTTTAATTTTGTTGAATATGTATTCATGAGTCCATACCAACACCAGATTCACCACAGCAACCATCCGGAACATTTTGATCATAATATGGGATCAAAGCTGGCCATTTGGGATTGGATGTTCGGGACATTGTTGCGCTCGAAACAAGTTCATAAAATCACCTTCGGAATTAGCAAAGAAGTTGACCTGCAAAAAAAATATGAATCGTTTTCCAATAATTTGTTTCTCCCTTTTGTAGGTATTTATAAGGCAATTACGAATAAAGTTACACGCTAAAATGCTGTTTTTGTAGTTTAACACAAAAAAAATCATCGGTAAAATACTGAATATTAATTTGTTAAAAATTTATATTTATTTATTCTAAATAACGTTTGACAATTTAAAATACGTTCTTATATTTGCGGAAATTATTTTAATTCAATCTAAATTAACTAAATATGGAATTTAAAAAATTATCTCTTTCCGCACTATCAATTCTATTCTTGGCACTTGTTTCTTGTTCAAATGACGACACACCAGCTGAAGAAACCTTCAATTATACCGTTCCCGCAACTTACACATTCGAAAGAAATGCGGTGACTTCTGTAGATTACTCAGGACAATCGAGCCGTTTATTAATGCTTGATGAGATGGGGAACTACTTTAAAACAGCTGCAACAAACGGAACAGTGGCTGATGATGCAGTTTTATCTGAAATGTATGCAAATACCAACAATCGTTTTACTGGTACAGGTTTAAACACTTCAGGAAAACAATTAAAAGATAAAACGGCTGCCTCAAAAGATTATTTTTCTCTATATCTTGGTGGTGGCTCAACTGCTGAACAAGTAAGCGTTCGTGCTTTATTTGAAACTCAATTCGACAATGCTGATGCTGCCAGTCAAGGAGCGACAGCTTCTGCGGGTGTTGCAGGTGTTTATTTAGATGGTACAAGTAAACGATTATTTGCTGCAAATGGATTAGAGCCACAACAGGTTTTATTAAAAGGAATGATGGGGGCTTGCTTCATGGATCAAATCGTAAATAATTATTTGAGTTTGAATAAATTGGACGAAGGTACAAACAAAGCCAACAATACTGCTAAAGTTTTAGAAACTGGCAAATCCTACACTACAATGGAGCACGCTTGGGATGAGGCTTATGGCTATATTTATGGCGCAGATAATTTAACTGTTACACCAAACGTTTTTAAATTCTGGTCTAGTTATATCAATCAAGTCAATGCAGATGCTGATTTTAATACCCTTAAAGCGGACATTGACTTGGCTTTCCGTAAAGGTAGAGCGGCAATTGTTGCCAATGATTATAAAGTTCGTGATGCACAAATTGATGTTATAAAAGCAAAATTGGCAATGGTGCCAGCAGTAAGAGCGGTGTTCTATCTTCAAGAAGGAAAAGGAAAATTAGCAACCGATAATGGTGCAAAAGCATTTCACGCTTTATCCGAAGCATACGGTTTTATTATGTCATTAAGATATACAAATAAACCAGGGACAAATAGTCCTTATTTTACAAAAGCAGAAGTAGATGCCATGTTGGCTTCTATGGTGAGTGGAACAAATGGTTTGTGGGCTATCGATACATTGGGAGCAAAACTAGATGCTATATCTATACAAATTGCAACAAAATTTGGTTTTACAGTTGCTCAAGCTGCAACAGTAAATTAATTCAAGGTGATGCGAAACGAAAAACAAGCACAGGATCGAGCAAACGACAAGAAAATACCAAGCCAGAAACTGTTCAAATTGCCCGCTAAATGGTGTTTGCCATAAATCAAAAAGCAATCGTGTTATAGAAATAAATGTTAATCTAAAAAAGCTCAAACACAAGGCTCACGAACTGCTCAATAGCGAACAAGGTATTGAAAGGCGTAAACAAAGATGCCACGATGTGGAACCAGTTTTTGGAAACATTAAGCAGGACCATGGGTTCCAACGCTTTATGCTTCGAAGTACCAAAAAAGTGCAAATTGAGTGGGGTTTATTAGCAATTGCACAAAATATACGCAAAAAAGCAGCTCATTAGGCTACCGTCTGGACACAAATATTCAGACGAAATTTTAGCCACGAATTTCACTAATTTTTACGAATTAATTAGAGTAAATTAGTGAAATTCGTGGCTGTCTTTTTTATAATATCATAAAATCTCTGTAAATCTTTTTAATCTGTGTCCTATTTTAAACTTATGTCCAGACGGTAGCTCATTAGGCTGCTTTTTACATTTTTATTCAACTTCAACTCAACAAGAGTGGAATAGGTTTTTTGAAATCTTGTTTTATATTTCTGAAACACAAATCAAAGAGACTGTCTTGTTTTTATTTTGAGACAGCCTCAAAATTAATTAACTTTCAAAACAGATCTTAAATTTCTTAAGTTCAGTTCTATTTCTTGTAAAACTAAAAAACCATATTACCAGTTGTTCAATCTCTCTGGGTAAAAGCATTTTTATTGCTTTTTTAAGCTCTTTAGAAAAAAGATTTGGGCTAAAACTAACTTTTTCAAGAATTAATATGGAGTAATCTAACATAGATTTATTGTAAAGATTAACTATAAAGTATATAAGTAAAATTCTATCCGACGATATATTTAAAAGAGCTGTCTCTTTTTTGTTTTGTGACAGCCTCTTTTTTTTACCTGTTTTTCCTTTTAAATGAAAAAGGTCTGGAAATACTAAATCCCCATCGAAATTGACCTTTTTTCCAAGAAGTTGTGGTATAAGGAATAAATTGATTTTCTAAAAGAGCTGTATTATTCATAAATGTCAATTGAAAAACATGGCCGCCTGTTTCAATTTCAAGACCAGCCGCCAAAGGGTTATAAAAAGGCAGTCCGTTTTTTTCAAAATAAGCTTTACGATTTCCACTATCGAAAGTATAAAAATAATCGGCTATTAGCGCCATTCTTTTAGTTAATTTGGCTCTTGCGCCAATTCCGACAGCAAAAACATCGTTACTGTCTCCATATCCCACACGGTTATAGTGGGTGTAGGTTGGCAGCAACGCTAATGAAAAATTACTGCTAAATTTCCTAACTATAATCGTTTGGGCCACAAACGACCAACGATCAGAAAACGTGTCAAAATGATCGGGAACTTTAGGATTAACATTAGAGCTCATTGTGGAAACAACAGCGTTACCAAAGAAAGTAATCCCTAATGGAATACGGTCTTTTTCGGTTTGCTCGAGTAGCTTATATTTACAATTTGCTTCAAGCAACTGACGAATAGCGGTTGCTCCTTTTGTTCTGGAGATTCCAATAGCCAAATGGTCTGAAATTCCATAATCTAAAGCAATTTTAATATCGGCAGCATTATCGGTTCCATAGAAGGTTTTAAATCCACCATAATGACCTCCGGCATCGCCAAATCTATGGGAAATTATAAAATCAAGCTCTCCTTTATGAACTAGTTCATTGGATCGAGCATTAATAATTTTGGAGGATTTAAAAGTGGCATAAACTGGAATAGTGTCTTTTTCACTTGTCGTTTCGGAGGGTAAATAGTTTTCCATATTGTCTTGAGCCGTAACACTAAATACAGGTAACATCACAACCAAAACGATTCTAAGTCTTTGATTCATTTTCATTATACTTTTTTGTAAGGCTTATAATTTGCTGTAATTTTTATCTCTAATTGTTCTGCAATTTTGGTAAAGACCACCGTTGGTATCTCCACACCATGATCGGCTAGTTTAATTTTAAAATCGGAAGTTAAAACTAAACCGTTTTCATTACTGGAGAGCGTTCCTGCTATTTTATATTCTTTCTTTTTTCCGTGTATATTTAATACACCAACGATGGTTACTTTATGATTTCCGTTTTTTGCAAAATCAATATCTTCTAAAATTTTACCATTAAAATCAGATACCGGAAATTTGTCACTTTCCATATAGTTTTCATTGAAATGCTCCTGCATTAATTTTTCTCTAAACTGGAAAGTGGTATTTTGAATTTTAAAATATACCTGTTTAGTTGTGTTATTTAAAACGGTAGCTACTTTATTACTCGTTCCGTCTATATCTTGTATAGGCGTTTTAGAGTAGAAACTCACTTTTGCGTTTGAAGTGGTAAAAATGTCTTGTGAAAACATAGAAGTAATGGACAATGCTGCTAATGCAACAAAAAATAATTTTGGTTTCATTGTGTAAATATTTAAATAAGTAATTGATTAATTTTCAGGCATTCCTTTTGCAATCCATGCGGCCATTAAATCGCGATCGCGTTGGGAAAAAGGAAATTTTGGTGGCGGTGGCATCGTTCCATTAATAATTGTGGTTGCTATTGGATTAGCGAATCGAAGGGCATTTTCATAACTATGAGTGTTTAACCACCATGTTTCAGCGGAGCCGTCAACACCATGACAGGTTGCGCAGTTTTTTGTTAAAAGAGGTTTAACATAATTTTGATAGGTTACATTCTCCGATGTAATTTCAGGAGATGCAAATACTATTCTATCATTAATATAATCACCTTCTTTTGAGCAAGAAAACAAAAACAATAGAAATACAAAGTGTACAGGATAATTTTTATTCATTTTTATATTATAGTAAATTTATTTTTAGACAAAACTAAATATTTTTTTAGACAAAAATACATAACTATACCGAAAAAATCAGATAATTTGAACTTAATCTAATATTTTATGCTTTTTTAAACTCGAAAATGGTTAACCTGCAACTGTCCTAACATTCATATTTTCTCACAATATTACTTGTGTTGATACCGAAAACTTACTATTATTCAATGTAATAATATGCTTGTAACATCATAACAAGTGGCACTTTTTTTGTCAAAAGAAGTTTTTACATAGTTTTCATGGCTAACATTCTCCGTTGTGATTTCAGGAGATGCGAATACTTTTCTATCATCAATAGAATCACCTTCTTTTAATCAAGATATCAGACTAAAAATGCTACCGTATTTCATCAATTTAAAAGAAGTCATTTGTTTTATTTAGATTGGTTCTTAATAATTATTTGCAAATATATATGTTATTTTTAATTATTCTAAATAAAAATATTATTTTTACGAAATAAATTTTAACTCATTTTTAACCTTATGAAATCCCCATGATTCGTTAAACGCAATCACTAATGAAGATTTTGTTCATGGGGATACCATATTCCTTTAAAAAACAAATATTATCTACATATGAAAAAAGTAACATTCCTGATTTTGGCAACATCATTTTGCCTTAAATACTTACAGTCAAAACAAAAAAAGTGAAGACATCAAAGTCATCAAATCCATGTGTGGCTGCTATGAAGTGAAATTCAATTTTACTGAAACTTTTAGCTATTCAAAAGATACTGTCAACTATAAACCATCAAAAACAAAGCACGATTCCGGTTTGGAATGGGTTGAATTAGTAGAAGACCAACCTCTTTTCATGAAGCTTTTTGATTTAAAACCGGATACCTCAAGAGAAGAAATAAATAAAATAATAGAGAGTTACATTGTGAAACAATAATAATTGAAAATTATGTGTGCAATCAATTTTTTGAAGAGAACTAAAGACGGAATTTTATTGTATTGCCATTGTTCAGATAAGTATCAATTGCTGTTTAAAAACATCAACTATAATTTAACGCTCTTTGAATTGGAGCGTTTTGTTCATTATATTGAAAATGTTAATGAATCATATTGGGAAGAAGAATATAAAAATTCTGTTTATGACAAGCGTATTCCTATTCCGTCGGTTCAAGCCAATTTAATGATCTTGCTTGATTTGGTTGATTTGGTTGAACTACGCGAACTGTTGAACTATAAAACCAAAGAAACAAAATATGTCACCTTCCGGGAAATTGACTATAAAATTATGATGAATTAGTATCGGTTAAAGTATAGCATTTCTTAAAATTACATTTTTTTATTTTGTTTTGAAGCCCTGATATGCACTTGCAGACACAGGGCTTTTTTTAACCATTCGCGTCTATTTCTACCTAACACAAGGTTTTTTGAAGGATTGATACCGATTCCTTCAAACTAAAATCGCACAACTTGCCTGACTGCATAAAAAGTATCTCCTAAAATTTCACGTCTTTACTCCCGATAGTCACCAGATTTTCCGAGCATATCTTTTAAAATTCTTCAAAAAAAATGAAAATTCATTCAAATTGCAGAAAGTATTTTAGCCAAAAATGTAAAGATATCCATATATTTTTTTAATTTTATATAAAAATACTACGCCATGCTATCAAAAAATATTGAAAATTCGTTAAATAATCAGATTCATATCGAGGCTGAATCTTCGCAAATCTATCTTTCTATGGCCTCTTGGGCTGAAACTCACGGTCTGGAAGGAATTTCAAAATTTATGTATGCCCAATCCGATGAGGAACGCATGCACATGCTCAAATTGGTGAAATACATAAACGAACGTGGTGGCCATGCCCAAGTAAGCGAATTAAAAGCGCCAAAAACAAGCTATAAAACGTTCAAAGAAATGTTTCAAGAACTCTATGAACATGAAATTTTTGTTTCTGTTTCCATAAACGAATTGGTTCACATTGCGTTTTCTGAAAAAGATTATGCAACACACAACTTTTTGCAATGGTATGTAGCCGAACAAATTGAAGAAGAAGCCCAAGCTAAAATTATTTTAGACAAAATCAACCTAATAGGCGATGATAAAGGCGGTTTATATCTGTTTGACAGGGACGTGCAACAATTAACCTTAAACGGCTCCACATCCAAAGGGCACTAAATAGCTAAACACCATTTAGAACACCTAAAAATAACGTATCTTCATTTCAAGTATTCAATTTACCTATGTTTCCTCTCAATTTACGGAAACAAACAACAGTGAAACAGATGCAAATGACAATACATATGGTATTTTTGGTCAAATCCCAGCCTATTATGTAGCTGATTTTTCAACTTCCTACAAATGGAAAAAATGGAAACTGGAAGCCGGAATCACCAATTTCACAAACAATAGTTATTTTACAAGAAGAGCAACTGGCTACCCAGGACCAGAAATAATACCTTCTGATACTAGAACTTTTTACACGACTTTAGAATTTGTTTTTTAATGTTTTAGAGTAATAAAAGCCTACCCGGCTCTTCTCCTAAAGTTGTTGGTAAGTATTAAAATCAGTAAATTACTGGAAGTTGCCTAAGAGTGTTTTTACCGTTCTTTTTCATCTCTCCATTTATTGCACTTCTATTTTATTAAAGACGAGCAACGGTACTTTGGCTTTAAAGGAATAATTGGCTGAGTTACTGGAGAAAAATATTTTGTCGAAAAAACTTCTGTTTTGTTGCGTGAACATAATCATCATGGAAGGTTTTGACTGCTTAATTACCGCTTCTATGTTTGAAATTAAACTCTTGGCCAGATTGATATTTTCGATATGCAGTTTAATATTATGCTTTGCATTTTTTTTTACCAATTCATTTATGGTGTTTTTATTTGTTGTTATTTCGGTGGGGTAATTGAAATGGAGTATTTCAACTTTTGCCTTTAATGGCTTTGTGAATTCAATTACTTTTTTCAGTTCATTTTCAAAATTTACAAGGTCTGAGGCGTAAATGACGCTCTTTATCTCACTTCGACGATAATTGTGGGGTACGGCTATAACAGGGACTATTGAATGGGAGATTAGACTGGAAGTGTTTGTTCCGAATATTTTTTTCAACTTTCCCGAGCCTCTGGTGCTGATGCAGATAAAACTGAATTTATTTTCCTGGGCATATTCCCTGACATTACTGTCTGCAAAAACAGCACTATTTATTACACACTTTTTGTTTTTGGAAACAACACCAATGTCCCTATAAACCGATGCTACAAATTGGTTCAGTTTTTTTTGAATTTTATCCGCTTCTTTCCTTTCATAATCAGCAAAGGCGGCATCGCTCATTGACGTAAGATTTGCAATGTAATAGGAATGAAAAAAAGTCAACTCAAATTTATGTTGGGTTGCCAATTGAATAGCAAAACGCAAACCTGCTTTTGAATTAGAAGAAAAATCGGTGGTAACAAGAATTTTATCCATTATCTTTTATGTTGATTGTTATTTTGACAAAAAACTATTCAATTGGCTGATCAAACCCAATGGTATTACTATATAAAGCCTAATCCACTTTCATTAACTTTAGTAAACTGAGCCACTTCATTTTTTTTTAATTATTTTTATCACGAAAAGCGGAGGCATCATTATCTCGCTTGTTAACCATTAACGATGCTGCAATGCTTACGATTAAAATAACAACAATCACCAACAAAGCAATTTGTATCGGCAATTTGTAGAAATCAACCACCAACATCTTCAGCCCGACAAACATTAATATCAAAGCCAGCCCCTTCGACAAATAGCGGAATTTATCCATCATCCCCGCCAGTGCAAAATACAGAGAGCGCAAGCCAAGTATGGCAAACACATTTGAAGTGTAAACAATAAAATGGTCTTGCGTAATTGCCAGTATTGCAGGAATGCTATCTGCCGCAAAAATCAAATCGGTGGTTTCAATCAACACCAAAACTAAAAATAAAGGCGTTGCAAACCGTTTCCCGTCTTGTTTTACAAAAAATTTTCCGCCATGCAAATCACTGGTAACAGGCATTACTCTTCTGAATAATTTTATCAGGGGATTTTTTTCCGGCTCAATTATTATCTCTTTTTGCGTAAGCATCTTATATCCTGTATAAATCAGTATCGCTCCAAAAACATAAATCGTCCAATGGAATTTCTCGAGTAAGGCCACTCCCGCAAAAATAAAAGCAGCCCGCATTATCAAAGCCCCGATAATTCCCCAAAACAAAATTTTATGCTGATGGATAGCCGGTATTTTGAAATAAGTAAAAATTAAAACGAATACAAAAATATTATCTACGCTCAATGCTTTTTCAATCACATAGCCCGTAAAAAACTCCAATGCCTTTACCTCCCCTTGCCAATAATAAATAAGGACATTGAAGCACATGGCAAGTGTTACCCAAACCCCCGTCCAAATCATGGCTTCTTTAATGCTTACTTCATGCGCTTTGCGGTTAAACACCCCTAAATCCAATGCAAGCATCAACAGTACAAATACATTAAAACCAATCCAAAAACTCAAATCCGTTTGCATACTTGTACTTGTTTAATTTTTCGACTCCTCTTGTTTTACCAAATTCATTTGGTCAATTTTTACATTTACCAAAATATTTACCTATAACGATGGTCTGACAGTTTGCGTCTACAAGCCGTTCGGGGTTTACTTGTACAAACTGTATTGAACGAAAACGCTTCTTAAAGGTAATAAACTTTTTGGCAAATGCCTAACAAAATTTTATACCCGAAAAAAACTTGAAGCTTGCACGAACCCTTCACGGTTTGTGATGCCTATGCTATTGATTTTATAGTCCTATTTCCTATTCTTGATTGTTTCTCTATAATACGCTGTAAGTTTTGACACAAATGTTGTGCTATAAAATCTTGTTCAGTACTCCAAACCGTATGACCATTAAATTGTTCTAATTGTTGCTGTGTTGTTTGGCAGTAATTGCCCAAGTAGTTTCATGAGTTCAGTCTGTATGGTTTTTATTTCATCGTCATAAGGATCATATTTATCTTGTTTTGGGTTCATTGATTCGTTCGCAAAACAACCCATTCTTCATCCTTGAATAACTCTTCTTGATTACAAGTTTTATCTCGCATTTTTAAAACATGCCCTTCATAACAAGTACTATATCTTAATGTTTTTAAAATATTTTCTTTGAATCCATTTTTCAACACTGATAATTATTAGAATTGAAAAAGCTACCATGGCAGACACCCCCCATGCCTCAGCTTTTAATGGAGATGAATGAAACCAACGATTCATAAATGGAAAATAAACAAAAGCGGTCTGAACAAACAGTACTGTTGCAATTCCGATATAAATAGATGGATTGGAGAAAAGCCCGATTTTATTGACTGAAAAATTAAGAGATCGGCAATCAATAAGATAAAACACCTGAAATAAAACCATTGCTGTTACAGCCATTGTTTGAGCTTCCGAAATGGCCAGTGAATGTGCCATGCCCCTGGACAGTTCAATATTATATTCCCAAAGAAATAATCCAATTGTTCCACCTGCCATTATCAGAGAAACCAGTATCATCCTGAAAATTATTAAGGAACTTAATAACGGTTTATTGGGCTTACGTGGAGGACGATTCATTACATCGGGTTCCATTGCTTCAAGCGCAAGCGGCAATGACAAGGCAACGGCAGTTATAAGATTGATCCATAATACCTGAACAGGCTGCATTGGGATGAGTAGAATTCCCCCTTCTAAGGGAAAAAATAACACGGCAATAAAAATAACCAATCCCAATCCTATGCTTGTAGGCAGAAGAAATACAATAGATTTCAAAAGGTTATCAAATACTCTACGTCCTTCTTCAACAGCAGCCTTTATACTTTCAAAATTATCATCGGCCAGGATCATGTCTGCCGCCTCTTTGGCAACAGCCGTACCACTGATACCCATAGCTACGCCAATATCTGCACGTTTAAGTGCTGGAGCATCATTTACACCATCTCCTGTCATGGCTACCACTTCCCCGTTGGCCTGAAGTGCTTTCACAAGATTTAGTTTGTCTTCGGGGGATACCCGTGCAAAAATATTGGTGTTTTTTACTACCTCCTGAAGCTCCTGGGCGTTCAAATTCTGAAGTTCCTTTCCGGTGATAACCCTGTCTGCATTTATAAAGCCAAGTTCCCTGCCTATTGCTGCGGCTGTTGCAGGATGGTCTCCGGTAATCATTTTCACCGTAATACCTGCATTATGACACGAATCGATCGCTTCTTTTACTTCCATCCTTGGAGGGTCACTTATGGCCTGTATCCCTAAAAAGGTAAATTCGCAAAGATCCTCTTCCGTAATGAGTGATGAATGTTCACTATCCACCTTTCTGGAAGCGAAAGCCAATATTCTCATTCCTGTTCCTGCCATTTGTAAAGCCTCCGCTCGTACCTGCTCTGTGTCAAAGACAATGGATGAATTTTCGCTATTTAATAAAAGGGGGATAACTGATTCAGGTGCTCCTTTAAGGTAAATTATTTTTTCTCCGGAAGGGGATAGATGGAGCGTAGCCATTATTTTTTTTTCGGAATCAAAGGGTAATTCATCCAGCCTCCGCCATTTGCTTCTTAGTTCGTCCTCGTTTATTCCAAACTTTCCGGCTACCGCTATAAGGGCAACCTCCGTAGGGTCTCCTACTGCTTTCCAATGACCATCCTTATTGTGAAGTGTTGCGTCATTGCACAGTGCAGCAGCCCGTATAAGTTCACCAATTTCACCCTCAGTTCCCTCTTCATCAGAATCATTTTTTAAAATTTTACCATCAGTATTAATGCCTGCTCCTGTTACATTGAATTTTTGCGTTCCATTCCAAAGTACCTGAACGGTCATTTCGTTAAGGGTAAGCGTTCCCGTTTTGTCTGAGCAGATTACAGTAGTGCTGCCCAAGGTTTCTACAGCTGATAAATGCCTGATAATAGCGTGTCTCTTTGCCATTCGCATAATACCGATAGCTGATGCGATAGTAATTACGGCAGGCAATCCTTCGGGGATAGCTGCTACCGCAAGAGTAATGGCAGAAAACATTGCGTCTATAAATGTATGATTACGAAATATCCCTATTAGAAAAACTAAAATGCCAACAAGGATGATGGAAAACGTAATTCCCCGTGCAATTTTTTCAAGAGATTTTGTCAGTGGAGACTTTACAGACGTGGTGGTTTGAAGAAGTGCGGAAATTTTACCGATCTCGGTTTTAATACCTGTTAAAACAACTACGCCTTCCGCTGTTCCTGAAGTAATCAATGTACCGCTAAAAACCATATTCTTACGGTCAGCAATTCCTGTATCTGCGTCAATAATATCCGTGTTTTTTTCTATCGGTAAAGATTCTCCCGTAAGGATAGATTCATTACACTGCATGTTTTTTACGAAAGTGAGCCGCATATCTGCTGATACCTTGTCTCCAGCCTGAAGCAATACATAATCCCCTGGAACAAGGTCAGCAGCTGGGATGTTTTTTTGCTTTCCATCTCTCATTACCGTAGCATTTTCCGGTATTAATTTGAGAAGCCCCTGAATGGTTTTCCCTGCCTGATATTCTTGAACAAACCCGATAATAGCATTAATGATTATTACACAAAACACTACTATCCCATCGGTGATTTTACCCATGGCTATAGCAAGGATGGTAGCAGCAAGGAGAACATATATAAGTGGGTTAAGAAATTGCCTCAGCAAAATTTTAAAGGCACTTTCTCTATTTTGCCTGTACAGTATATTGGGTCCTACTATTTTCAGACGCTTCTCGGCTTCTGTCATATTAAGACCTTTTGAGGAAGCATTGAAGTTCTCTAATACATTATTATAAGAAACTGAATGCCATTCTTTATTTTGCAGTAAGTGATCCATAAAAACTTCAATTTATAGTTGTTATATTTTTTAAATACAATTAAATAATTAAAAAACAGAGCGTTACTAAATTTGTTTAGGGTTATTTTGTGGTTTCTTACAATATTTCAACAAAAAATAAGCAAGACCGAGTGCAGCAATTAATAAAGCTAAACTTATAATAATATTACTATTTGTTTGCTGTATATCTAGTGTGATTATTTTAGTTGAAATAGCAATAATTGAGATTTCTATAATTTGAAGAGTAGGAATTGTATTGGACGAAATAATTAATAGCAATGCTTTTATAAGTTCATATCCTACCGCAATAATCAATATCAAATTAAATACTTCGAATAAAGTGGAAACATCAATCAATAGATAAGGAGGAGCGGTAATTTTTTTAAATTCTAAATAGATAAGATGTACTGTGCCCAATATTAAAATTAAAGTCATAATGCCAATTAAAACACGAATTATATTTTTATTAATGCCTATAATTATTCTTGTAAATTTATCTTCGCTATTCATAGTGTTTCTTTTTAACGGATTAAATTTAGAAATTAAATATTTCAATTTTTAAGCGTTGGCTTGTCAAATCGGCAAAATCCCTCCGAAAATTGGTCTTAAGTTTTCGATATTCTATGTTTGTCCTCCGTATCGATTTTGTCAGGATTGTCTTTTATGCTATGGAAATCCTGTTGTTGCAAGTAAATTTAGTTATAAAAATAGGCGTCTTTACCAATCTAATTGTTTTTTTAATTGGTTGCTAGCAAAAAATACAGAACCATAAGCTTGTTGGTTCGTAAAAAGTTAATAAGTTGTCGATATTTTATGCTTAACAACTATGACAATTTTGCAGGATCTTTGTTTTTTTTGCGTAAGTTTTACTTTTCCACTTTCCACATTTTAATTGTCAGCTTAAGTTCCGCGATTTAGTTTTTTCACACTTCTATTTCCAAATTTAGTTTTTTTGCGTCATTGCTTGCTGACGAACCTGATTTGCCAAAAGGTAAAATGCCCAACCATCGTTCAAACGGGTTAACTTAATGACATTGGACTCTATACTACGGTTGTGCCATTTAAAAATGAAAAACCAACTAAATTTTAAAACAGTGATTTTATATTTGGTTCAGAGGCGTATTTTAAAATGGTTTGTTTGTCAACTGTTTGTTCATTATCAATGCGAAATAAAGATTTCAGCCCCGTGTATTCACAAATGAATTTCTCACTGGTATTTACAGGATTCCCGTTAAATATAATTCCTTTAATGGGAATGTTTCTACGCTGAAGAGCTTCGACAGAAAGCAGTGTATGGTTTATGCTTCCGAGATAATTCCTGGAGACCAAAATAACTTCCACTTTTAATTTTTCAATAAGGTCAATTACCAAAGAATCATCATTGAGTGGAACCATCAAACCGCCTGCTCCTTCTATAATGAGATTATTGCTGGTTTGTGGAACTTTAATGGAATCTAAATTAATCGTAACACCATCAATCGCAGCAGCGGCGTGCGGAGACATTGGTTCTGTAAGGCGATAGGCTTCAGGAAAAAAATAAGAAGTAGAATTACTGATAAGTCCCTGCACTTTCATTGTATCCGTTTGGTGCAAATCTCCTGATTGGACAGGCTTCCAGTAATCAGCTTTTAGCGCTTCGACGAGAATGGCTGATACGATTGTTTTTCCTATATCCGTACCAATGCCTGTTATGAAATATCGTTTCATTATGCTGTGTTTTTTAATTGAATTCTAATCTTTGCCCCGGAATGAATTCGGAAAAATTACCATTCTCATAGACAAGATTTCCGTTAACAAACGTATGGGTCACTTTTGATTGAAATGTTTGGCCTTCTAATGGCGACCAACCGCACTTGTATAAAATATTTTCTTTACCAACCGTCCAAGGCGAATTCAAGTCAACCAGCGTTAAATCGGCAAAATAACCCTCACGGATAAAGCCTCTCTTTTCAATACCATAAAGTATCACTACATTATGACACATTTTTTCGGCAATTTTTTCTAATGAAATTAGCCCTTGTTTGTATAATTCAAGCATAATATACAAGGAATGCTGTACCATTGGCGCACCCGACATGGATTGGAAGTATGGTTTTTGCTTTTCCTCTAAAGTGTGCGGTGCATGGTCGGTTGTAATAATATCAATTCTGTCGTCAAGTAACGCCCGTAAAAGTCCTTTCTTATCCTTTTCGGTTTTTATGGCAGGGTTCCATTTTATTAAGGTCCCCAATCGCTGATAGTCCTTGTCTGAAAACCAAAGATTTTGAACCGATACTTCGGTGGTGATATTCTTTTCTTTTAGCGGTATGTCGTTTCGGAACAAATGGGTTTCCGCCTCTGTGGTTAAATGCAGGATATGCAACCTTGCCTTGTGCTTTTCGGCAATGGCAATGGCTCTTTTGGTAGATTGATAACATCCTTCTTCACTACGAATTAACGGATGACATGCAATTGGCACGTCTTCACCGTAATTGGCCATATAAATCTCCTCATTTTCCTCAATGATTTTTTCCAATTCAGAATGAATGGCGATAATGGATTTACATTTCGAAAAAAGTTTTTCCATGGTATCTGGGCTATCGGCAAGCAAATTTCCCTTCTTGGTAAAATAAAGTCCATCATCAGAAACCCCAATGAATTGGGAAGTGTCCATTTGAAGCACTTCGTCTAAGTTGTCGTTATTAACCCCTAAAAAGAAAGAATAATTAGCCCAAGATTTTTCTGAGGCGATACGGAATTTCTCATCGAGAATTTCAGTGGTCAATACATTGGGAACTGTGTTTGGCATATCGATAAAAGAAGTTGTGCCACCCGCAACAGCCGCTCTGCTTTCAGTATAGAGATCCCCTTTATGGGTTAGTCCGGGTTCCCTAAAATGCACTTGCCCGTCTATAATACCCGGAAACAGGTACTTGCCGGTTCCATCAATGGTTTCAGTTTCCTTTGTGATTTCTCCGGACAGATTTCCAATGTTTTCGATAACGCCGTTTTGAATGAAAACGTCAGCAATTTTAATTTGTCCCTCGTTTACGATGTTGACATTTTTTATTAATATAGGATGTTGCATAGGTAGCTAATTCGTTAATTTGGTTAATTGTTACTTTGGTTAAATTGGAAATCGCCTTTTGAAATTTTCATCGGTGCTTGCACTTTCTAAATCAGGGCTATTTCACTTTATCTAATTCCCTTTATGCTTATTTCACGGCATCAAAAGACAAATGCGTAGTGAGCATAAACCCACTATTATATTGAAATACCGATTTATCGTTTACCCTTTTCCCTTGTTGCAAAATTTGACTCAAATAACCCGCTTCAATTTTTACATTTTTGTTTACTTTATAACCTACTAATGCTGCCAATCTATTTTGATCAAAAACATTTGCTCCGACATTTTTACCAAAACCAATAAACACCTCATCCAATAAAATGATGCTCCAGCTGTTTTTATATACAGGAATCTCCGTTCTTAGCCTGTATCGCAACCTGTTCAGAAAAACCCAGTCGGTGTTAGTTTTTCCATTTTGAATCAAAAACTTTTCAATAAATCGTTGCTCTAATGTAAACCGATGGGACACATCCACTTTCCCTATTGGGTTTTTTAAAATTATCTGCTCATAAATGCGATGTTCGGAAAAAGCATTTGCATTTGGATAATCCCCATAAGGATCCGTTTCGGCAAAAGCATAGCCTGCATTTAAACTCACATTCTTTCTCAGGGCATAATTCACCCCTGTTCGCATCAAACTTTGTTGCGGGTTTTTTAGTCCTTCTACTCTTCGCCATTGGTATTCGGTATGCAAAGCAATTTTTGGACTTATTTTAAAGGTGCCGGTGTAGGCAAGCCAGCCAATACTGTTATTATCCGTAATTCTTTGTTCTTGCGAAAAAGTATAATTGTGTAGAAATAGTGTTAAAATAAAAATAAAATATTTTCCAGTTGTCATAAGTTCTTTGTTATACTTCGTTTTTAGGCAATCTATCTTTGCCTTCTTTATAATGTTCATGTTACTACCGTTTTTTTTCTTTAATCCGGATTTGCCATAATTTTAAACAATTCAGAGTTGGAAATATAATATCGATTTTCTAACGTAATTTGTAAAAGTTGTACACTAACCAAATTATTTTCTCTTGAATTTATTAAAAAGATGGAGCTTTCTCCGAATGAAAACAATCTTTCTTCTGAACTTAGCATAGTCAAATTGTCTTTCACCAAATCATTTATAAATTGCTTTTGTTTTTCTAAAGATTGGATTTCTATTTTTTGTGCATTTATTTTATTTGATAATTGTACTTTTTCTAAATCAAGCGCAAATTGAGTTTCTTGAACTTTGAATTTTGCCAATTTCAAACTGCCTCGTTCTTTTCTTAAAAACAAAGGAAAATAAAAATCCAAACCTATTTTATAATTTTTGAATTGATAGTTGTCTATATAACTTGGTTCTGATAAATAGGAATAGCCAACATCAATTTTTGGCAAAAGCAGATTGGCTTTTAGTTTTCGCTCCACATTCAAAATATCGACTTTGCTTTGTAATGCATTAATTTTTGGATGTTTTGAAATCGAAAAATCCCGGTTTAATAAATCATTGGTCTTTAAAGTTTCTTGAATTGTAAATTCCAATTTTTCCTCTGGAATTAATTGTTCCGAAAGTTCAAGTGGAATATTGTTTTCTAACCAAAGAAAATTTGATAATTCCAGTTTTGATTTTGCTAATTTTAAATTAGAATCCTCTAAACTGAGTAATCTGTTTTTTACGATTATTCCGGCTTCAATACTATCGATTACGGGTTTATCCCCTTGTTGGATTAAGGATTTTATTCCTTTGAAACGAGTTTGCGCATTGGAAACATAAGTTTCATAAAGTGCTACTTCGTTAAAGTTTTTTTTCCAATTAAAATAGGCCACCGAAGCATCATACAAAACAACAATAGCTTGTAATTTCCTTTCTGCTTGGCTCAATTTAATTTGTATTTTGGCTTTTCGAAGATCTGCCATTCTTTGATTGACAAACAATCCCTGACCTAACGGAATAGTAATCCCAAACGAAGTCAACCCTTGATTTGGAACCGTGTTTTCGGGGTTTAAATAAACACCCTCATTGTTGTCAAAACCTGCTTTCAATTCAATTCCGTACCAAGTTGGAATTTTGAAACTGCTGTTCAAAATAGAATAATACTCGCTGTTTTTGAATTGTTTTTTCGAAAAATCGACTTCAATTTTAGGGTCAAAGCCACCACGTGACATCATCAAATTGGCTTGTGCTTTATTGAGCTCAAGATTGGCAGTTTTCACTAATGGATGAAATTTTTTTACATAACCCAAAAACTCATTATAAGTAAATTCCTTGTCATTATTTTCTTGTCCATAAGTCGAGAATCCAAAAAACAGAAAAAACAGTAATAGATGTTTCATTATTTTTTTTCTTTATTTTTTTTCACATCTGTCTTATAATAATTAGGGGGAAACCCACTAAGCGTTCTCCATATTTCATACCAAATGGGTACAGTATTCAGTAAAGCAATTGTTTGTGCTCCTGACCCTATACTTAATTGTTTTGGCCATTTTGCTTCATCGGGATCCGGAGCAATCAAAATTCGGTATTTTCCATTATCACTAATGAAATTTTCGATTGCTACAATTTCACCTCCAAAAGTCCCGTAAGACACATCCGGCCAACCGGAAAAAACAATTGTCGGCCAACCGTCAAAGAAAATCCTCACCTTTTCCCCTTTTTTGATTAATGGCAAATCGACCGGTTTTACGAAAGTTTCGACAGCAATATCATATTTTGATGGCATAATGCCCGCAATTGGCGTCCCTTCCTTGATTGTTTCGCCCAAACCCGATTGCAAAGCACGATTTACATAACCGCTTTGTGGCGCTTTAATGTAGTACATTCCGTTACGAATGGAGTAATTCACGTATTGGTTTTCCAGTTTATTGACTTGTGCTTCGGTATCGTATTTGTTGCTCAAAGCGGTATATTGATCGCTTTTTGCTTTTGAGGACTTCTCGGAATATTCGGCCGTAATCCTATTTATTTCAATTTTTGCATTGATGAATTCGTTTTTGCTGGTCAAAAATTTATTTTCTTGTGTGATAATTTTTGCATCAACTTCTTGTAGTTTCAAACGCTTTTCCTCAACATCTGTCAATGGCTTTAAACCTTCTTTATTCAACTGAACCGAACGATTAAATTGTGTATTGGCAATTTTGAGTTGTGTTTTTACAGCCACAAGATCCATGCTGTCGCTTTGTACTTTCAGCAATGATTGTTTTATTTTGTTTCTTGCCTGTTCCAGTTTTAATGTTTTTTCGCTTTCAATGGCCTGAATTTGAATTGAAAGTGTATTTACTTTTGAACCATAAGACTCAACCGATAATTTTTTTGCGTCGGCTTGATTTTTAGTGTTTTTCACCAAATTCGGGTCTAAATAATCCTCTTTAATTTCAGAAATGAATAAAATTGTATCCCCTTTATTGACAAAATCGCCCTCTTGAACATACCATTTTTCTATTCGTCCAGAAATCACGGTTTGAATGGTTTGTGGTCTTTGGCTCGGTTTTAAAGTAGTTACTGATCCTGAGCCCGAAATATTTTGTGTCCAGGGCAAAAAAAGGGCAATTACTCCAATAACAGAAACTCCTGCAATAATTCGGTTTAGAATTTTATAATGTGGACGATTGCTCAAATTCTTGACAGTCCTGTATTTTTCAAGAGGTTCAAGCAATATTATGTTTTCTTTTGAAATATTTAACATCCTTTTTATTTTTTTGTGTCAAGAACAATTGTACCCTTATGCATCGTGATTACTCTATTGCATTTTGTTTCCCAATACGGGTTTTTGGAAGAAACAATTACAGTCCATTGATTTTTATCCGAATTTATAAAATCGATAATTTCGTTGGCAACTTCTTCGTCCATTGTATCGGTTGGGTCTTCATAGAAAAGTATTTTTGGCTTGTGAATGATGCTTCTTGCCAATAGAATCTTTTGTGCATTTGACGATGAAAGTTGTCTCCCTTCCGGAAAAATTTTGGTATCTAAGCCTTTAGGCAAAGTTTTGATAAATGACGAAAGCTGTACCGCATCAATTGCCCATTTTAAATCTTTGTCCGAAATGGTTTTATCATTGAAAGTAATGTTTTCAAGAATTGTTCCTTCAAAAGGGGTTTCATTATAAATAATGGAACTTATTTGTGAACGATATTCTTTGAGATTTATTTTTCTGAAAGTAACATCGTTAATATAAAAAGACCCTGAAGTTTGACCCAACAATCCTGATAATATTCGGATCAAAGTTGTTTTCCCGGAACCATTTTCCCCGTCAATTACTATCTTTTCACCTTGATTAATTTTCAAGGTAATAGCAGTTAAAATGTTGTTTTTTGAATCCGGAAAGTTAAACCCTAGATTTTCTGTTTCTAAAAAAACATCGGTATTGCAACATGTAATGTCAGTTTCTGAATCCTCTTCTAAATGCTTATCGGTTACTTGTCCAATTTTTTCGACCGAAGTCAAAACGTCATAGAAAGTTTCTAATCCCAGAATTATCTTCTCTACAGAGTTAATAACCAATAAAATAATAATTTCAGCAGCAACAAATTGACCAATATTTATTTGCTGATTGATGACCAAGAAACCACCAATAGATAATAAGCTTGCCGTGATAATCATTTTGAAAACAATCAGCTGGCTAAATTGTTTTTTAATGACATTGAAATGTTTTTCACGATAATTTAAATAATCATTGACTAGATTGTCGTTTTTTTGCAAAGCGTAATCAAAACTATTCTCGTTTCTAAAACTGAAATTGTTACGAGCCATTTCTTGCAACCAACTGGCGACTTTGTATTTATATTTCGATTCTTTTAAACTGGTCTCTAATCCGATATTATAAGAGTATTTGAATATGATATACAAAAGAAAAAACAATAAAACCCCAAAGACAATAAAAAACGGATGATATAACGATAAAAGAATTATACCAAAAAACATCTGGAGCATTGCCCCTGAAAAGTCTATTATGAGTTTTGAAATTCCTTTTTGGATAGTCATTGTGTCGAAAAAACGATTGGCTAATTCTGGCGGATAGGTATTATATAATTCTTCAAATTTTATTTTCGGGAATCTTACGGCAAAATCAAACGAAGAACGAACGAAGATTTTCTGCTGCAAATTTTCAGTTATTCGCAATTGCATTAGTGACAAAATCCCAACTAAGGCAACTCCAATAACTACAAGTATGATTAGAACAACCCAGGAAACACTAACTCTTCCAGACTGAATAAAATTAGTAATGGCTTGAATTCCTAAAGGAAGTGACAAACTTACAAGGCCCGAAAAAATAGCATAGAAGAAAATTTGATAAACATCTTTTTTGTCTAATTTTAATAATTCGTAGAATCGTTCTAATGGAGTCATATTTTTTTAATTTTAACAAGACTTTTACTAAAATATCGCTAAATATTTCTGTTGTAAGCTGTACTGTCTAAGAGTTTTATTCAAGAGAAATAGAAACCGAATTAAAGTGTAATTTTTTTATAATTTTAGTACAATATTATTGTTTAGATTTAGCTTGCGGTAGATTTAATAAAGTTTCTTCTAGAAATTCTACTTTCCCTGTGTGAATATCGTACATAGCACCAACTATTAAAATTTCGCCATCAATATATTTTTTGTGTAATATTGGGTCTAAGTCTCTAAGATCAGCTACTTGGTCAATTCCGTTTTGTCTAGCAGCATTATTAGTAGGATTACCAGCAATATGAGAAGATTTTGCGACTGCTCCTTTTATTTCGTTAATAAGCGTAACAATATGACCTAGTACGTTTTCAGGACGTTTAACCGCGGCATCAACCGCACCACATTCTGTATGAACCTAATACAACTATTAATTTTGTTTTTAATTTTAAAACAGCAAATTCCATACTACCATAAGACGCAACCGCAGAAACTTGACCTGCTGTACGAATAATAAATAAATCGCCCAAACCTTGGTCAAAAATTAATTCATTTGGCACACGGGAGTCAGAACATCCTACAATTGTAGCAAATGGCTCTTGTCCTTTTTCTAATTTTTTTATAAAGCTAACATCTTGTCTTGGTCGTATACTTTTGCTCTCAATAAATCGTCTGTTACCTCCTTGGAGTTTTTTAAGTGCGTAACGAGGATTTGCATAAGCAGAATCCCTATTTACAATATAATGCTCAGCCCTCCATTTAACAGAATCAATTGCCGTTACAGTTTTAACCTTTTTTTTGGTAGTTCTTTCTGTTTGTGCATATGTAATATTTTGAATTAATAACAATGCAATAGCGATCAAAAAGTATTTTTTCATATATAATATTATTAATGTTTAGACTATAATAATTCATAAAATAACTTCTAAGTAATGTTAAAAATTAAATTATTATGAATTTCAATGTTTATATAAGATTTAATTTATTATTGCTAATTTACAACAAATGAACTGATTGATTTGGTTGATAGTTTTTTTATTCTATTTGTGATTACAATTATTATTTTTGGTTCTTCGCCTAAATTAGTGGAATTCAAAAAAAAGACATCTATTAATCAATGAATAGATTTCGTAATTGTCGCAAAATATCCTTTAAAAACAGGTGCTTATTTAAACTTTAATTTCCATCTCTAATCAACCTAATTTGGTTTTCCACTAATTTTGGCGAAGAACCTTATTTTTTAACAACAAAGAATAATAGACAAATAGATAGGCATTCCAAAAGTAATGTTAAACGGAAAGGTAACTGCTAATGCCATAGGCAAAAATAAACCTGGATTGGCTTTTGGTGCCGCAATTTTCATAGCAGCTGGTACCGCAATATAGGAAGCACTTGCTGCAAGAATAGCAAAGATAAATCTGTCGCCGACTTCATCGGTTACTATTTGGCTCAAAAATGCTACTACCATACCATTAAGCAGTGGTATTACAATTGCAAACACTAGGGTAACCCATCCACTTTTAATAAAATCATCTAATTTTCTTCCACTTACAATACCCATATCTAGTAAAAATATGGCTAAAAATCCTTTAAAAATATCAGTAGTAAAGGGTTTAATTCCCATAGCTTGTTGGTCACTAGCTAAAAAACCAATCACTAAACTTCCAAGAATTAATAAAACACTTCCATTAGTTAAAGAATGTCTTATCACAGAACTCATTTTACTGGAACTAACTTCTTTCTTGTTGTATAATCTAATTAAAATTACTCCGATGATTATTGCAGGTGCTTCCATCAATGCCATTACTGCTACCATATGTCCGCCGAAAGTATATTTTTGAATTTCCAAAAAAGTTACTGCTGTCACAAAAGTTACCGCACTAACCGAACCATATGCTGCCGCAATTGCACCCGAATTTTCAATGCTAAACTTTCGCTTGAGAATAAAAAAGCAATAAATAGGAATGACAAACGCAATTAATATCCCAAATAAGACTGCCCAAATGATTTCCATATGAAAATCACTGTGCGCCAATTCTTGTCCTCCTTTAAACCCAATAGAGAACAATAAATACAAAGAAATAAACTTGGATGTATTGGCAGGAATTTCTAAATCGCTTTTCAATCTTGCGGCAATTATCCCGAGAAGGAAAAACAATAAAGCCGGATTTGTTAAGTTATCTAACAGTAAATCTAAATTCATTTTTTATTTTTTATTTTTTATTTTTTATTTTTTTGTGGCGCGTTCTAATCTATCGTTAATGGATTTTCCTAATTCAAAATCCGGAAATCGTTCTGCAACAATCATATCTAAGTCCATTTTATCCAATCGATGCATTGCAGCATACAAATGTGATGTAGCTTCTTTTAAATCCCCTTTTTCGGATAAAATTTCTTGGTGCATTACACTAGCATTTTCAATTCTCTTCTTAAAAAGCAACAATCCAATTTTTTTGTCAGGAAATCCTTTTATGAATTGTGCTACATCACTTTCTAAAAAAGTGGCGGTTGCCGGTGCGTAATGTCGTGATAACATTCCTGGTGCATCTGGTGCATTTTCTTTTTTGTTTTTAATTTGGATTTTCCCAATAACTTCTTCAATATCTTCTACAGAAATAGAACCCAATCGATATAATACCGGTTCTTCATTTTCAAAACCAATTATCGTAGATTCTATTCCGTTTTGGCAATCGCCTCCATCTAAAACTAGCTGTAATTTTTCGCTGAAATATTCTGCAACATGCAAAGCAGTTGTGGGACTTATTGCCCCAAAAGGATTGGCACTTGGAGCAGCTAATGGAAAATCTAACGTTTCCAACAATGCCAAAGTTGTAGCATGATTTGGAATTCTAATAGCCACCGAATCTTTTCCGGCAGTAACTAAATCGGGAATCGATTCTTGTTTTTTCAGCACCATTGTCAAAGGACCCGGCCAAAATTTCTCAGCTAATAATCTGGCTTTTTCCGGAATATCTTTGGCTAATTCGTCTAATTGTTCTACCGATTTAATATGAACAATTAACGGATTAAAAAAAGGCCTTTGCTTCATTTCAAAAATCGCCTTTATGGCTTTTTCGCTATAAATATTCCCGGCCAACCCATAAACGGTTTCTGTTGGAATGGCAACCAAATCTTCTTGGATTAAAATCCTGGCAGCTTTTGATATGTCTTTTGAAACTATTGTCATAATTTATTTTAAGGATTGCAAAAATCACAATACATAGGATCTTCGGTCATTTTTTTATGTGGATAAAATTCCTCAGAAGTATGATTACACTTTTTACAAGTATAAATAAAACTCAAAGTAGAACGCGTAGCTGAATTACAACATTCACAGGGCAACCCCAATTTGGCATCAGAAACCACAAATCCAGGTGTTTCACACATAGGACATAGCGACCGAATTGAATTTATTAATTTTAGCGTGGCTTTTTCAATCACTTCCATTCGTGTTGGATTGTACAGTGCGCGCATATCGGTTTCGACATATACTTTCCCAAATTCTTTCATCATTTCATGAAAGCTTTCCTTTAAAATCCTTTCGTCAGTGATTCCTTTAACTATTTTAGAAATATCCTTTTCTGATGGTTTTAAAATAAGCCCGTGAGATGGAAATTTTACTTGAGTCGCAAATTCCAGTAGCTCGATTTCATTCTTAATTTCACTGCCATTAAAATTGGTATTCATACTGATTTCTCTTACTATAATTTCTAACTCATTTTTTTTATCAATAAAAATTAAAAATTCATCATCGGCATGGGCAAAAAAAATGGTGGGGTGCATACCAAAAGATCCTTCGCTGGCAATACCTAAATCACAATGATTCTCTTTCATCGCAAGGAGACATTTATTGCGAAGAGTCATTAGCGCACCATCTTTTCTCTCAATCTCTCCCGAAAAAGTTCCCAATGTGTCAGTGTCAAATTTATCGGAGACAAAGCAACTTACGCCTAATTCTTTTTCAAAAATCGGTGCAATCACGTTTTCCTTTTTGTGCTTAGTTGCGATAAGAAGTTTTCTACCTTGAAACATACTAGTTATTCGTTAAAACTTATTTCAATCGTACTATTTAGAACCAAATTTACTCCATTTGCTTCTGCAACTTCCAGTAAATTTTTAATTTTTTCTTTAGCTTCGTTAAGTTCCACTACTCGCTTTTTGGATTGAGAAATGTCATTATTAAAACGAATATGATTGCTAAAATCCTCTAGGTTATGGTAGTTAATTTTACTGTTTATCAATGCAGCTAATACTTTTCCTGCTTCTTCGGGAGTAAAAACTCCATCTATTAATTTAAAGACTTGTTCGTTTTTCATTTTATACTTAATTATTAGGTTTTAGTTTTTTTACTTTTCTAATTATTTGATAAATTTTTGAATTTCCTCTATATATTAATTCAAAACTATTAATTGGGTCTGGCGATTCCTGTAATTTACGAATTAGCAACATGACTGTATTTTTTAGTTTGACTCTGCAAAGATAGAGATATTATTAATGATAGTAATGCTATTATTAATAATTGTAAAATAATTTTTAGCTATCTTTGCCAAAGAAAGATGAGACATCTTCTTTTTAGCAATTTATTATACGAAGACCAATCAATACAAGGATTCAAATGGAGCTACAGTTGCAAATAAAAATGAATGAGGCGTTATTTCTCCGTAACCCTGAACAGACGGAGTTAGGCAAAAAGATTATTATGCACAGCATTCAATTGGTCTATAAAAGCGGCTTCGAAACCTTTACCTTTAAAAAATTGGCAAAAGACATTGGTACAACCGAAGCGGGTATTTACCGATACTTTGAAAACAAACATCGCTTGCTGTTATATCTTGTAGCTTGGTATTGGAGTTGGCTTGAATACCAGATAAGCTTTCATACCAATAATATTAATGACCCAACAATTAGGTTAAAAATGGTGATAAAACTATTAGCCACAACAGTAAAAGATGATGAAAAAACAAGTTATGTCAATGAAAGTTTGTTGCATCAAATTGTTATTTCAGAAGGTTCAAAAGCATATTTAACAAAGCATGTAAGCGAAGACAATAGACACCATTTTTTTAAACCATACAAAGACCTTTGTGCCGTTATTGGAGATTTAATTTCAGAATGCAATCCGAAATACAAATACCCGAAATCATTAGCCACCACCATCATTGAAATGGCGCATTTTCAGAATTTTTTCATGAACAACCTGCCTTCACTTACCGATTTTGGAAAAAATAAGGACGAGGCAAAAATCATTTCTTTTCTGGATGATTTGGTGTTTTCCAGCATAAATAAAATTTAGTTGTCGATGAGATCTCTGTTTTGCAGGAGCTCCATCCAATTCAAAAAAAAACATGCTTAACCCAAGAGCTGATCCTGTGAAGGTAAATAAAGGGAAACAACAAGGTGAAAATAGAGCTGTAAAGAAAAGTCCAAACACTCCTGATTTGTCTATGTTTGATTTTAGTTTCATAATATTGTTTTATTTTCCACAAAAAATGAGAAGTAAATGTTAATAAAAACTGTTGCTATTCCAGTAATTATAAATGTAGTATTTGCACCAAATTGATACCAAATTAAGCCTGCTAATGAACTCGCTAACATTGTGCAAATACTTTGAAAACCTGAATAAGTTCCGATTGCTGTAGCAGTATCCTTTCTGTCGGAAATATTACTAATCCAAGCTTTGGAAATCCCCTCAGTTGCTGCTGCATAAACTCCATAAATAAAGAACAGCATTGCAATAGCATAAATATTAGTACTGAAAGCCATCCCAAAATATACGATTGAAAATAAAGAAAGCCCAAAAACAAACATTTTCTTTAATCCTATTTTGTCAGCAAAAATTCCTACTGGAAATGCGCAAAGCGCATAAACCAAATTGTAAAAAATATAAACCCCAATTACTGCCGTGTCATTTAATCCTGCTTGTTTTGCTTTTAGTAACAAGAAAATATCGGAACTGTTAAACAATGTAAATGCCAATAACCCGATTACTAATTTTCGATATTGTAACGGACTTGTTTTCCAATAATTTAGAAAGGAGAAAAAAGGTGTCGATTTTCTTTCTATTGGATGGGCTTTAGTTTTGTCTTTCAAAAAAAAGGAAGCTAATACAGCAAGTAACCCAGGAATAAAAGCGACATAAAAAAGTGTTTTGTAATCCTGTGGATAAAAGTATAGATACACTAATGCTATTGCGGGTCCAAGAACTGCCCCAAAAGTATCCATTGATCGATGAAAACCAAAGATTTTTCCTTTGTTCTCTGATGTTGCCTCATCCGATAAAATAGCATCTCTTGCACCAGTGCGAATTCCTTTCCCGAAACGGTCAATAGCTCGCGCAAAGAAAATCCAAAGCGGAAAAGTAAAAACTGCCATCATTGGTTTTGAAATAGTGCTTAAAGCATAACCGAGTTGAACAAAGGGAACGCGTTTTCCGGAATTGTCCGATAATTTTCCAAAATATCCTTTACTCAATCCTGCCAAAGCTTCTGCAAAACCTTCCAAAACACCTATTAATACAATAGAAAATCCGATTGTTTTTAAATAAATTGGCATTATTGGATAAAGCATTTCGCTCGCCGTATCGGTAAACAAACTGACTATGGATAATATCCAGACGGTTCGTGTGATTATTTTTGTTTTCATTTGGCTTCTTTACAGCTTAATTTTAATTCCACCGTTCAATATAAATCCGTCTGTAGGTGTATAAACTTCTCTAAATTGTGGATTTTGAATTGTTCCAGAATACATATTTTCCCATCTCGATTGTCGACTATCCAAAAAGTTTTCAAGGTTCAAAAATATGCTGAAATACTTGAATTTGTATTCTCCTGAAACTCCCATAACCCAATAATCCCTAACTTTTTCGTTGTTTGTCAAATACTGATTTCCAACATAAAAGACCTCGTAAGCGATTCGCAATTTTTCTTCCCATTCATACATTACGTTTGCGTTTATCCTATGTTTTGCCGTTAATGGATTTACTGTAGAATTATTATCGAAATTTTTCTGAGCGTCAATGTAAGTGTAACCAATGTAACAAGAAACATCCTCAAAACGAAGTTTTACGTTTGTTTCAAAACCTTTGGTTTCTATATTTCCGTTGGCATTTTCAAAGGCATAATTTACCGTCAGCGGAACCGGATTAAGAACCAACGGGTTTTTGATAATGGTGTAAAAAAACATTTGGTTAATGGCAAAACTTAGCTCGTTAAAAATGGTGGTTTTGTAATTGACATCGGCATTTAATCCATACGATTTTTCAGGATTGACTTTTGAAAAGTCAAGCAGATTTATATTTTGAAACGCTTTTTCTTCGGTTTCTTCCGAGAAAATGGTTGGTGATTTGTAACCTAAACCACCACCAAATCTTGAAGATATTTTTTCGTTAATTTTATACAATAATGACAAACGAGGCAAGACAAAAACATTGCTTCTGTTTGTAATGTCTAAACGCAAACCGCTTTCCAAAATAAATTTTTCGGTTATGTTCAGATTGTTTTGTGCAAAAATACCAAAGGCAGCATTGTAATAATCTAATTTGTCAGCGACTAAATTCATTTGTTTGAAATTATCCGAAACTAAATTCGCCCCCAAATTCCATTCTGATTTTTCGTTGGGGATTAGATAATTGGCTTCTGTAAAAGTGGCTATTTGTTGTCCTTCAAAATTATAAGTTTGTTTTTCTATTTTTCGGTTAAAATATCCAACGCTATTTTTAATTGTCAATATATTTTTATTGTCAAATGTTTTTTCAAATTTTGCTTGTGTCGAATATCGATTACTGTTATTTCGCTCAAAGAACGTATGCGTAGCATCTGATTTGTTATCAATCACTTGCATATCTCCACCAATTCGTTTTTCAAATCCTGCATTTACACCTAAACTAAATGTTGTTTTTTCGTTTGGATAATAGAAAAATTTTGGACTTATGGTATATCTCTCGAATTTTGGAATATCCGAAAACCCGTCATTATTTACATCGTATGCTTTTTGGGAATTACTTGAAGCGTAAATTGTAAGTCCTGATTTCTTGTATTTTCCAGCATAAAAACCACTTAAATCCAACGCTTGTGTTTGATTTATGTTTGCTAAAAATGAAATTTCTCTTGTGTCGGTTGGTTCTTTTGTAATCAGGTTTATCAATCCCGCAATGGCTCCGCCGCCATAAAGCGTTGAAGTGGAACCCTTAATGACTTCCACGCGTTTTAAATTCAAAGGTGGAATTTGCAAGATGCTCAAACCACTTGCAAAACCTGAATACAATGGAAAACCGTCCTGTAAAAGTTGCGTATATTTTCCGTCTAAACCTTGAATACGAATACTCGCACTTCCCGAAACTTGGGAAGTTTGTTGCGTTTGAATTCCGGTGCTTTCGGTAAGCAACATTTTTATATTCCCTGGTTGCATTGAAGATTTTTCTTCTAATTCGCCCGCTGCAATCGCTTCGATTCGAGTTGGAGTATTTTTTATTGTTCGGCTACTTCTTGTTGAAGTAACTTTAACTTCTTCTAATTCTTCCGATGATGGTTCTAAAAATATTTCAATAGTTTCATTTTGTGGGAATAAAATGTTTCTTTCAATTTTTCGATAACCAAAAGAACTGAAAACAATGGTTTGTTTACCGTTGGGGATGTTTTCAATTACTACAAAACCTTTTTCGTCAGAAGTTGAGCCGTTTTGAGTTCCGTTTAGGAATACAGAAACGCTATCGAGTGCTTCCTTTGTTTTTTCATCTTTGATGATGGCTTTAAAAGTGTTTTGGGCTGTTGCTAAAAATGGAAATAGCAAAAGAATGAATATTATTTTTTTCATTTTAAATTTAAATAGAATTGTTCTGAAATAGTAAAACTGACAACTGCGTAGCAATTGCCTAAAAAAGTCAAATCAGAAATTCATCAAATCAAGTAAGAAGAATGTAGAATAAAAAGCTTATCCCGTTTTGGAAAGAAAGAGCTTTTGTAGAATGAATTGCATTTAGAGGCAGGTAGAATTGCACTTAAATGGAATTGGATTGATGTATCACAATTAATGTCGCAATGCGGAATACTTTGTGTTACACTGTTTGCAAAGGTTTGGTTGCTAAATTGTTGAATATAGGCATGACTTTCATTTTCAAAATTAGCCTTCTCCTCGGTATCCGAAAATTCAAATACGGTGTTGACATAGCAACACGATATCAAAAGCAGAAGTACTATTTTAATGTATCCTTTCATCGTTGCAAATGTATAAACAATAATATTATTTTGTTGGAAATTGATGTGCTCTTTTGTCGGTTTATCTATTTTTTATACGGTCTCGGATCATTTCACACAACTTATAGATAAACGTCGTATATTTGTAAAGTAATGAAATTTTCAACACTCATATTAGCAACAATAATTTTATTCCTCGCTATTAAGCCAGGAATAGATTTGATTTCATTGCAAAATAATAATGAACAAACTTGTTGTGACGGACAATGCAAACCGACTGCTGACAACGAAAAATCATCCAGCCAACAAAAACAAAAAGACGACCGTTCGGGAAAATCCTGTAATCCTTTTCAAGTTTGCAGTTCTTGTGTGTTGCAATGTTCTACAAATCAGCTTGCTGAAATATCTAAACCTAAAATTTCAACTAACCAAAATTTTACTTACCAATCAGTTTTTACTTCTCAATTCGCACCTGACTTTTGGCAACCTCCTAAAATTGTTTAACAATATTAAATTAAACTTTTGCTCCGACAACTTCGAAGCAATATTTCTTTATTGTCAACAATTTTAAAATCAAAAAAATGAAATTTATAAAATCATTAGTTTTGGTATTCATTATATTGATTACCTCAACAAGCATTGCGTTTGCTCAAAAAACAACACAAAATACCGACAGCACAAAAACGGTTACCATCAAAGTAAAGGGAATTACTTGTTCTATGGACTTGAAAATGATTGCTGCCAATGTTGAAAAACTGAAAGGCGTTAGCAGTTGCAAATCAGGAAAAATGGGAACAACCTCTTCATTTGAAGTAAAATTCAATCCTATACTGGTTACCGAAAAAGAGATCTACAGAGTCATCGAGAACACAGGTAGTTGTGAAAATCCAGACGAAAAATCATATAAAGTAAAACAGTAAACAACTGATAAAGCGGGGTTTGTTCTCTCGAATAAACCTTGCCTTATTTTAAAAAAATCACAATGAAAAAATACATCTTCATTGTTGGTTTACTGTTCCCGTGTGGTTTATTAGCTCAAACCATTTTAGGAAAAGTTACCAACGATAAAAAGGAACCGCTTATTGGTGCAAATGTATATTGGCTTGGCCAAACAACAGGAACATCCACAGGTGACAAAGGAGAATTTGAAATTATAACCAAAGACATCAACAATAATAAATTAATTGCAAGTTTTGAAGGACATACATCAGATACGATAGAAATCACCAATCAAACATTTGTAGTATTTAAATTAAAAGGGGCGAAAACACTTGATGAAGTAATTGTAAAAAGACAACGAGACGGTGTAATTATTTCTAACATCACCCCAATCAAAACAGAAATTATTACTCAAACAGAATTGCGAAAAGCCGCTTGTTGTGATTTAGCAGGTTGTTTTGAAACACAAACAACGGTACAACCACAAACAACGAATGTAATTACCAACTCAAAAGAGCTTCGCATCTTGGGGTTATCTGGCGTTTACAATCAGGTTTTGATTGACGGTTTCCCAATGATACAAGGTTTGTCATACACGTACGGGATTAGCGGAATTCCTGGAACATTAGTTGACAACATCTATGTTTCAAAAGGAGCGAATAGCGTTTTGCAAGGATATGAAAGCATAAGCGGACAAATTAATGTTGAAACCAAAGACCCCGACAAAACGGATAAATTATTGCTCAATGTGTATATGAACAATTTTGAAGAAAAACATTTTAATGCCAATTATGCTTTGAAGAAAGGCAAATGGAGCAATCTTACTGCATTTCATACAGTTCAACCTGCAAATAAAATTGACAGGGATAAAGATAACTTTCTCGATTTACCTCTATTGACACGCTATATGATTTCAAATAAATGGAAATACGGAAACGACAAAGACTGGGGCTGGAGCAGTAGAGTTGGTTTACGATTTTTGAATGAAAAACGAATTGGAGGTCAAACATTCTATAATCCCAATAGCGATCAGGGAAGTACTTCTATTTACGGGCAAACGGTTAATATTAATCAGCCTGAAATTTGGACAAAAACTGCTTATCGATTTAATGACAATCATAAAATAACTTTGTTTGTTTCTTCATTTCACCAAGACCAAAAATCTTTTTTCGGAACGGTAAAATACAACGCACAGCAAACAAATTTTTACAGTAATCTGCAATACGAATTGGTTTATTCACAAAAAAATTCACTAAAAACAGGCATTAGCTACCGTTATTCCAACCTCAATGAAGACATTGCTTTTACCGATACTTCTTTGCAAAGAACTTACGCAGGGAATTACAAAAAAGTAGAGAATATTCCAGGTGTATTTGCTGAAAACTCAATGAGCTTTTTAAATGACAAATTAACTTGGATTGCCGGTATTCGTGGCGACCAACATAACCAATTTGGTTTTACTCTTACTCCAAGAACCTTATTAAAATATGATGTTACCCCGAAAACTGTTTTTCGTGCCAGTATCGGAACAGGTTGGAGAACAGTTAATTTATTCAGTGAAAATATAGGCTTGTTAGTTAGTTCCAGAGATATTGTTTTTTCAGAACAGTTAAGACCTGAAAGAGCAACAAATTTTGGAATTAACTTAACTCAAAAATTTGAAAGCAATAATCTTTCGGGTTATATTAGTGCAGATTATTATCGAACTAATTTTCAAAATCAAATTTTTCCTGATTATGACAGTGACCCATCAAAAGCAATTATTAAAAACTTTACTGAAACAAGCATAAGCAATGGTTTTCAAACTGAGCTATATTTGAAAATTTGGAAACGCTTTGAATTTAAAGTGGGCTACAACTTTTTAGATGTTTACAGAGAAGTAAATGGAAGTAAGCAACTTTTACCTTTCAACCCTGCACATAAAGTTTTGACGACTTACAGTTATAAACCCTTAACAAACAAATTTCATTTTGATGTAAATGTGCATTGGTATGGGGAACAGCGTTTACCCGATACAAAATCAAATCCAGTAGAATTTCAACGACCTGATTTTTCACAACCTTATACTTTAGTGAACGCACAATTTACTTATATTTTTAAAAAGATTGAAGCATATACTGGTTGCGAAAATGTATTTGACTTCAGACAGAAGCAACCTATTATCAGTTGGCAAGACCCATTTAGTCCATTCTTTGACACTTCATCTGTTTGGGGGCCAACAAGGGGACGGGAAATATATGTTGGCATTCGTTTCAAACTTACAAATGAATGAAACCGCCTTATAGGAAGCGCAACACAAAGTTTACTTCAATTACGAGGAATATTTATTAATGTGAATAAAAAATTGGTTAACAGGAAATTGGTCTCGGTTTTTTATTTAATATTGTTTTTTTATAAAATTGAAATGAGAGAAGGAAAAAGACCGAGAATTGCCGTTGACAAGGGTAATCAAATAGTTGATGTAGAAACATATTCAACTAACAAATTCTCGAAAAATGCCAAGCGTTTATATGACTCTACGCACGGATTTAAATCTGATGTTTGGACAGATCAACACTACATGATTAGGTTACATATCGGAGATGAGAATGGTATGAGAGAAGGGATTGATATTGAAGATGTAAGAAATCTTATAAATGATACTTTTAATCATGTGGTTAATTATACATGCGAATCAAGGGTTAAAATATTAAGTTAATAAAGGCAGCAGCAATTTTACCAAATAGATGTACCAATAGCCCTTTTGTTGATCTAACCTTGCTGGCTCTTTGAATATCTGTTTTTTGAATTAGCCAATTAAAAAAAGATTCAATAGGTTGCCTAACCCTTGAAACAGCCGTTGAATATAGGTCATTCGAGGCTTTGTCTCTATTTCTAATTTCCTGACATTCTCCTTTTACTGCTTTAACAGGCGTCAACATTACAGAGTTTTTTTCTTTTTCAAATCAGAGAAAAATTCTTTGTTTTGATAAATTTTATCTCCAAAAAAACATCTATCTTCTTTCATTGACCATGCCTCTTTAAAAACGGTTAAATCATTCACAGAAGCTGGAGTTATTTGTATTTCTTCTGGGAAAGGAATTTTGTTTTCTCTTCTAAAAGCTAAAGCATGAAGTTTAACTCCATAATAAAACATGCTTTTTGTAGAACAATATCCCTTGTCTGTTATGTCTTTGGCTACATTCCCGGAACGTTTTCCAGAACAAGTAACAATAGGCATAGAATCTAACAAGCTTTGATTGTAAAAACAATCTTCCGGGTAATACTCTGTAATTAAATCTGTTACCAAATCCTTAAAAGCTTCAGACAATCGATTCAATCTATTAGAAAATGCAGAATAGGAGCCAAGTTTTGGAAACCAAGAACGCAAATATTCATTAGCAAATCGGTGAATTTGCTTTATAGTAAATCGTTGTTCTTCTTCTATTACAAATAAATAAATGGTCATAATTTCTTCATCTGTTAAATCTTGCTTATCGTTGTTACTGAATCGCTCACAAGTATATTTTAAATCTTTTTCAAATTTTTCACAAATTGTTGAATAAATTTGTATTAATTTTACGGCTTTAGTCTGAATAATCATATGTTTAAAAGCGCTTCGAATACACCTTAAATGTACTGATTTTCAGACTTTAAAACAAATTATTTGAGGGATATTTCTTTCTTTTTAAGCTACCTTTTGATACTTTTTTTCAACCCTTGATTCGCATATATAACTATCATATTTAAATATTCGCAGTTCATCCTTTCATCAATTGTTTTAAACGGCCTTGGTAAGACTGCCAATAATTTCTTTTCGTGGTATCGTTGAGGAATGAAGCAGCTATCATTTTTTCTACCATTTCGGACTGTGATAACATCAATGCCAAAATATCATTAAAAATCTTTTCACTGATTCCTGCATGCTCACTAAGTATAGCAAATTGTTGGCTGATTTTTCCTTGAGCTAAATTTTTAGGCAATAGTCCATCATCCAACGCAAAGTCTTTATCTTCTATGTGAATACGGCTATTCAATAGGTCATAAGCTGGACTTAATCTATAATCTCCCATAGGGGTTTCTAGCAAAGAGAAGTTTTTAAAGTGCGCATCTCCATTTGAAAACAGGTAATTGAATACCAATATTTTCAATAGCTTTGGTGCTTCCAATTTGTAAGCAGGTAAATGCATCTCCATTAATTGAAATAACTCTAAATAGTTTCCTAAATACTTATAATGCGCTCCATAGGTTTGTGGTGTTCTACCGGCCAAAGATGCGAAATCATCCTGAGCCAGTTTTGTGCCGTCATCTTTTACATCAAAACGTTTGGTAATGTAAGCAGGAGAACCATTCTTAAAAAATATTAATGCATTTTCGGCCGTTTCTATTCCATAGGCCTGACGGGCAATTTGCATGGTCAAATGCTCGTTAGCGGGCATTTGGTTTAGTCTTTTACCTGCATCTGGAATTGGTTTCAGAATATAGGTACCACGTTCACCTTCGTTGATAAGCCTTAACTTATTTTTTTCAAGCAATACAGAAAATTTTTCCTGTACTCCTGAAATAGACATGCGTTTTCGGTTTTCTTCAAAAAGCGCATCTGTTTCAGGATTCGATGCCGGTGAATCGTAAGGCAATACATGATGCACCTTTTTACCCTGAAACACTCTGTTTAAACAGGTTCTGCTATACGTATCAAAACCTTTAGCTAATGTACCCGGACAATATTTTATTTCAGGTAAACTCATAACTCTTCTATTTTAATAACTCTAACAGCACCGATACTGTCGTATTTTGCGGTAGTCATCAGTAATCCGAAATAATCATCTAGATCAATTCTATTATATTTACACACCATTTGTTTATTAGATCCTTCTGGTAACATATTATAAAAAAATGGAAATAAGAATTTTGAATGAAATTCTTGCTCCCTTTTAGGCAAAGTAAGACTGATTCCTGGCTTATTGCTATCTGCCATCCAAGAATCATGATAACGGAATATAAACGAACCATTATCGTGTTGGGTTAACACACCTGCTTCTTCATCCTTGTATACTATTTTAGCCTTTCTCATTTGTTAAGAGATACATTTTTAATCTTTAGGCAAACCTTCATGCCTAATACATCAGCTAACTTTTCTAAAGTCAGCAGCGTAGGATTTCCTTTTCCACTTTCAAACTGTTTTAGAGTTCTTAATCCAACACCAGATAGCTCAGCCAAGGTTTCCTGCGTCACCTGCAGTACTTCCCTCCGCTCTTTTATAGTTTTTATTAATTCTTCGAAGTGCATTATACGGCTCTTTTTTATACAAATATATAGCAAATCTTATTAGTCACAATAAAAAGAGCATTAAAAAGCACTAAATTATACATTTTATTCTATTTCATGCTTTTTTTTATTAAATAGTGCGCTATAAAGCACTATTTAATCTCTGCTTTTTTGAGTACTATGCTAACTTATATGAGTAGTCGTAAAAAACTGCTAACCTCTTCCCACTATTAAAAATTTCAAATAACCAATTATTAGAAAAACGACATCGCCTAAAAGTCCTAAAACTTCGGTTCCATTAAACATAGGTTTCATTGTTGGCTTTTCAAGCCCAAAAAACCTAATCTGTTAGTAGCAGCCACTTACTTTTTCTTTTCTTCATTAACAATTAGTTTCAAAGAATTGATATAATCAGTATCAAATTCTATCACTCTTATTTTGTTTTGCTTAAAACTCATTTCACCCTCAAATTCCCCTTCGGTTCCCAAAAAATCTATTACCAGTTCTTCCTCATTTAGTTCTATGAGTTTGCCGAGATAAACAGCTTTATCTGACTTTTTTGTAATCTGAAAAATCTCATATTTATTTGCTAAAAAATTTATAATTGAAGACAAATCTTTAAGCGGAATTATTTCCGCTGCGCTTGTTTTTAAACCTTTAAGTTTAATTACTCTTTCTGTGAATTCATGATCCTTGTCTTGAATAATTGACTTTACATTTTTGTTTTTTAATATCGTATAGCCATCAATTATAAAATCAACAGGATTGTTTTTCAGTAAAATCCAATCTTCAGTCCAATCAATAAGAAAGCCATTAAAGATTTCTTTTTTGTCGTCAAATTCTATTGAAATTAATTGTCGTAAGTATTTTTCCATTATTTTTTTAAGTTTTGGGAGCAGTCTACTGCTAGCATCAGTTCGCTCGAAGCGTCGGGATAAAACCTCCAAACGAATCTAAATTTAGCTAATTAGAAGGTAAATATATTGGATTTAAACTACAAATAAAATTCTTTTCAGAAAAAGTCACTTGATAGTTCTTAAAAGAAAACGAACGGTAAAAAGCGTTAAAAATCGCTTTTAAAAACCCAAAATACAAAGCCAATACTTTTAGATACTGCTTTAATAGATTGTGGTCTATTAAATTAAAATTCGGTGCAGATTGTACACTGAGTCGCTTGAGAAGTTACACTAATTTGTTTAATTTAGAAATCTATATTCATTTGGTGCAATACCAACCTGTTGCTTGAATAATCTTGTAAAATGTTGTGGATATTTGTATCCCAATTCATAGGCGATTTCACTCACCGATTTTCCTGTATCGAATAATAACTCCTTTGCAGTCTCAATTATTTTTAAATGGATATATTCCAAAGCCGATTTACCAGCTTCTTTTTTAATTAGGTCTCCGAAATAGTTTGCGGATAAATTCAATTCGTTGGCAAAAAATGCAACCGTTGGTATACCAATTGCTTGTGGGTTTTCAGATTGAAAATAATTATTTAACAAGGTATCAAATTTTTCTACCACGCCAGTATAAGCATTGTCACGGGTAATAAATTGGCGGTCGTAAAAACGAGTACAATAGTCCAGAAACAATTCAATATTAGATACCAATATTTTTTTACTATGCTTGTCTATCGATTGTTTGAGTTCAAAAACTATTTTCTCGAAACATTCCTGTATCAATTTTTTTTCTTGTTTTGAAAGGTGCAAGGCTTCGTGTACATCATAGGAGAAAAACGTATATTCTTTTATATTTTTTCCTAATGAAGAGCCTCTTATCAAATCAGGATGAAACAAAAGGGCATAACCAGTTGGCTGATAGTTTTTGCCATCTTCTATAATGCTCACTATTTGCTGTGGGGCAATAAACACTAAAGTTCCCTGCTGATAATCATAACTATTTCTTCCATATTTTATTTCGCAATTTTTATCCTCTTTTAGAAAAATGGAATAGAAGCCGAAGCTTACTGCTTCTGCCGATTCTCTCTTTTCTGGTTTTACATTTGAATAATCAATAAAACTAACCAAAGGGTGTAATGTTTCAATATCGACTATATCATTATACTCACTTATTGTTGCTATGTGGGCTATTTGCTTCATATTGTTTTAATTATCTTATACAAATTTATTAAAACTATTGCTGTATTGGCTATATACTACATCTATTCTGTAATAATGGTATGTCATTCTGTAATACGGGTATAAATTTTGGATAAAGTGCCAGTACCTTTGTACTATAAGAAATTAGAATTTAGTATTATGAGAATTAAAATAAAATCAGCATGAAAAAAATTGTTTTAGCACTCGCTTTAGTAATCCTTTGTTTATCAGTAAACGCACAAAAAATGAATAACGACAACAAAAAAATTACAGTGATTGAAGATAGAATTGCCATCAAAAATTTAGTAGATACATTTTCAGTTTTAGCTGATGTAAAAGATGTGAAAACGCAACTATTGCTTTTCACTGAAAATGCCGAAGTTTCTTCTGTAACTAACGGTAAGCCGGGCGGAACATTAACAGGAAGAAAACAAATAGGCGAAGCATTTGCTGGTTTTCTCAATCTTTTTGATGTGGTGTATCACATAAACGGACAGCAAACGGTTACTTTAAATGGGAATAAGGCTTCGGGGATTTCATACTGTCAAGTAGTATTGATTGGAACTGAAAATAATAAAAAAATGAAAACCACAATGGGTGTAATCTACCATGATGACTATGTCAAAGAAAACGGTCATTGGTTAATCAATAAAAGACAATCTAATTTTACATGGACGGAAAAAACAGAAATGAAACCTTAAAAAAGAGGTCATGCAAAATAATAAAACGAATACACCACTAAATAACTTCAAATGTAAACTTGGGAATTTAGAAGTATCAGCAATTACATTGGGTTGTATGGGAAGTGGTAGTTTTTCATTGATAATTATGGAATGCAATTCCGGATCCATTAGGTGCAACTGACAATAGTTCGAAGACGTGTGACCTCGAAGAGCAGGTGGCTGGGGTTTTATAAGTATAGTATTTTTGGATGAACGATTAAAAACGCTAATTCCACAAAAACCCCAATCTTGCCAAACGGCTTTTACATCTCGTTTTTTTATTCTCTGAATAAGTCTTCCATTTCTAATATTCTTTCTGATTTTATTATAAGTCCTAAATTATTTGGAATTTGAGAAACAGAAATTGGTCTTTGTAAATTTGGAGTCATAATAATTTCACCAGTTGCAGTTGCTTGAGGTCCTGCATATAAAACTCCAAGAAATATTATTCTATTTGCTCCCATATAGGTATTCTCTTTCTTATCTCTATATCCCCCTTCATTAAAAATCAAAACTGGTGAGCCACTCGAACCGGGGAAAGCGGCAATGTCAATCATTATTTCTTTTTTGCCATTGTAATCTAATAAAGGATTTGTCGCTGTTGTTCCTTTTCTGAAAATAGGCATATTATTAACAGAGTCCCAAATCCCATTTGGATATCCAATCATTAAAACATCTTCAATTGCAGTTAATTCATCTTTATGTTTTTCGGTGGTCAACAAGTCTTTAGTAAATGGTATATAAAATCACTACCAAACGACTAAAGTAAAAAATAGGCAAAGAAACTCCTGCATCCCTTTATTTACAAGAATGTTCTTTTAAAGTTCAAAACCTACCTCCCTCTATTTTCAGAATAATTCTGTTTGAAATGATGGAGGTTTTTTTCTTTTTTGTCGTTTTGTATAAGTCCTTCGACTGTTTTCGATTACCCAAAGCACTTCAAGATTGCTTATCAGATGTATTCTTATAAGTGCAGCTACTGTTGAAAATGCTTTTTTTGTTTCAGATTTTGTTTTTAGAACCATCAGAAGCAATTGAGCAATAAGAGTAATCCAAATTTGGGTTTTTATTCCGTTTTCTGTTTCCGAATAAAAATAGTGAAGTTGGAAGTTTTGCTTCAATTTTTTGAAAAGCAATTCAATTTGCCAACGAATTTTATAAACCAAAGCCACTTCGTCATTGCTGATTTCAAAATTATTGGTAATAAATTCGTAGATTCTACCTTTGTTATCTCGGTAAGTAACCTTGCGTAAACAAAGGTTTTTTTCTTGTTTTTCATCAGTATATTTCAAGTGAATATGTTCTTCTTTTAACACCCCAAACCCTGTGTCGGTCTGTGTTTGGCAAAATAATTCTTGAACTACTTCATACACCGCGTTTTTCTTTAATCGGCACACAAAATTGATGTATTTTTGGGTGAATTTTGCAAATTGAAGATAATGATTGTAGGCCCTATCAAACACAATCATGCTATGAGCAGGAAGATTTAGGTATTGAATAAAATTCTTGTCATGTGATTTTGCTTCGCTAATCTTTACAAAAGTTGGGGTGTCCGAATGTGCATCTATTAGCATGTGAACTTTTAGCCCTCCTTTCTTTTTGCCTTCTCCTTTTGGATTACGACCAACACCTTTCATTATTTGTGAAAACAAACGAATGGTGGTGGAATCGAAAATATAAAGTTTGTCGAATGAAATCTTGTCAATTCGGCTGACCGACAAAAGTGGTTCGAAGTGTTTTAGGAGCAAAAAGTAAAAATCTTTAAAAAATTCGTTATCTCTTTCACGTAAGCCATCGCCAGCGGTGCTTTTGGCTGGAGAAGAACTCAAACCAAGATGATTCAATTTGCCTTGCATGGCTAACATTCCATCGCAAATTTCACCCATAGAATCGCAACGACTAAAAACTCCGAAAAGCATGGTTACAAGTTGTGTCCAAGCTGAGAATGACTTGTAATAACGGTCGGTTTGATGTTTTTGTGCAAGAATATCAAACTCGTTGTGTTTCATTCAAATTTTTAATTGCTTTTAAGAGCTTGCTTTTGAATTGTTTTTCTTCGAGTATAAATTCCGGGTTTTCATTTGTTTTATCAAGACCAGTAAAATTCTTTTCATATTCCAAAACTACTTTTTGATGTGCAATTTCGTTAAGAGAGTTATTATTGGCAATTATATATATATAGGATTTAGCTTTTTCAATGGGGACCGCAGCACAGTTTTGCCAGAGTTTAATAAAAGCTTCTTGGGTTAAATCGTCGGCTTGGTCTTTATTTCCATACTTATAAAAAAGAAAATTGCGGAGTGACTTTGCATGACTTCTGAAAAAGATTGAAAAAATGATTTTATTACAAGTTTCTGATAATGAGTTTTTTGTCATTTATTTCTTGATTTTTTGCTTTACAAAGGTATATTTATTTTTAAATTTTGGTAGGGTAATGTTGATGTAAACTGTTTTATTATTAAACCGTTAATTTTTTTATATGAAATGAGCATGACCGTAATTGGGTCGCGAACACCAATGATGATATGCGAATTACATATGACCGATAAAAAACAATAAATATCAACATATAAAATGAGCATAATGAAAACTCGATACAACTGCGAAGCAATCACTGAACACCTATAAAAATAAATGTTTTAGTGAAGTAAACACCGATGAAGATGTACGAAACGGAGTTCGATGACAGAAAAAAAACAAATATTAGCTACATATGAAAACAATTAAATATTTATTAATGAGCTTTACGGCAATAGTATTTATTTCTTGTCAAAATGAGGAAACATTGGTTATTCAAGATACTACTCAAAACTTAACGGCTGTATCTCCTCTTACGAGTTTGATTTCTAGGGTATCACAAAACCCTACGTCTAAGGATAATATTTTGGATAATTCTAGCTGTTTTAATGTTCAGTTGCCGGTTATTGTTATTGTAAATGGCACGCATATTACAGTATCTAACCAAAATGATTACCACACGGTTCAAAACGCATTAGATGCTTTTTCAAATGATGATGATATAGTAAACTTTGTTTATCCAATAACAATTCAGTATCAAAATTTCAGTACGCAACTGATTACAAATGTTGATCAATTAGACGACGTTATTGATAATTGTGATGAAGATGATGGGTTTGATGAGATTGACTGTATACATATAAATTACCCAATAAAGATTGATATTTATAATGCAAATAGTCAAATTGCAAAGACTATTACTGTTCAAAACGATACAGATTTATATAACTTTTTAGAAGATATAGAAAGTAATGTATTTATTTCCATTAACTACCCTATTTCTATTACAAACCTGAATGGTCAAAATGTTGTAATTACAAACAACTCTGATTTTGAAGACAGTATTGAAGATAGTATAAAGGATTGTGATACTAATTCAGGCACTGGAGGAAATCCGAATTTCACTTCGATTTTGACAGATGGAACATGGCATGTTTCTTACTATTTTGACAATATTGATGAAACTTCAAATTACAATGGTTATAATTTTACTTTCAATTCTAATGGGAGTGTTGCGGCTGTAAAAGGAACAAATAATATTGGCGGAACCTGGTCAACTTTTTTAAATAGTGGTCAAGATATATTGCTGTTAAAATTTGATGACAGTAAATTAGATGAATTAGAAGACGATTGGAAAATTACGGAATACACAACTACTAACGTTAGACTGAAAAATGAAAGCAGTAGTAGTGGAGAAACAGATTATCTTTATTTTACTAAGAACTAATTAAAACTAAACACAAACCTTATTAATTACTTTAAATTTTGAGAAACCGATTTTTATAAATGCATTTATAAAAATTCTTTTCAAAAAATATCAATTATTAGCCCCCTAATTATTTATTACTTAACCCTTAAAAAAATGAAAAAAGCATCAATTTTAGCTTTACTTGTCATTGCGATAAGTTCTTGTTATGCCCAAAATGATTTAAAAAACTGGAATTCTCTGCAACTTAATCTGTCTCTTTCAAAAAAAATGGATGTGAGTATCGGCCATCTTCGATCCTACAACATCAGTAACGGCTTTATAAGCGAATTCAATCAATCGTCGGTAGGTATTGATTATGATTTTACTAAGCGATTTTCAGTATCCAGTGGTGTTATAATAGGAGGGTTTTCTCCTTCAGATGGAGCTAATCGATTAACACTTCGTTCAACTTATAAAGTTCCAATCGCTGATATATTGGTCTGGTCAAATTCTGTGCAAGGTGAGTTACATTCTTCCAAAGAGACTCACTACAAGTATCGCATTCTCTATACTACAAGGCTTGCAACTAAAAAACGGTTCGACTTTTTGCGATTGCGACCGTCAGTTTCATACTCATTGTTCTATAATATCGGGGGGAACCCGATTAAATATTATGACCAAAATGATGATTTCGCTGTTGAACAAACTCCTGATGGATTTCATCGGGGCCGGTTATCATTAAATCTAAACTCCAAGATTACCAAAAACTTATCTGTGTCGCTGTATGGTATGATGCAACGAGAGTTCAATCTTTTTTCAGATGACTATCATAAAATTAATGTGGTAAATCCTGTTAGTGGAAGAACTGTTCGCCCGTTTAATAATTATAATGTAATAGGAGTAACTGCAACATTCAATTTTGACTTTATAAAAAGAAATCAAAAAGAAAAAACAACAAAAACAAATGAGAATTCAAACCTATAATATACATATCTCATGAAAAAGCGAATTAAAAAGACTTATATCTGTAAGGATATAAAAGATTACACTATCGATGAAACTATTTTAACTGATTACCACCCCAAAGTGGGAGATGTTGGTATATTTGAAATAATAAAAATAGGTAAGCATAAAACTGTAGAGGATGAAGATAAGAGAAATGCAAGGATCATCGCTTGTGATTTGATGATGGCCGCATTTGGCAATAGATATGCTACAGCCCAGTTTGAAGGATATGTTCCTGATAAATGCAATGAAGAATTACATATTCTTGGTGCAGGGGGTATTGTAGGCGTTGTACATAGCATGCATTACAATTATATTGATATTGGTCCTACCACCATTAGGTTAGTTGGCCTTGTCAAAGATAATTGGGGTAATGTTATGAATACTAAGCTTAATCAGCAATCCAATATAGCATCCTTTACAGGAGCTGCCGCTGCAGAAACTAAAGTTATTCTATCAGTAGGATCTTCAATGGATTCTGGAAAAACCACTTCCGCTGCCTACATGGTAAACGGGTTAAAGAACGCTGGATATAAAGTTGCTTATATTAAACTTACGGGAACAGCCTATACTAAAGATTGTGATTTTAACTACGACCTTGGGGCAGATATTACAGCCGATTTCAGCGACTTTGGCTTCCCGTCTACTTATCTCTGCGAAGAATCGGAGTTGCTTGATTTATATGAATCACTTCTTCAAAAAGTAATTACAATTAGACCAGACTATACGGTAATGGAAATTGCAGATGGCCTTTACCAACGGGAAACGATTATGTTACTAACGAACCCCCGTTTCAAAGAAACGGTTCATAGTGTTATTTTTTCGGCCGGTGACAGCCTTGCAGCTATAAATGGCTCGAATAACTTAACTTCATGGGGACTAACTCCTTTTGTGTTAAGCGGATTGTTTACAGCTAGTCCTTTATTAATAAATGAGGTAAAAAGCAATACAATGCTGCCTGTACTTAATATTGAAGAACTTTCTGCTAATGGGGTAGAGATACTACATAAATTCGAAAACAAAGGGAATCTATTAAAGGCTCTTTAAATTGTATTAGAAATATCCAAGTAAACAGCACTTTATGAAAAACATGACCTCAGAAAATAAAAATCTGCAAAGAGCATATTTCAGTACTATAAAACCTGCTCTATCCCTATATATTTTTATTGGACTTATACAAAGCTGCGCTGCTTTTTTAGTAACTGTTTTAATAGGTGAGTTTTTTACAATTCATTTCCATTCTCACAGTAGTAAAGGGCGATTATTACAACTATTTGGAATCAAACTTCATACACTTTATGCATTTTTTCTACTGTTTATTGCTCTGTTGTTGATAAGGACACTATTTGAATTTTTAGAGCGGTGGATAAGTTACCGGCAGGGGGAATTGTATGCAAAGCATATACGTGAAAAAATATTCCTTAAACAAATTAGCTGGAGTCAGGAGAAATTTCAGCAAAGACATTTTGGAAAATACCTGCTGCGTTACACCAATGACATGAAGAGTATGCAGAATTACCTTACCAAAGGCATTATGGGTGGTATAAAGGATGGATGCTTTGTATTGATGGGCTTTGTATTACTTTGGATGATCCATCACCTGCTTGCCATCTATCTATTGATCATGACAGTGATTATTATGGCAGTGATTTTTATCATATCCAAATTGCAAAAAAAACGGATCAGTAATAGTAGAAATGAGAGGAGCAAATTATTGGCTTTCGTTACAAGAACCTTTCACCGGCATAAATCCATTAAAGAAAAAAGTAGAGAAGAAGTAGCTGAACAACGTTTCAACGGAATGTCCAACCTGTTATATACTGCTAATATGTCTAATAACCAATTCGACAGTGTGTTGCAGGCATTGTTAACTTTGCTTCAATACTCAATAATCGGGATCTTGTTGTGGTTAATGTCATTATCCTCAAGTTCTATTGACCGCACTGATGCACTGGTTTTTATATTAATTACACTGCTGATGATTTCCCCAATGAAACGCCTATTGAAAGTGCCTTCTGTAATAAATAAAGGAAAAATTTCTTTAGGCAAAATAAATGAAATAATTAACTCCTCTATCAACCTAACCCAAGCGGATCAAGTAGTCGTTGCTGGGAATGATAAAAATAATATTATTCTTGATGCTTAATTCATGTAAATCAAAAAATATAAATGTATTTATAAAAATTGTTTGCCAAAAATATTAATTATTAACCCCTAATTATATATTACTTAACCTTTAAAAAAATGAAAAAAATGAAAAAAACATCAATTTTAGCATTACTTGTCATTATGATAAGTTCTTGTACGGATAATCCATCTACAAGCGGAAATGTGACATTAAAAGCTTCGGCCGTTTCTGTAACAGGCAAAACTTCTACCACTGCTCGTACTGCTGCATCAACAGTGGTAATCACGGATTTTAAAATAAACATTAGTAAGGTAAAATTTGAACTAGATGAAGAAGGTGAAATGCATCATACAGATTCTATTTATGATGATGATGTAAAACTTGTAGGCCCCTTTTTATTAGATCTGCTTGATCCAAACAAAACTTTGAGTCAATTTATTACTTCTGTTAATGTTCCAAATGCGAAATATGAGGGAATTAAGTTTAAGTTTGAAAGAAGTATTCAGCCTGGCGAAATGGAAGGTAAAACTTTTTTGATTAAAGGTACTATTAACGGTAAAAACTTTATTATCTGGAGTGGCAAAGATGCTGAACTTGAAATGGATTTTGCAGATCCAACTAAAGATTTTACAGTTAATAGTAATGATGTAACTCTTAATATTAAAATACAACTTGATGCTCTAATGGCAAAATTAACAACATTAGCCAATCAAAATCTACTTCAGGATACCGATGGAGATGGAGTTATCGAAATTAGTACCGATAACGATGATGGACATCATGATATTGGAGAGCAAATAAGAAATCTGCTTGAAAATGAAACAGACTTAGATGATAAGGACTAATTAAAAACGGATTTATTAAAAAAGAGGCTATCTATAAAAGACAGCCTCTTTTTATTTCTATTCTGTGAAGATTAATCAGGAATTAGTCTCTTCTATGTCCATTCCCATGTTTATTTCCATGTCCCTCATCATCATCATCATCATCATCATCATCATCATCATATTCTCGACGATTATCGTATTCTCTGTGATTATCATATTCCCGACGGTTGTTATACCCTATTGTTCTTTGTGGTCTGCCATGGTAACCTCTGCAATATTTCACTTTATGATCATTAAAATATCTATAAGGTCTTGAACCATGGTAATCGTTCAAGACCACTTTGTATCCACTGTACAAATCATAATTTCTATACTCTCTTGGCAAATACCTTGATCTAATCCATCTTCCTCCACCAAAATAAATAAATTGAGTAGCTCTAATATCATAATAAGCTTCAACATCAGGCAAATAATAATAGTCTGCCTCCGCATATCCCACAGGACCCCAAGATGGTGGTGAACCTATGTTTAAACTAACTGAAATTTGTGCATGTAGTGAACTGGATGCAAAAAGGATTATTCCCGCGGCGATTAATTTTAATGTTCTCATTTTTCAAATATTTAATTTAATGATTTTATATTAACTCTTTAAGTAAATACTTTTTTTGTGAAGCCAATAACTATGCCAATATAAATTAGTTAACATTTAATGCGAATCAAGGGTTGAAAAAAAAGAAAGAAATAACTTTCAATTAATTTGTTTTAAAGTCTGATAATCAGTATATTTAAGGTGTATTCAACGCACTTTTAAACATATGATTAATCA
>NZ_JBLNKS010000013.1:0-132040 GCF_048276375.1 Flavobacterium sp. ZB4R12 | reverse complement strand
GCCCGAAGTGCCAGGGCAAGAATCGGGAAGATTGGATAGAAAAAAGAGAAACGGAACTTTTGCCCGTACCATACTTTCACTTGGTTTTTACCTTGGCCGATAGCATCAATTCTTTGGCAATGCACCAGCCAAAAATGGTTTATGATACTTTGTTTGAAGCTACTTGGGAAACGCTTCAAACTTTTGGCAAAGCCAAGGAAATGCAAATGGGAATGATTGCCGTTTTGCATACTTGGGGACAGCAATTGAGCTTGCATCCGCATCTGCATTGCATTGTTCCGGGCGGTGGCGTGGACAAAAACGGACAATGGAAAAATAGCAGAACCGATGGTAAATTCTTGTTTCCAGTAAAAGCCTTGTCGAAAGTTTTTAGGGCTAAATATTGCGAAAAACTCAAGGCAAAAAATCCGATTGGTTACGAGCAAATCCGCACCGATTTATGGCAAAAACCGTGGGTTGTTTTTGCCAAACGTCCTTTTGGAAGTCCAAAATCGGTGGTGGAATATCTGGGAAGATACACCCACAAAATCGCCATCAGCAACCACAGAATCAAAAATATTGATGCCCAAAATGTGACATTTGATTACAAGGATTATCGAATGGCAGGAGCCAAAAAGCTTATGACACTCTCGCATCAGGAATTTATCAGGCGGTTTGCGTTGCATATTTTGCCCAAGCGTTTTGTAAAAATCCGTCATTATGGTTTTTTGAGCAGTACTTGGAAGCGTCAAAAGCTAAAGCTTTTGCAGGAGAAGCTTCAGGTAAAAGTATTGAAAAAAGTAGAAAAGAAGCCTTTTTTACCCAAGTGTCCGTGTTGCAAAACAGGCAATTTGCACCGAATAGCGGTTTTTGACCAGCGTGGTCCGCCGGCTTGGTATCTTGGCGGTTGCCAAAGCTCCAGTTCCTGTTCCGCTAGTTAGCGGGATGGGGTAAGGGCAATTGTGCCCAAAAGTGAAGGAAAACACGAAAAAACCAAGCTGAAACCACTCCAAAAAAAAGAGGCACACTTGCCTCTTGAAATTCTCTCTAAATTTTTTACGATAAGTGCATAGTGTTGACGGACTTGTAATCGGTTCCGTTCAACCCGGGTTTCATTGTTCGTGCTGCGCACGCAACGAAACCCTAGGCTGTTGTGCGACGTTCTTTTAACTTCTTATTGTTTATAGAATTCTTCAAAATTTTCTTTCTTTGATTTTTGATACTTTTCAATATAAGAATCTAAAAATCCACTTTGCCTTAAAAATTGCATTGGATCTTTTATATTGAGTATTTCAGCAATTGCTTTATGTTTATCTTTTTGCTTGTTAAAATAAGCTTCTGTTATTTTATAACCAACCCAATATCCTAAATCATTTGGCCTATCATCTTTTTTGGAAGTTCCATATAGCCAATCTTGATAATCTTGATTTTTTAATCTCGTTACAAATTCTTGACATAATTTATCCAAGTGTTGTTCACCATATTTATATGAAGAATTATTTATTGATTCTCCTGAAATGAGTTCGCCAATAAAATCCGCACCTCCTTCAAGCAATGTCCATTTTAAAAGCATATCCTTTCCTTCTAATTTTTGTTGATAATGAATAAGTTCGTGAGCAATAAGACCTGTAACTCCGTCAAGATTTTTTAGCATTTCTGTTCCAATTATTATTCCATCATTTGAAGAAGTTCCGCCAGAATTGAATCTCCCATAAACAAAATAAATAGGTGGAAATTTTGCATTTGGATACCAATATTTTAAAGCACTATAGATTGCTCTTATCCTTTTTTCTTTGGAGGGAAGTCCATCTAAAACATATCTTGAAAGTTCATAGTCTGCCTTCCTTTTTTTTACCACTGCAAAAAGTGAGTCTGCGTTAATTATTCTGTTTTGAGTAAATCCTTTAACGCCTAAAGAGCCTTTTTGCAAATATTCATTAAATGGATTCTGTTTTGATTTGTCCATTTTATCAAATGCTTCCCAAAAATTCTTTGAATCGTTCTTTTCAAAAACAGCATCTAAAGGATTTTCAGAAAAATTGTTTTGTCCAAAAGCAATGTTACAAAAAAGAAGAAAACTTGCAGTAAAAACAAGATTTAATTTCATATCTAATAATTTTAACGGTATTTTTTTTATAGAATGTCGCATAACGTCTTGCGGCTTTGAGATGGTGGGGATTTCGGAGAAGAGTATTTTCGGTTTAACGTGAACGTAATTGTTTACGGTAATTCCACTAAAACCCCACTATATCAAAACCGCTGTTACAGGCTGCCGTTCTTGTCGCCTGTGCCTTGCAATCATGGTCAATGTTGAGTTTAACTGTCAGCTGTTGGATTGTATTTGTTTCGGATTGTGCGATTGAGTTTTTTTAATTTTTAGGAGGGGAGGATATTTAAAAAAACAACTTTTATCCAGTAAGAGATATTGAAGCTCTTTTGCGATTTTTGGTCTGTGAGTTAATTTGTGTGAATTGCAAATGTGCTTTCAGCTGTGCTTGTCTATTTTTCCTCTTTTCCTTTTTTTAGTTCTTTATTTTTCTTTGCTTCTGGCAAATAATTGTCTGTTGAGACAACCTTTTTACCTGTCCTACTTTCAAGTTCTCGCCTTGCGTTACCCGCAACTGCACCACCTTGTTTAGCTGCCTTTTGATTTTGTATAAATCCTTTCGGATTTTGTGTTTTTACAATTTCAGTTGTCGAAGCTTCTCCAAGCATTGAAAAAATCAATTCAAGGTCAGTCATATGATCCCGTAGATTTTGACTTTTCAGTCCTTTTACTTTTTTATACTCGGAAGGTGTCAAGCCGAAAGTTGCTTTTGAAATTTCTGCTGTGAGTATTGAATATTCTATTTGTTCCTTTACACCTCTGTTTTTCCATTCTTCTGTCAACTCTTCACGAATAGCAATACTTCGCATTCGCTTTTCAATCCAGTCGTCAGGGTAGCCTTTAAGTTTGTACAGTTCTCTTGTACGCTGTGTTGCTAATTCAGGATTTTCAATTTCATCTAATCTGTCTGATCCAACTTGTGCTAACCAAAGTTTAAACGGCTCTGCTTTTGGAGATGGAATAGATTGAATAATCCTTAAAAGCCCTTTAGTATCGGAAGCTTGTATCTTTCGTCTTTTACCATCCGCTGCTTCCATTTCAACTAGGGTACAAATTGTACCCCAGTTGCTTTTAAGCATTTCGTCACGGCTTAAAATCCTTTTTATGTATTGCTTAACATCTGTACTATCTGTTAGAACTTCTATAACGTCTTGAACAGAAAAGTACCATTTCTGATCCTTGTCATTCCAAACGGAACGAATTCGCTTGCTCTCGAATAATTTAATGCTTCCCATGTATATTAAATATTTTGCGTTGCTAATTTACAATGTTTTTGATTCACTCAAATACTTTTCTTGCCAGAAAGAAGGAATTTTAGAAATGATTTTTTTTGAAATCTGCATGTTTGCATTATACCGAGAAATAAGAGGTAATGTTTTACTCCATTATCAAAATAGGTGGATATTTTTCTTTGAATTGCTAAATGTCTTAGTCCTCTTTCTGCCATATTGTTGTTCCATGGAATATTATCCATTTCGAGAAAAGTAAACAAATTTGTCCAATGTTTTTTTAATCGTGTTTGATATTTCAAGGTAATTTCTGAGCTATAACTTTCATTCATTAATACTCGATTGTAAAATTCATTTATATTTTTTCTAAATTTATTAAAATGGCATTTTTTTGACCCGTATTTATCAATTGTTGCAAAAATTGGAATGATTAAATTTCGTAATTCCATTATGAATTTTTCGTATTCAATATTATAAGGATCTTTCCATAAATCATTATTAAGGTCTCTTATCAAATGAACCCAACACTTCTGATGTTTGCATGGCAGCGAATCATAGCCTGAATAAAAATCTGCAATAAGCACTCCTTTAAATTTTCCCAACAATTTTTGAACCATTTCAATTTCACGAGTTTCCGTTTCTCTGAAAATTACCTGTTTGCCATTTGTCAAAACCCAGACATAATGATCAATACCCTTAACATTGACTTTCGTTTCGTCTACATGAATAAATGGACTATTCAAAATATGTAACCAATTTTTATTCTCTGTATAGCTATAAAACGATGAAAAATCTCTTAGTGTATTAGTAAGTGTACTTTGGCTGATATTTTCATTAAATAACTCCTTCAAGTTAAGTTGAATTATATTGTAGGGTAATCTAAGAAAAAGGCGTTGATAAACAACCCAAGATTTAAAATTATGACCAAAGTGCATACTGCTAATTGATTCAATTTGAGGAGGAATGAAATATTTATTACATAAAGGGCAATAACTTTTATGTCCGATATATTTGATGACAGTTTTTCGTATGGAGTGCTTTGTAAAAACAAGGTTAGTAAGAGTTCGTTCTGTAGTTTTTTGATTCTTAATTAATTTAGATTTATGAACAGGGCAAACTCTCTTTATTGGGACAATAATTGTTTTTTGTGCTTTAGGGATAGTTCGTGTTACACCTTTGTGTCCAATTTTCCCGCCTGCCTTTTTTTCTTCTTGAATTTCTTGTTGATCAACATTTTGAAAGCTTATTTTCCTTCCTTCATAATTTTCGTGAGCAAATTTAAGGATTTTGTCAAATTGTTTATGAACCAGAGAACTTGACCCTGTGGAATTTTTTTTAGGATTGCTTCCAAAATCTACTTCGGGCAAAATATTAGCAGATTCTTGTATTAATGTTAGTTTATCAGATAACGATTTTAAAGCTATGCAGTCCTCTAAATTGTATATGATTAAAAATTGCTTGTATTTTGCATCCTTTGTATCGTTCCATTGATGTCTCCATATCAAACTTTGAATGCCGCTTGCGTTAGGGGAAGACCAAGTCGCACCAATGTAATTTCCTAATTCTTTCAATCGATTTGAATAAACTGGAAAATAAATTTTACCGTAAATTGAATTGACAATATTTATTAAACGATTTTGTATGTGCGTTATATTTCTATTATAACGCTTTCCAAGAATAGCAATCGCTTTTATTTCATAACTTCCATAATGGTATATAGGAGCATCAGGATATTCATTTATTATCGAAAGAAACTGTTGCCAAATATGAGCTTCATCAGATGTTTTATCAGCCCAAAAACTATTGGATATAGTTGCATCGTCTTTACATATTAATACTCCAATCAGATAATATAAATCTTGATCAGGATTACCTTCAATGTCTAAAAATAATTCAATGGGCTGTCTTGATAGCTCTGGTAATTGTTGCACATAAATTTTATCTGTTCTAAGTGCTAATGCCTGCAATTCTAAATTATGAGCGACTAATTGTTTTGTCCGTTTTGTCTGCCTTCTTGGTTTGTATAAATATGAAAGTTGTTGAATTGTAAAGATTCCTTTCTTTTTATATTTATCTATTACTTTGAATGTTGCCCTATCCAGTAAACTCATGTTACTATCAACCTTCGCCTTTTCTTTGCAAGAGGCACTATATTCACAAATGGCACAATGTTTATTTAAAATCAGATAAGGTTCATTTGGAGCTAATAGCATCTTATTCAGTTCATCGATATGTTTTTTGATATTTTTCGTGAATGATGATAATTTGAATTGCTTTTCTTGGAAGTTTTTTCCGTAAATCACTTTACAGCACTCTACCTTGAGATTAAATTCAGTTTGGATTAATGATGCTTGCAGAGAAATAAGCAACTTGTCCGTTTGTGTAATCTTTTCAAATGGTGTTAATAAAATTGGAATTGCCTTGTTCTTGCCAATAAATTCAAAGCCATCAAGTATTATTTCGGTATTTGTATTTATAAATTTTTGATCAAGAATTATTCCGTCATTAAAAGCAAAATTATTTCCAGCGGATTGAGTTCGGATTAGGGTCTTTGCAGATGACAGCTTTTCTAAAAATAATAATTTTCGAGAACATTTTAACTCGTTGAATATTTTTTCATAATCGGAAATTTCTCCGATTTCGGATTTACATTTTCTATATGCTTTGTAGGGACAATGAATAAAACTGAGAAGTATATCATTAGTTATTTGCATTACTCTACTATTGAGGGTTGGCTAAAATTCGCTAAAATTATTTTTAAAAAATGTAAGTCGGATTGAGTGTCAGCAAGGTTGATTTGTGTCAAGTTGCAGTGAACTCCAATAGTTTCAAAGTTTGCTCACATGTCATATCATAAATTTGTTCGTTTGTTGGTTGTCATTCTCAGGGGTGCAGGTTGTCTGTTACGCTTGCCTGTAACGTTTGGCCGCTTGGCGATGTGGCGGATTAAGGAAGCCTAGACTTTCGGTTAATGACTAATTTCACAAGTACAAAACCATCTTTAAATTAAGCCTAAACCCGCCATATTGCCAAACAGCGGTTACAGGAAGCCTTTATGGGAGGTTTCGTTTTTTATTATTTAGTTTCGCAAGTTTCTGAATTACATTGTAATGGAACTATTTTCCGATTTATTGCTAATTGAATGTATAAGTATTGACCAAAACCAGTAATTTTTAAAATGAAAAGTAAAGGTAAAAAAATATAAAATAAAGGAAGTCTTATAAAGATAAAATATAAAGAATTGTAGCCGAAATGCCAACTAGTATCGAACGATGCCATTTGTTGTTTCGCTAGTTTAAAATCAAGACTACGAAATGAATTAGTGTCTAATTCATTTCGTAATCGTTTTGTTTCTATCAAATTTAACCAGTCTAATTTATGAATTAGATTTACAAACTTTGAGCAGTTCGGACACCAGTCATCGTAGAATACTGTCAAGATTGTCATATATTTAGATTTAATTCACTTGCTTTACAATCCAATTAAGTATTTCTTCTAATGCTATTGGTGAAAAAGTCTGTTCAATTTTAGCGTATTCATTTGGCAAACCTGTCTTGCATTCTTGAAAAAGATGGTTTAAGTTTGGTAGCTCTTTTATTATTACATTTTTGTTTTTCCCTTTTTCGAATGCTTTTTTTATAGCTTCTAAATTTTCTTTTGGTGGAACTTGTATATCCTTTTCTCCGTTAATCGCCAAAACAGGACATTTTACTTTTTCTAATGTTGTTGCTGGATTGTATTTTATGAAATATTGCATCCAAGGACTTGCAATTTGATTTACTTGTAGCTGTACAAAATCTTCCTCACTTATTCCTTCGGGTTTTTCAGCGTTTGGATTGTCTTTTAGAGTTTGTTTAATATAATTTGTTAAATCGATTTTTAATTGTTCTGAATTTGTTGATTTGGATACAATTTCAAAAGCACCTTTATTTGTGTTTTTTGTTTTTTGTAAATTCTCCTCACTTACTCCTGATGCTTTGCCTTTTAATTCTTGTTGTAATAAAAGTAATTCATCACCGGGTATTCCTGTCCCTGCTAACAAAACTATAAAAGCAATTTCTTTAGACCGACTAGCAATCATTGGTGCAATTATTCCACCTTCGCTATGTCCAATTAGACCTATTTTCTTTTTGTTTATTTCTTTCCTTGTTTGTAAATATTTCACTCCTGCCTCAACATCCGTTGAGAAATCTAAACTTGTGGCAGTTTTAAAATTTCCTTTTGAAGAAGCAGTTCCCCTGTCGTCAAAACGTAAAACTGCAATTCCATTTTTTGTTAAATAGTCTGCTAGAACAAGAAATGGTTTATGTCCCATTAATTCCTCATCTCTATTTTGTGGGCCACTTCCACTTATTAAAACAACAACTGGAAATACTCCATCTTTTTTCGGCAATGTCAATGTGCCTGCTAAAATAATATTTGCTTTCTTGTTCTCAAAAGTGATGTCTTCTGAATAATAAGAATATGGTTTTGCAGGTTCTTGTGGTCTAATCAATTCTTCTTTCTCAACTGATTTTTTTGATAAATTTAATGGGAAAAATTGTCCAGATTGTTTGAAAACACCAATAATATTATTGTCTTTGCCTAAAGTCCCTTGATATTCAATTTTTGCATTTGACATTTCAATTTTTAATATTGAGTTTTCAAAACTTGTTGAAGTTACTGGAATTCCTTTAGCACCCTGATCAGGGCTATCCATTGTTGAGATGTATCTATTTTCAATTTGGTTAATATTGAAAACCAATCTTAATTGAGTTCCTTGAACTTTCAAATTTCCACTCCATTTTCCAGTAATTTCTTGTGAATAACCTGAAATTGATAATAGAAAAATAATCAATATAATTTGCTTATTTTTTTTCATTTTGGGATGTTTTTTTTTCGGTTACATAAAACATAATAGCAAATTCCACAACTAAGATTAAAGCAAAAATATTTTTGCTTATTTCATCTGTAAATAGCGATGCGATATAGAACCCAATAATATTAAAAACAGAGAGCAACATCATTATAATTGCTGAGAGACGATTTGCAAATTTCCAATTTTCAATGGTTTTCATTGATTTTTTGGTTCGATAGCCATAAAAATAATTAATTTTTTTTGGCGGAAAAAGAAACAATATTACGGAAACGGTTAACAAAAGGATTGAAACAAAAATTTCGATACTCATAATTGTTGTTTTTAGAGATTAAGAATAAAATTAGACAAGCAGACATTGTAATAGAAAAAGTGACAATGCCTAAAAAAAGCAAAATAAAAAAATGAAAGGTTATACCAATTATAAGAATTACTCCTCTGTATTTTTTATTTGTAGAAAATAAGCTAAAGGCTATAATTAGTTCTAAAAATAATACAGACCAATTAAAAAAAGTGGTGAGTATTGGTGAGAACAAAATTAAATCAATAAAAGGTTTGTAAAAGTTTGTTGCTCCAAAAAGAGGCTGTGTTAACCAATAATAAATTGCTGTACCATTTTTCCATTCTTCCATTTTAAATTTTCCTACTGAAGCAAAAAAATAAATTACGAAGATTTGGAAACAAATTAAAAAATATGATAAGGTGGCAATTGTTCTTGCAATAAAAGTCTTTTCTGATTGTGTTTTTGACCAATGCCATCTTCGTGTATCTAAAAGACAAATTGGTATTAATAATAGAGTTATTATTGATGCAACTTGGTCTCCTCCATCATTGCAAGCAGAAGTAATACTAAAGCTATAAGTCACAAACCAATGAGGAATACAAGTATATTTAGGAAATATGCCAATCATCACAAATGTCAAAATTATTACGCTTATTATTACTCCAGTTTCTAAATTGTTAAACCAAGAGAATAAGTTGAATTCAATATTGCTAAATTTTGGATAGTTCTCATTTTGAATACCGCTATAGAATAAAGTTAATTTGTTATTGAATAATAAAGTCATTAGAAGCGAAAAAGACAATAAACTTCTGCTTATTCCTAGCCAATTTGTCCAATAGTTATTATCAATTATCTTTTCAATTATTTTTAAATGTCTAAATATCATTATTTATTTTTGATTTCAAGTTGAATATACTTCATTGTTCTATGTATTTTTAAGTTAGATTTATACCAATCATATGGTAAAGGATTGCCTTCCTCAATTAGATAAACACCATATATCATAGGCTCTTTGACATTTATAGATATTTTTGCTAACGAGTCTTGCGGTATTTTATCTACGTTTCCTTTGAAATTGTACCACAATTCTTCATTTATATTTTTCAAGATAGTTCCAATTTTATGGTTGATTATTCTGTTATCTCTTTTTATTCCAAAATATTGTGTTAGTTCAGCAGATTTCAAACATACAGAATTAATTTTTCCTTTTTTAATGCTGTATATGTTGAAGTAGTCCTTGTGCACATCTTTTGTAAAGAATGCCCAGCCCTGTGGGGCTAGAGCATTCAAATTATTTTTAAAAGGGATATTGTAATTTAATGTTATAGGATTTGGACTATTACTTATTACCAATATAGAAGCCACAACTAGTATTGTGCAAAATATTGAAATATAAAAGAATATCAATTTTAAATATTGCTTTTTCATTATAAATTCTGTGCTACTTGAATTGAGATCGCTTCTAAAGTAATTGAGTTTGATTGTGACATTCTACCAACATAAAATTCAGAAATGGCTACAACGTAAAAAACCGCAACTGCTACAACCGCAAGTCCTACAGCTAAAACATAGCACATTTCTTTCATTTGAGTCTGTGATTTTCGCATATCAATGTTTCCATTATCATCTTTTTTTAGGTCTTTACTTATTTTATCAATAGAAAGATTATGAATAGAAAGTTTATCGTTGATAAATGGGATTAGTTGATTTGTAACTTTCTTAATTGTTCCTGAAATAATTTCAGGGTCTTTAGTGTAAATGTTAGTTTAAAAGTTTTTAAAATAGTTAGCATCTTTTTTCTTTAAATAGGCTATAGCTTCATTTTCAATAGCTCTAAATTTGATTAACTCACTTTTTTTCAAGGTATTAACATTTGATATACTTTTAAGAGAAGGTATTTTGTCTGTTAATACTCCATCCGCAAACACGATGGATTTAAAAAGCTCTTCACCACTTATTTTGGCATTATTCTCACTTGTCGATTTTGTCAATTCACTACTTCCAGTATCATTGGAACAACTTGCAAACAAAAATGTTGCAACTAATAAAACTAATAACAATGGATTACTTGAAATTTTTCTAATTTTCTTCATATATAATTATTTTTTACCTACTTCCAGGTTTCTTTAGGTCGCTGTTTCGGTTATTCCGACCTCATAGGTCAACTTTAATCTTTCGGCGGTGCTTAATTTCTTCATTTTAATTAGCTTCTACGTTGCTTTACGTGAAATTTTAGCACGGACGTTTGTTAAAAGGTTTCCTGTAACGTTAAAGCATAACAGTAGTTTAGGGTAAAAATGCCCATACTATCGAAGTTAAAAACCAAGATTACAAGTACAAACAAAATTATAAACCAAGCCTGATGCCTAAATTACTGTTATGCAGTGTTAGCAAATCGGCTTTAATTCACAGAAAAATGGATATATTATCAATTATTTTTATTATTTCAGCAGTTTTGAATATAGTATTATCAATTATTAAATGGGTCAAAGATGAAGACCAACAATTTAGTGCTATAATGGGTTGGACTTGCGCTATCTTATACTGCATAAGTTCCAATCTTTAGTCGTCACGCAAGCTGTTTGCCAACGTTCCCTTGCTACAAGAGGTTTGGGGTTAAATTAAGCCTTATTTTCGGATTTGCCAAAACATCCCAAATACAAACCCATTTTCCAAATTAAGCCAATTGCCCAAATCTCTTGTGAGCAAGTGTTGTGCGTTCGTACTTCTAGTTAATATTTTCTTTCAAAAGACTTGCCATTGAATCGATATACACCACTTGGATTTGCTCCTCCAAACCACAATTCTTCTTTTTTGCTTTTATATATAGTCCAAATGTGTTTACTTTCAAGTCCATCTTCTTGAGTAAAATTTTTCACGGAATTACCATCATATCTCCATACGCCAGACTCTACAGTCCCAAACCAAATGTTTTCTTCAGTATCTTCTCCAACCGAAAAAACCTTTTTAAGAGAATTACCTTTCGTATACTCCTTCTTCAACTTCTGTTGTGCGGTGAAATTGACTACTTTTTTTCCATCATATTTCAAAACTCCAATTCCATTATTACCAATCCAAAGATTTCCTTTCCTATCTTCAATTATGCTTCGAACATGCAAAGAACCAGTTTCTGCGTTTAGCCCAAGATATTCATTATCCAATATCTTAAAATCTGAACCATTAAATCCTATTACCGCACCGTAGGTTCCAAACCAAACAGTTCCATTTTTACCTTTGATAAAAGGTGTTGAAATGTAATATTTAAACCCATCCCCAGGTCTAGGTATAACAGGAAATGTGCGATAGGAAAGTTTTTTTCCGTCATACTGATACACACCTGGATTCTCTTCAAGTTTGTTGTAGCCCTCTATTTCATCACCTTTAAACCAAAGGTCAGTATCAGCTAATTTCCATTGTTTTGTTGAATCATAATTTCTTCCTTTGTAAACAGCTATTTTTTGTCCATCATAAATGCTTAATCCTTTGCCACATTCAAACCAAATTATGCCATTTTTATCTTCATAAATACTCCTTACCTGATTGTCACTTAATCCGTTTTCTGTTGTGAAATATTGAAGCTCCCCATTATGAAGCAAACATACTCCTTCGTTGTAACTACCAAACCAAATATTTCCTTTACTATCTTCTAAAATTGAACGAACTCCTGTTGTGTATTTTAATCTTATGGCGTTGATTCCTCTATCAAGGTGTTGAATACTTTTTTTAGCGTTTACTATCTTATTTTCCTCATTTGGTTTACTTTTATTATTACAAGAGATTGTTACAACAATCAAAAATGTGCAATAAAGGATAAATGTGTTTTTACTATCTGATTTTACTCTCATTCTGTTGGTTTTTTTAGTATGACGCACAACGTTCCCGCGCTCTTGCGATGGTGGGGATAAGAAAGCCTTGTCTTTCGGTTATTCACTAATTTTTTAAGTACAAAACCATCTTTAAATTCAGCCTTAAACCCCACTATTGCAAAGCGTGTGTTGGCAGTACGGTTTTTCGGTTTTGTTTTTCCACCGTTTAAGTGAAAAGTAATAAATTAAAAATTATATGAAAAGTTTAATTAATTCAATTGTTGGTTTTGTTATAGATAATATTTCTAATAACAGTACAGTAGTTGACGTTCTATTATGCATTTGTCTACTTATACTGCTTTCAGATCTTCGTAAAATTCTCAAAAGAAACCAGTAAGCAGGAATTTCGTAAAGCCATCTTAAATCATAATGTTTGTATGGGTATATTTCAAACTTTTCATCCGTTGTATAGAAACGATTTGGTAATTTTCTAACAGCCTTTTCCAAAGTCATAAATTCTATTTTACAATACATTTCATTTGGCTTTTTGGAACTTCCAAATGTAGTTTTAGTTCTTACAATTGAATTATGTTTTCTCATTTATACGTTTTTTCTGTTTAGTTTTCATACCAATTTTAAGTGAAAAGTATTTTAAAATCTAATTAAATGATTAAATTATGTAAACCATTTCTGCTGTATAGCTAATAATATAATTCCAATAAATAATGGAATTGCTACGTGCCAAAACCATTTGCCAATTTTTTCAGCGATTGTGTTTTGTTGTTTTTCTTTTTCTGCTGGTTGGATAGTTTGTTTTATTTCTGTTTTTTCAACAGTTAGAAAATCTGATTGATTTACTTGACCAATTGTCGAATTACTAAAGTCATATTTTAATTGGTCTTTATTTTGTTTTTTAGGTTCTATTTCTGCCAAATATTTTCTTCCTGCAATTTGAATTTTATAAACTGGGTCTTTGGATGAAAAATATGATTCTCTAATTACTGGAGTTGCAGTCTTTTTTATGTATTTAGCTTTTACTAGTTCTGAAAGTTTACTTTTTAGTAGCTTTAAATTATTTTCAATAAATGAAACGTCAACATATTGACCATTATCATTTTCAGACAAATATTTTAGTATTTTATATTCTAATGTTTCTGTCATTTTTTTCGTTTTCTAAGCTAACTGTTAAAACCTTGTCAATTTCTTGAAGCACTCTTTTTTATTTAATCAGTATTTTTGAAAAATTTGCATAGTCTGTTTCAAAATATTCCTTCTCAAAGTCATATTTTGAATAAGAAGAAAAGCTATCTGGCATATAAAATCTTATCGCTCCTTCTTTTGATTTAGTTATCGGAAATTTGTATTCTCCAGAATATTCACTTTTTTCTTTCGAAAGTTCTGTTTGTATTAAGTCGAGAAATTTTATTTCGTCATATTTTTCGTATTCTAAATCCATATTTACCAAATACTTGGTTTTTAATTCTAAAATATTTTCAATATTAGCTAATTTATCGTATTCATTTTTAGTAAATATGTAACCTATTGTGACTTTAAATTCGCGCCAATCTTCTTTTATTGAAGGATATTTATAACGACCATTCCATTTATCTATAATTAAAACGAAGTATTTTGTTTCGTTATATGTAATTGTCTTGATTTGTATAGTTGATAAATTCTGTTTTGTATGTGACATCATATATGCGCCTTGAAGGTTTTTATATTTGTCCTTATAATCCTTGTCGTTAGAAATGACATTTATGTAGTCAACCCATTCTCCTAATTTAGTGTTATATGCCCAGCCTATTGCCTTTGACATAATTTCAGATTTTTGGTCAAATGTTATTTTTTGTCTATTGACCCTGTCTTGTCCAAATACCTGCATAAATGAGACGGCCATAATTCCTAAAATGGTTACTTTAATTTTATTTTTCATTTTTTTTTGTTTATATTCTTACTCGTTTGTCTTTTCAGTTTCGCCCTGTTTTTTTGTGGTTGCTAGACTCCATTGTTATCATTTTTTATGTTCGTTGCGTAATCATCAATATGGGCTGTCAATTTATTTGTATTAGGTTATTGAATTCTTCTTCTGTTTTCTAAACTGACTGCCAACTTATTTATACCAGCCATAAAATGGCACAAAGCCAACCTAAATAGGATGGATTGGAGCCATAAAACAGCTTCTTATACTTTTGCTAATTTATACAAAAAGAACCACAAACCATCTTATTCCTACAAATCTAAAACATTGTTTATTCATTACTTTACGGTTTCCCGTAAAACTATCAATTTTATTCAAAATAAAATCTAATCCAAACCTAAACTCCATAAAAAAAACGTCTCGTTTCTTTAAACAAGACGATTTCTTTATATGTTTCAAATTCCTAGATTAATCGACTAACTTATAAAAGAACACTTGTGGCGCACTTATATTCCTTATATGGTGAGAAATATAAACCATATAAGGAATATAAGTTCATTTAAGAAATGGCACAATTATCTAATTCTGTTACAGCAAAAATGGTATTATATTCCAAAAACCGAATCCCCAAAAAACCGCCCCTTATGGAAATAAGACGGGAATACATTGATCAATAATAATTGGGACAACCGAAACATTTTACTTTCAAATCAAATTGATAGGTTACGGAGAGTTCATAAATTCCGCCTGTTTTTCCTATTTTGGAGGTATTAAAATCATGGGAATAGCCAAATTTAAAATGTTCGTATTGCAATCCCCCAAAGGCATTTACCGAAGTCAAGAAATGACTGTTTTCCGTTTTTCTTCCTGGATTTGTAGCCACACTAACTCCGAAGAAAAACTTTTTGAAAACAAGCCCGGTTCCTAAATCAAATCGGCTGCATTCTCCTTGATGCATATAATTAGACGTTAAAAGCATTTTGGTTTCATAAGGAAAATAGGTAATATCTATGTAATCGCCCAGTAGGAATTCATATCCCGCATTGGCAGAGAAAAACATTTCTAACGGCACATTTCCTGTGTTTGAAAATGAGATGTTAGGTTTATTGATGTGTTTTAGAGAAAGTCCAAACCAAGCATTTTCATTGTTAAGCAACATTCCGGCAGAAAAATCAAAGAAAGTTACTTTATCATTCAGTAGAAGTGGATCCACACTAGATGTGTTTATGGTTCCTTGTCCAATATTGATTTGGTCTTCTAAAACAATATTCTGAAAACCATAGGATTTGTTTCCAAAACCCATTTCGATTGCAGGCCTAAAAAACCAATTATCATTTAATTGAACCAGATAGGCATAATTTAAATTAACCTGGGTGAAATTATAATTAGTGAATTTTTCCCTGTGATTTAAAACGCTTACCCCTATTCCGCTGTTTGCATTTTCCAGCCATGTATTGATGAATCCAAAATCCGTATCCACTCTGAAATTCAAGTCGGGCCATTGGGTTCTGTGTACTATTCCCGCATTAGTCGTTTCTAAAAACCCTGTAAATCCTGAATTCAACGTTTCGGGAACCATGAAATATTGCGTAAAAATGGGATCTTGTGCCTTAACCTTTAAAGAAAAACCAAACAAAATTATTAATGCTGCTATTTTTATTTTCATTTTGCTATTCTTATTTGATTAATGTAAAAGGACCGTTTCCGTTTATTATTGCCCCATAAAAAGTGGTCGCTTTTGCTTTGTAGTAATAATTCCCATTCTCTGATTCTTTTTCTTTTACTCTTCCATCCCATCCGTGTAATGTTTCACCTGTTTCAGAATATATTAATTCTCCCCAAGTATCATACACATCGAGTTGAAATGATTTCAATCCTGCGAAAACCGGTTTAAAAGTTTCATTAATTCCATCTCCATTGGGAGTGAAACCATTTGGAACTATCAATTTATACCCTTTGTCAATTGTTAATGTTACAGTATAGGTATAAATACATCCAAATGCATAAGTAACCGTTTGTGTCACTACATAATTCCCTTCTTTGACGAAAGTGTGAATTGGATTTTCCTCACTGGAAACGCTTCCATCACCAAAATCCCAAGCAGTACTGATATAATCTGCTGTAGCGGTATTCGTAAATTGTATGGGATCTATAATTGAAAAAGTCCCAAATGTTGAATACGAATAAGAACTTGTTGTGAAAGAAGGATTTCCTAATTTTGGAATAGCAACATTGAAAGTGTAATTTGCAGTACATCCCAAATTATCCGTAACGCCCAGAATGACAGTTCCGTTTTGATTGGTGTTCATCATTTCGTTATTGGTACCACTTACCGTTCCGCTGGACCATGTTAATTGATAAGGAGGCACTCCGCCTGAAACTTGGGCCATAAAGGTTTGTTTGACAGATTTAGCTTCACAATTAAAATCGGTTTTTGTTTCCACTCCGATTACTATCGGTGGTTGTCTGTTAATCGAATATTGAGCTGTTTTTGAACAACCTCTGCTGTCAGTAACCGTTACCAAATAATTTCCTGCTGGAATAGCAGATAAATCTTCGGCTGTGGCTCCGTTTGACCAAGAATAGGTAAATGGTGGCGTTCCTCCGGCAACCAGTAGATTGATAGCGCCACTATTGGCATCATCGCAATCGAATGCATGCGTAACATTTGCTGAAAGCACTAATTTTTGCGGTTCCAATATTATAAATGTTTTGGAAATAGTACACGGTTTTCCATCAATGATTGTTACCGTGTAGCTTCCAGGTCCTAAATTATTCCTAACATTTCCTGCCACGGCACTATCGTCCCAAACTAATTTCACTGGGACTATACCTCCAATAATGTTTAAATCTATGCTTCCATCATGTGTTCCAAAACAAGAGATGTTTTTAGTGACTGGTTTTATAGTAAAAATTGGCGCTTCGGGTATGTTTACATTTAATATATTAATACAATTCAAAGCATCCGTCACTGTAATTAGATAATCTCCAGCCGAAAGATTGTCTTGAAATAATCCACTTCCTAAATTACTCCATACGATTTTATAAGGCGCATTTCCACCAGAAATAACAATACTAATTGACGCATTATTATCCCCATAACAGTTGATTACAGTAGTGGTTGCCTTTATTATAATTTCTGAAGATTGTGTTACAAGAACTGATAGATTTTTGGTACAGCCTGAATTATCAGTTACGGTTAAGTTATACGTCCCAGCGAAAATAGCACTTAGATTTTTGTTGGAACTTGCAAATCCGTTTGGTCCTGTCCAAGTATAATTATAATCAAAAACGCCAGGAGAAATCTGAATTGGTGTTCCTCCCACTACATTAATATCAATAGCTCCAGTTGCAGTTCCAAAACATAAAATATTGGTCTGGCTCACTAAATTTAAAACTAAAACAGGCGGTTCGGTAATTGTGAAAGTGGCTGTTACTGGCCCGCAATTATTATTATCCGAAACTGAAACAGCATACACTCCCGGGCTTAGATTCGATAAATCTTCGGTATTTGCAAATGGTAAATTATCTTTAGTCCAAGTATAATTATAATTTAAAGCGCCGCCAGTTATTGTAATTGCTATCGCTCCATTGGCTTCGCCAAAACAGGTAATATCCTTTTCTAAATCCGTAGTAATAACAATGGCATCAGGTTCCGTAATTTTATAACTTTTTAAAAACGGACAACCTCCATTATCTAAAACCGAAAGTGTATAATCTCCAGCTGCTAGGTTAGAAATACTTGTTGCATTAGATGTAAATCCGTTTGGTCCCACCCATGAAACTAAATATGGTGCGCCAGTACTAAAAGGAATTCCTCCAGTTAAATTAGTTTGTATTAACCCATTATTAATGCCAAAACAAGTACTATTAGTGATGATACTATTTGGACTTATAGATGGATTTACAGTTACAACAATTGTAAAATTAGTTCCAACACAAGTTCCTGAAGTTGGAGTAATAGTATAAGTAACAGTTGCTGGATCGGTAGTTGTATTGATCAACGTTTGGCTAATATTGTTTTGAGGAATGGTTCCCGCAAGAACACCATTAACAGTATTCGAAGGATTAATTACAGGAGTTGTCCAAGTATAAGTGGTTCCAATTGGCACTATATCACCACTTAAATTGTCAGGCGTAACAGTAAAAGCTGTACCGCTGCATATTACTGTACTTTTATTTGCAATTACAGGATTTTGATTGATTTTGACTTCTGCAATAGCGGATGTTAAAACAGAACATCCTCCAGTAGACAAAGTAATAATACAATAATAGTACGTTGTTCCAACTGTTATAGCTGGCGGATTGAAACTATCATTTGTTGCTCCTAAAATTGAAGTACTTCCTATTGTGGAGTTAGTTGCATTAGAATACCATTGGTATTGTGGCGTACCAACTCCATTAATGTAAGCTACTTTTAAAAGTGTTGGTATCCCTCCTAAACATAGCGTACTTGAGGAAGGTTGCAAAGTAACTGCAGGTGCTAGATTTATAATTACGGTGGCTACATTACTTTTGGCATTACAACCCAAGCCACTTTGTGAAATTTCACAGTAATAATAAATTGTTCCTACTGCTGTTGTAGGCGGTGTAAAAGTAGCATTTGTTGCTCCAAGTAATAAAGTTCCGCCGCTATTTGAATTTGTACCGTTTGAATACCATTGGTAAGATAGTGTCCCAACACTAACATCCCCAGAGGCAGTCACAGATAAATCTGTTGGAGCAACACTTTGACATAAGGTTTGGGTAGCTAATGGTTGTGAAGTAAGAATTGGGTCGGCAACAACTTTAACTTCTGCGGGATTACTTGCTATTGGACCGCATCCACTTCCTGATAATGTTATAACTGCATAGAAATAATTTACTCCTGTAACTGAGAAAGCTGGTGGTGTGTAACTTGAATTAGTAGCTCCAAGAATTAGGGTTCCACCGCTATTTGTATTGGTTGTGCTTGAAAACCATTGGTAACTCGGAATTCCTGTTCCGCCAGAATAACTTACCGTTAATGGTGAGGCTATAGTGCTTCCAACACAGAGATTTTGCGATGCTGTTGGCTGTTGCGTAACTGTTGCTCCAGCAGTAATTGTAATACTTGCAATAGCCGAAGTAATGCTGGAACAGCCTCCAGAACCACCCAATGTAATAATACAATAATAATAATAAATTGTTCCAATTGTTGTACTTGGCGGGGTATAAGTAGCATTTGTTTCTCCAGAAAGTGGTGTTCCAGTAGTTGTATTATTACTTGTATTTGAATACCATTGGTACGTTGGAGTTCCCGTTGAAGTATTTAAAACAACGGATAAAGCACTAAGTGTTCCATTTTGACAAATTGAATTTGAAGCTGGCTGAGTTGTAATATTTGGCGCTGGATTTACAGTAACAACGTAATTTACAACTGTCCCTGAACATCCATTTAATGAGGGGGTGATGGCATAAGTAACCGTTCCTGCTGATGTATTTGTAGTTGAAATCGTTTGAACAGGAATTGTATTCGTTACGCCAGAAGTTGTAAAACCAGTGATTCCCGCTGTTGCTGTTGCTGTCCAAGAAAAAGTGGTTCCAACAGTATCAGCAGTTAAGTTTACTAAAGTCGTTTGTGAACCTGAACAAATAGTTTGGGTTAAGTCTGTATTAGTTAAAGCTGGTGTTGTACTTACAGAAAATGTTTTGGTGGCGGTTGCAGAAACACCACATTCATTGGTAACTGTTAATGACACCGTATAAGTTCCAGAAGCTCCATAACTAATTGTTCCGGGATTTGCTGCTGTTGAAGAAGCAGGACTTCCACCGGGGAAACTCCAAGCATAACTCAATACACTTGATGCAGGAGCACAACCATTAACTACAGCTGTTGGATTTATTGATGTAGGTCCACAAAAATCAGCTATTGCATTTATGACAGCTGTCGGAGGTTGTTTGACTGTTACCGTTTGAATTGCAGAAGTGACAGCACCACAGGAATTGGTGGCAGTCAACGATATCGTATAGGTTCCCGGTGCCACAAAATTAAAAATAGGACTCGCGGATGTTGCTGTTGTACCTCCAGTATAGGCGTAAGACGAAGTTGTTCCACAATTGGCCGAAGTATAACTGACATTCCATAAATAGGTTGGTGTGGCACAAGAACCTGCAATGTTAGTTGTATTAGTAGCTGTAACTGCTAATGGCGTACATCCTGAATTTGTGTCTAAAGTAAATTGAGGGACTAGTGGAGCCTCTACACAAATAGTTTTTACGATTTGATCATTACCACAGCGGTTAGCTACTTTCATGGTAATAGTATATATTCCGGCTTGTGAAAAAACAGGACATATTACATTAGATCCTGTTGTCCAAAGACTTGGATCAGACGAACCAAAATCATTCCCCAAACTTCCACTAGCCAAATTAAAACCAGTTGCAGGTGTAATTAACCAAATTATTTTGGGACTCGTGTTACATGAACTACTGCTACCATAATTTTCATAAGCTCCATAAGAGTCGTTTGTAAGGCATACTTGTGTATTTGTACAAATAGTATTTGAAGATACTTTAAAGTCTGCTTTTGGTGGCGTTGACACATAAATTGGTACAACCCCTACAGCCGAATTCCCGCAGGGATTTGAAGCTACAATATTAGCAGAAAAAGAGTTTTGATAAGAACTCGTTCCATCAGAACTAGTAGTCCCACAGGAAGACTTTAAAAAAACATGGGTTACATCAGTAGGTGGCGGATGACTGAAAACTTGAGGAACTGAACCATCATTAAAAGAAACGGTGTATGTTGTTCCTGGTGGATTATTTGTTGTTCCTGTAATCGGAAAAGTAAGTGAACTTGTATTACAAATATCTGTATTCCCCGGGTTACCTAAAGAAACAGCAGGGTTAGATCCTACAAATATAATATAGGGTTTTGAAATTGAACATCCATTCTGACCTACAATTGTATACACCATGTTCCATAATCCAATTTGATATGTATGCGTAGTTGATGTCCATGTGTTTGACACAAAATCAGGAGAACCATCGCCCCAATTTATTGTGTAATTTAAATTTGTTGAAGTTGTACTTGAAGCATTTGTAAATGTAAATAAGGAAACCGTATTACTGCATACTCTAAATACGGGTACTCCATTAAAAACAGTCCCTGAACCAGTTCCATTGAGTGTTGCATCTGGTTGTGGAATTACCTTAACCGTTACAGTTCCAGTTTGGTTTTGGGTTGCATTAGTTGAGTCCTTGACATTTACTAATGTATATACAAAATCTCCAACTGATGTAGTAGGAACATTGAGTGTGGCTGTATTACCTGTTCCTACAGATACAATACTAACATCAGCTCCACCATTAATTTTATATGTAAACGTATAAGGAGCAGTCCCTCCTATTCCTGTAAAAATTATTACAGGTTGAGTCCCATTAATACAAACCGCAGTTGCATTCGCTGTTATAGTTGCTGTAGGCAAAGCCAAATTATTAACATCCCTCTTTACGATTATTTTATCTATACCGAAATGTGGGTAATTGCTTTTGGCATTTAAATTATTAACTGAAATTATTAAGATAAAAAGAAAAATAATCTTGTAAAGGTGTTTCATAATTGCATCTTAAATTAAATCAACGATTACTATCATTGCCATGTGGTAAAAAGGTAATTTTCACAAATATAACATAAAGCATTTTTATTACTTTATGGTTTTCCATAAGGCTATGTTATTTTTGTGATTATTTTAAAAAACATAACTCATTATTTAATTTACTGAAAATAAAAACCGAATTCAATATCCGAATCTCATAAAAAAACCGTCTCGCAAAGAACGAGACGGCTTAAATTGTAATTATTTAATATTTACAAAATGTAATCCGTATTAATGAAATTGGACTCTTTGCTGTTCAATAACTCTTGTAAAATAGCATTGTTATATTCATTGTCTTTAGACGCAACAAAAGTTCTGATAGAGAACGAACGCAACGCATCGTGAATACTCAAAGTTCCCACAGCAGAATCTTTTCTTCCAGTAAATGGGAAAACATCCGGCCCTCTTTGGCAAGAACTATTTAAGTTTACTCTACAAACTAAATTTACCAAAGTATCAATAAGCGGAGCGATAGTTTTGATGTCTTTTCCAAACAAACTTACTTGTTGCCCGTAATTAGATTCAGCCATATCGTTTAGTGGTTCTTGAATATCTTTGAAAGAAATAATAGGCACAACCGGACCAAACTGCTCTTCATGATACACACGCATTTCCTTGTTTATAGGAAATAAAACCGCTGGAAATATATAGTTCTCTGTTTGCTCTCCTCCTTTTGCATTAATAACTTTTGCACCTTTACTTGTAGCGTCATCTATTAATTCCTGGATATAACAAGGCTTGTCCTTTTCTGGTAAAGGAGTAAGAAATACTGACTTGTCCCAAGGATTTCCAAAAGTTAACGCATCAACTTTAGCAGCAAATCGTTTATTGAATTCATCAGCAATAGATTCATGCACGTATAAGATTTTTAAAGCCGTACAACGTTGTCCGTTAAACGATAAAGATCCGGCAATACATTCTTGGATAGCCAAATCTAAATCGGCGTCCGGAAGGATTATCGCAGGATTTTTTGCTTCTAAACCTAATACCAAACGCAATCTGTTTTTGTTTGGATGTTGATCTTGCAAAGCAATCGCTGATTTACTGTTTCCTATCAAAGCCAAAATATCAACTTTCCCAGATTTCATGATTGGAGAAGCGACTTCACGCCCTCTACCATACATAATATTGATTGCTCCTTTTGGGAAACTGCTTCTGAAAGCTTCTAACAAAGGGGAAATTAATAAAACTCCGTGTTTAGCCGGTTTAAAAATTACAGGATTTCCCATAATTAATGCTGGAATAAGCAACGAAAAAGTTTCATTCAATGGATAGTTATAAGGTCCTAGACACAATACAACACCAAGCGGACCTCTACGGACCATGGCATTTATGCCTTGAACTTTAGAAAAATGCGCGCTACGGGCGTTTAATTCTTTATAACTTTCGATAGTATCATAGATGTACTCTACCGTTCTGTCAAATTCTTTTTCAGAATCACCCAACGATTTTCCGATTTCCCACATCAAAAGCTTAACAACCTCTGTTCGAGTCGTTTTCATTTGAGTCACAAAATTTTCCATGCATTTGATACGATCCACAACTTTCATTGTAGGCCATAAACCTTGTCCGTTATTGTACGCTGCGGATGCCGCTTCAACAGCATCTAAAGCCTCTGCTTCTCCCATAAAAGGGATAGAACCCAATAGAGTAGGTTCGTATTTTTCGGTAGATGAAATCGTAGAAAAAACTGGAGTTGTTTGACCGGTCCATTTTTTTAGTTCACCATTAATTAAATAAGTATCCTGATTGAGAAACGTATTAATCTGAAATTCTTCTGGTATAAAACTCATTATAGGTTGGTTGTATTTTAATTTAAAATTTAATAAAAAGTGGTGCTTGAAGGCATAGTCTTATGATTAAACGATATCGCCATTCCATTCTATAATTCCTCCCACTAAGTTGTAGGTATTTTCAAAACCCAGTTCGTTCATGATTTCGCAAGCTTTTGCACTTCTCATTCCGGAACGGCAATACACATAATAATTTTTATTTTTGTCTAAAGCTTCTATTTCGTTTATAAAACCTTGTCCCATGTGAATATCAATATTTATGGAATTAGCTATAATTCCTTCATTGCATTCGTCTTCTGTTCTCACGTCAAGTATTACTGCATTTTCATCAGCTTCGAATTGAGAAACCCAATCTTCTTGTGTTAAATTCATAGTATTGTTTTTTGTAAAAATACAAAGATTTTACCAAACAATAAACCTCTCAATTGTTAATTAGATAAAATTCTAAAGAAAACGTTTTCGCAAAACATTAACTATCAAGAAACTATGAATTAGGCGTTTATTTTTGCGAAAAATAGCCTATTAAATCCATCGGAAATGCATAAAGTACAATACGCAATGATGCAGGAACCAATCTGTTTTTTCAATAGTATAATTCCAATAATCTTTTGAGTTTTTAGACTACTTTTACAGTATAGCTGTTGCCAAAATTTAAAATAATTCCAAAATGCTTGATCCTATAAAGAAAATATTTCCTTCATTTTCTAATGAATTAGTCAAAGATATTGAAGCCAATGCTACTATTCAATCCTTCAAAGCTGGTGATGTCATCATGCGAACAGGACAATATATAAAAAACACCGTTTTGGTTATCAGTGGTAAAATTAAAATTTACCGCGAAGATGAAAATGGCGGTGAATTTTTCATGTATTATTTACAACCCGGTCAGGCCTGTGCCATTTCTATGATTTGTGCTACGAAAAATGAAAAAAGCCAAATCATGGCCAAAGTTGTTGAGGATGTCGAATTGATAATGATTCCTTTACCTTTAATGGATAAATGGATGATGCAACACCGGAGTTGGTATGAATTTGTAATTGGTTCCTATCGCAGCCGATTTGAAGAAGTACTCGAAGTAATCGACAGCATTGCATTTAGAGCTATGGATGAGCGGTTGGAATTTTATCTAAAACGCCATGCTGATGCTTGCGGTTGCAAAGAATTAAAGCTATCCCATCAGGAAATTGCATCGGAGTTAAATACGTCAAGAGAAGTTATTTCCCGTTTACTAAAAAAAATGGAACAATGCGGATTAGTGATTTTACATCGCAATAATATTGAACTTTTAAAGTAAAATACGCTCCATGAGCTAAATAGTACTGTTTGTAAAAAAATTCCAGGCAGCCTTTGCATTAAAAAATTTTCAAATGGAATATTTAGGCTATTTAGCTTCAATCATCATAGGACTTTCATTGGGATTAATAGGAGGCGGTGGATCTATACTTACCATACCTATTTTGGTTTACTTATTTAAAATAGAACCTGAATTAGCCACAAGTTATTCTTTATTTATAGTGGGAATTACCTCTTTATTTGGATGTATTAGCCATTATAAAATGGGGAATCTTAAAATTAAATCGGCACTATACTTTGCTATACCTTCCGTTTTTTCTATTTTGATAATCCGGGAAGTTATTTTTCCAAAAATAGCGGCAACACTATTCTCCATTGCTTCCTACCAAGTATCAAAAAGTTTTCTGATTATGATTGTTTTTTCAGTACTCATGATCGCAGCCGCTATAGCTATGATACGCAAAACAAAAATAGTAACGAATACTCCAAAAACAAATTACATACAACTGGGAATAATTGGATTTATAGTTGGAATTGTAACCGGTTTTTTAGGTGCTGGTGGTGGTTTCTTAATCATCCCTGCATTATTGTTTTTCGCTAATTTACCAATGAAACAAGCCGTCGGTACATCTTTACTAATTATTTTTATAAACTCTTCTATTGGCTTTGCTGGTGATTTATATATTGGTACACCTATAAATTATCCTTTTTTAATAGGGATTTCAAGTAGCGCATTTTTAGGAATGATTGTGGGAACCAAGCTTTCAAAAAAAATTGACGGAGCTAAACTAAAACCAATCTTTGGCTGGTTTGTACTGGTCATGGGAATTTACATTATTACTAAAGAGATTTTCTTTCATTAAAAACAATACATGCCTACTGATAATCCATATTCGCCTGCAGCTGTAATTATAAATAGTTAATGAAGGACTCACAATCTTTGTTAGAATTTAAATAAAACGGAACGAATTCTGTTAGCATATTTTTGCCTAAAATCAAAAAAACTTGTGTAACTTTAGTCACCAATTTTTCTTAAAAACAGAAGTACCTTTGTATAGTAAAATAAAAAAAATTGTAATCATGCAAATTGAACAAATATATACAGGTTGTTTAGCACAAGGCGCTTACTACATTACTTCAAATGGCGAAGCGGCTATAATTGACCCACTTCGTGAAATTCAACCTTATTTAGACCGACTGGAACGCGATCAGGTAAAACTGAAATATATTTTTGAAACCCATTTTCATGCTGATTTTGTTTCCGGACATGTTGATTTGAGTAGAGAAACTGGTACCCCAATTGTTTATGGTCCAAATGCAAAATGTGAATTTGAATGTATTTCTGCTACAGATGGTCAGGAATTTGCCATTGGAAATATCAAAATAAAAGTGCTGCATACTCCTGGACATACTATGGAAAGCACGACCTTTTTATTGATTGATGAAAACGGTAAAGATCATGCTATTTTCTCCGGAGACACCTTATTTATTGGTGATGTGGGAAGGCCGGACTTAGCCCAAAAAGCGGCACATATGACTCAGGAGCAATTAGCTGCAATATTGTATCATTCTTTAAGAGATAAAGTGATGACTTTGGCTGATGATGTTATTGTATATCCGGCTCATGGTGCAGGAAGTGCTTGCGGTAAAAATATGAGTAAAGAAACGGTATCAACCATTGGCAACCAAAAAGCGACTAACTATGCTTTGAGAGCGGATATGACTGAAGCCGAATTTGTACAAGAAGTAACCGAAGGTTTATTACCTCCTCCCGCCTATTTTGGGATGAATGTAGCTATGAATAAAAAAGGTTATGAAAGTTTCGAGAATGTATTGCACTTGGGAATGCGCGCTTTATCAGCAACCGAATTTGAAGTCGCTGCCGAAGAAACTGGAGCTTTGATTTTGGACACCCGAAAAAATACTGATTTTGCCAAAGGATTTATTCCTCAATCTATAAATATTGGAATTGATGGCGATTTCGCTCCTTGGGTGGGCGCTTTAGTTGCCGATGTGAAACAACCAATCCTAATCGTTTCCGAAGTAGGACAAGAAGAAGAAACCGTTACGCGTTTGAGTCGTGTGGGTTTTGATAACTTAATTGGTCATCTGGAAGGTGGTTTTGATGCTTGGGCAAAAGCTGGAAAAGAAATTGACACCGTAAATAGAATTACAGCCGAACAATTTGCCAAAGAAGTAAAAATTGGCGAAAGCAAAGTAATTGATGTACGTAAAGAAAATGAATATTGTGCCGAACATGTTGAGGAATCGTTTAGCAAGCCATTAGCATCTATCAATGATTGGATCAAAGATATTAATCCAAAAGAACATTTTTATTTGCATTGTGCAGGTGGCTATCGCAGTATGATTGCGGCTTCAATTTTAGAAGCACGCGGTTTTAGAAATTTCACTGAAATAGAAGGTGGTTTTAATGCTATTGCAAAAACAAATTTGCCAAAAACAGATTTCGTTTGCCAAAGCAAAGTTTTGAAATAAAAGCAATGACAATGGCAATGACAATTTCAAAAAAATCAAATTATGGAAGATGTAAAATGTTGTGTAGCTTCGTGTGAGAAATCTCTTGATGCAGCCTATTGGGAAGCCCAGTACAAAGCAAAAGCCACAGGTTGGGATTTAGGCAAAGTATCGCCTCCCATACAAACCTATGTGGATACAATAGAAAATAAAAACATATCAATTTTGATTCCCGGTTGTGGCAATAGCTATGAAGCTGAATATCTTTTGGAACACGGTTTTACTAACATTACTGTTATTGATATTGCGCCAACACCGGTTGCTGTTTTAAAAGATAAGTTCAAAAATAATCCCAATATTCAAATCATATTGGGTGATTTCTTTGAACATCAGGGGAAATATGATTTGATTATTGAACAAACTTTTTTCTGTGCTTTGCCTCCTACCATGCGTCAAAAATACGTTTGGAAAATGCATCAACTTTTAGTTGATGAAGGAAAATTGGCAGGATTATTATTTAATAGAACATTTGAAGTAAGTCCTCCTTTTGGCGGAAGCAAAGAAGAATACGAGACGCTTTTCGCAGTTGCTTTTGAATTTTTAAAAATGGATTTATGTCCAAATTCTATTGCACCAAGAGCCAATTCGGAATTATTTTTCGAATTGAAAAAGAATAATAAGGTCAAAGTTAATGTTTATGAATTGGAAGGGATTACTTGCAACGGTAGTGTTCAATCTGTTACAAAAAAGTTAGCAGGAATCGATGGAATATTGAATGTGAGTATGAGCAGTAATTTTGCAGAAGTACTAATTATCAGTAAAAATAAAATTGCAATTGAAGAATTACAAAATGCAATTTCTGATGATGAAAAGTACAAAATCAAAAAAATAAGTTAGTAACACGAGTTCACTTTTTCAAAAAAATGAAAGAATTATTATTTACAAATTGGCATGTTATGCGCTTAGTTCGTCTGGCGTTTGCCTTATTTTTATTTGCTCAAGCCTATATATTGCGAGAATGGATGTTTATCGCCTTTGGGTTATTTTTCTTCATTCAGGTTATTTTAAATTTAGGTTGCGGTTCTAATGGCTGTACTATTTCAAACAATAAATACAATAAAGATGAGTAATTTCAACACTATTATCAAATCAGACAAACCAGTTTTAATAGACTTTTTTGCTACATGGTGCGGACCATGTAAAATGCTTAGCCCTATTTTGAGAGAAGTAAAAGACAGTTTGGGAGACCGTGTTTCGATTATCAAAATTGATGTAGACAAAAACCAACAAATTTCGAGTCAATATCAGGTTCGAGGCGTTCCAACTATGATTTTATTTCAAAACGGTAAACAACTCTGGAGACAATCCGGTGTATTAACCAAAGAGGAGATAATCAAAATCATTTTAGAAAAAAGCAATCCATGACCAAAAAATCTTAATCACAGGATTTAGAGTAGTAAAAAGAACCATTACGGGTTACCTACATTATTTCTTTATAAGTTGTGTTTCTGAAATGTGCCCCATACCTGTTACTCTTTAAACGCTACGTTGTAGGAAATTTGATAGACTGATCGTGCATAATATGTTTATTATAAAGAAAATATAAATATTTTTTTCAAGTATTTCATCGCGAAATACCGGCAATAAATCAAAAATTATTTATCCAACCACTTGTGCAGAATTAATTCTAAATTTGATTTAATAATTGGCTTAGAAATGTAATCATTCATCCCTGCTTCTAAACATTTTTCTTTTTCTTCTAACAATATTCCTGCAGTTAAGGCAATAATAGGAATTTTTTCAGCTTTTTTTAATTTTCTAATTTCAGTTGTTGTTTCATATCCGTTTTTAACTGGCATTTGTATATCCATTAAAATGAGATCCAGTTGCTCTTTTTTGCACAGTTTTATTGCCCCAATTCCATCAGAAGCCTCTAATATTATACAGTTAGGAATTACTGTTTTAAGGAGTGTTTTTATCAAAAGCATATTAATCTTATTATCCTCAACAATTAATATTCGAATGGGATTTAAAATTTCAGAAGGGATAATTTCATTTTCCTCATTTAAATTGCTTTTAATAGCTTTTGAATCTTGCTCATGTTTTGATTTCTTAAGTTCAATGGTAAAGAAAAAATCACTTCCATGTCCATAATTACTTATTAGCTCTAATTTACTATTCATCAAACTTAAAAGTTGATTTGAAATTGCTAATCCTAAACCAGTTCCTCCAAATTGGCGTGTTATAGAATTATCCTCTTGTACAAAAGACTGGAATATTTTTTCCTGATTTTGCTGTTTTATACCAATTCCTGTATCTTTTACTGAAAAATTTATGGCAGCTGTCTTTTTTACAAAATTGGATTTATTATAAATATCCAGCAGGATTTGACCTGATTTTGTGAATTTTAATGCGTTCCCTATTAAATTTACTAATATCTGTTTCAATCGTATGGAATCACCAAAGACATATTGGGGTACATTTTTATCTATATTTAAAATTAAATCTATATTTTTCAAAGAGGCCTGATACTTGAAAAGATCAATAACCTGATGTGCTAGTTCAAAGAGATCCAATTCTTCAATATTTAATTCTAATTTTCCTGATTCTATTTTTGAAAAATCTAAAATATTATTTACAATATCCGCTAATATTATTGCCGATTCATTTATGGTATTCATATATTCCAACTGATTTTTGTCAAGATTTGACTTCATTAACAAATCAGTGAAACCAATTATTCCATTTAATGGAGTTCTAATTTCATGGCTCATATTCATTAGAAAACTTGACTTCGCTTTATTAGCGGCTTCAGCTTGGTCTTTTGCTTTTGTCAATTCTATTTCCAATATCTTTAGTTCCGTAATTTCTATAAAACAGGTTACTACCTCAGTTATTTCACCATGATAATCAAAAATGGGAAATCCATTTAATAAAAGCCATATCGTTCTGGTATTATCAGGTCTTTTAATTCCCATGATAAAATTTTTGATTGGCTTTTTCTCACTTATAATTTGGTTTATAGGATAATTTTCAATTGCTAAAGATTTATAATTTTCATTTATAAATTTCCATACTGGATTAATTGCTATTTTCCCTTTCATTTGATTGGTACTCAATCCAATCAATTCAGATGCTTTAGGGTTAGACAAAATAATAGAAGTGTCCGGAGCATATACAATAACACCAACGCCAAGATTATTTAACAATCCACGATATCTTTCCTCACTTTCCTTAAGTGCTTTTTCCGTCGATTTGAGTTGTGTGATATCCACAACTGAAATAAGTGCCTGTTCTCTACCCTCAGTGGCTATTCCGGTGAGATAAACATTAATTATACTATTATTGTCTAATAGTAACTTAACCTCACAGCATTCTTTGATAGTACTGTTAAATATCTTCTCTAAAAAAAGATTAAAGATTGGCTTAGTATCATTGGACACAAAAAATCCAAACTGACTGTCTATTAATCGAGACCTATCTTTACCTAACATTTGGGATCCCGTGAGGTTAAGTGCTGTAACTTTTCCTGTTTTTGTCAGTGTAAAATAGCCAGATGGAGCAAAATCGTATAAATCCGTGTATTTTTCAGTAGCAACTTCAGCCTGTTCTTTTGCAAGTATAAGTTCTTCTTTCTGCATTTCAAGTTCTATCTGATGAACTTCAAATTCATGAATAAGTTTCAATGTATCAACTTCAGAAAGTTTAGAATCTAACTTTGATTCTTTAATTTTCTGCAATTCTTCAGCTTTTTTTCGAAGAATCATCATGGCTTCTGATTTATTCTCTACTTTTTTCATAATTTCCGCCTGTGTTAAATATTACCCTTTTTTCTTGATGGGATTGGGGGAACTATATATGCTTTTCTTTTTTTATTTTTTTAGTTTGGAGTTTGGAATTTCATGAATAAAACATTGAATCACCTTATGACTATCTATAAAATACATCGTACTAATGAACTCAACGTTTATTTTTTTGGTATCAGCAGCCCTTAATTTAAATATTTTTGTCACCGGATCCGTAAATCTGCGAATGTTTAATTCCTTATCCAGAAAAAGAGTAGCAATTTCAGTACTGTTGAGCAGGTTTTTCATGTCATTGTTTGCCTGTTCAAAATCTACTAATTTACTTTGAAGTTCCGTATTAACGGTTTGCAATTCTTCATTCAGACTTTGCAGCTCTTCTTTGGAAGTAGTCAATTCTTCATTAGTGGACTGCAGTTCCTCTTGGGAGGTTTGCATCTCTTCACGAGTACTGTTCAAATCTTCATTACAACGAATCAGTTCAGCTTCTAGTTCTTTTTGTTTTCTGGAAACACTTTGTTTTTTTGTTTTAATGTGTTTTCATCCGATTCTTCACTTTCTGGTACATCACTGAATACCAGCATAATCATCCCTTTTAAAGCATCCGGACTTTCGATTTGTTAGAGGGTTAAATTTACAAAATATTTACTCCCGTTTTCAACTATTTTTACATTTTCAATTTTTACAGGTAAATTTAGCAAACACAACATCATTAAACAAACTCTTGAAAAAATTTATAAAATCACATTCACAAAAAAAGTGTTTAAAATAATAAACACTCTTTTCAATTTCTAAAATAAAATTATTTTTTAAGCAGCCATTTGTGTAACATTTTTTCCAAATCGGTTTGGATAATTGGCTTTGACAGATAATCATTCATTCCTGCTTCCAGACATTTTTCTTTGTCTCCAACCATTATTCCCGCAGTTATTGCAATTATAGGAATATTTTCAGAATCTTTTAATTTCCTGATTTCGTCAGTTGCTTCATATCCATTTTTATTTGGCATTTGAATGTCCATCAAAATAACATCTGGTTGCCCTTTTTTATATTGTCCTACTGCTTCATTTCCATCCTTAGCTTCAAAAATAGTGCAATTAGACATTATTCTTTTAATCAGTGTTTTAGCTAAAAGCATATTGATTTTATTATCCTCAACTATTAAAATCTTTTTATTATTTAGAGTTTCTGTGGGAATAATAGTATCCTCATTAATTATATTAGTAAGTACTGAATCTATACTTTTTTTATGATTTGTCTTTTTAAATTTAATGTCAAAGAAAAAATCACTTCCATCTCCGTATTTACTAATTAATTGCAATTTGCTATCCATTAGTGCTAAAAGCTGATTTGAAATAGCCAAACCTAATCCTGTACCTCCAAATTTTCGATTTGTAGAATTATCTTCCTGTACAAAAGAATTAAATATTTTTTCATTGTTGCCTCCTTTTATACCTATTCCGGTATCTTTTACTGAAAACTTTATGTTTGACCAATTTTTGTCTGAAGAATAAATTTCATCTATATCCAAACGTATTTCTCCAAAACTGGTAAACTTTATGGCATTACTCAACAGATTTACTATTATTTGTTTCAATCTTACGGAATCTGCAAGAATGTATTGTGGAACGTTTTTATCTATATGGAGTGTTAAATCTATATTTTTTTGATTGGCTTGGTATTTAAATAAATCAATAACCTGATTTGTTAATTTAAAAAGATTTATTTCTTCAATATCCAATTCTAATTTTCCGGATTCTATTTTAGAAAAATCTAAGACATCATTAACAATCTCCATTAATGAAGTTGCGGATTCATTAACTGTAGTCATATATTCGAACTGATTCTTTTTTAAATTTGACTTCATCAACAAATGAGTAAAGCCAATTATTCCGTTTAATGGAGTTCTAATCTCATGACTCATATTCGCAAGAAAATCAGTCTTAGCTCTATTTGCGGCTTCGGCTTGTTCTTTCGCTTTTATTAACTCCATCTCCATCACCTTTTGTTCCGTGACATCAATGAAACTAATTACAATTTCAAATATTTCATCTTTGTTATCAATATCGGGGAAGCCATTGACTAAAAGCCATACGATGTCATTAGTTTCTGGTCGATTCACTCCAACTGTAATGTTTTTTATTGCTTGCTTACTTGTTAATATTTGATTTACTGGATATTTTTCAATCGGCATAGCCGAATTGTCTTCATTCAAAAATTTCCAGGCCGGACTAATTGCCATTTTCCCTTTCATTTGATTATCACTTAATCCCAGTAATTCCAATGCTTTTAGATTATTCACAATAATTGAGGTATCTGATGCATGAACCACTATACCTGTATCAAGATTATTTAACAAACCGCGATATCTTTCCTCACTTTTCTGCAGTGCATAGTCCGATTGTTTGGCACTTGTAATATCACGAGAAAGACAAATGAAGTGTATATCATGATCTTCACTTTCCTGCATGGGTGCAATTGAGAGTTCAAACCAATGTAAACCACTCTGCAACTGTAATGAATATTGTCGTCCGATGGAGAACCCTTTTTCTGAAGCTTCCCGAATAGCGGATAGACACAAATTGGCAACATCGGGTGGTAATACTTCCGAAAATGTTTTACCTAGAAATACTTCTGGGGGCAACGCTAACAAATCATCCCGACGGGAATGGTAGTTGTAAATTCTACCGTTTATATCTACTTCAAACAGCAAATCAGGAATAGCGTCAAGAATAGCTTCCAGCTTTTTGTGCATTTTTTTAAACTCTTCTTCTATTTTTTTGCGTTCACTTACATCTCTTACTATCGCTACAATACGGCCATCTGCAATCATTTTGGCAGTAATCTCTACAGGAATCAATGATCCATCTCGACGCAGCATATTACGCTCCATTAGAATTTGCTTACCACTAAGCAATTCATGAATCATGATGGGTCTGTTTTTTAGCTCATCAATTGTATACAAATCCGTTAGATTTTTTGTACAAAGCTCCTCTTTGGTATACCCTAGCATGATGCAAGCACTTTCATTTACTTCGAGTAAATTCCCTGAAACATCGTTAATAAAAATAGCATCAGAAGCTTGTTCTATAAGGCTGCGATACTTTTCTTCACTATTAACAAGTTGTTCTTTTATATTTTTCAATTCTGTAATTTCAGTCATGGAACTAATCAAACGTTTTGCTTTCCCTGATTCATCTCTAATGATAACAGCACGATCATAAAAGTATCCATAACTACCATCCACTTTTTGAAAACGAAATTCATCCGCCCATATATTTATAGTACTTGCATAGCTTTCTTCAAGCTTTTTAATAACTCTTTCCCTATCATCCGGATGAAGTCTAGAGCGCCATATTTCTTTATTATCGACAGTGCTTGGTTCACCTCTGCTTCCAAAATTAAAAAGTTCAGTAAATGCTTTATTATTCCAACTTTGCCCAGTCAATAAATCCACTTCAGCTATAGCATCATTTGTCGCAACCGAAATTCTTTCAAATCTTTCATTGGCACTTTTAATTTGTTTCTCCGCTTTTTTAATTTCAGTTAAATCTAAGCCCATTCCTAATATGCATTTTTCACCTTCATATTCTACAACAAGTGAATTAATATAATAAGGGATTTTATTTTTCGTTTTTGTATAAAAGTTAAGTTCAATTCCCGGAAATTTATTTTCAATTCCCTTTGGTTTATTTTCTAAAACGGTTTTTATTCTTTTTTTAACTTTTTCTTTTTCATCTTCATCAAAGAAATCAACCGGACTCATTTGGGCTATTTCATTTTTATTGTAACCCGTTACATCTTCAAAATTTTTATTCCATTTCACAAACTTTCCAGATTCACCGTAGAGATAAAAAACACCTGGAAGATTATTAATTATTGTTTCAGAAAGCTGTTTTTCCTTTAAAATTATATCTCCCGCAATTTTACGTTCTGTAATATCAGTAATTGTGCCTATATAGCCCACAATTTCATTTTTGGTATTTCTCTCCGGAATGGCCTGTCCCATCACCCAAGAAATTGATCCGTCTGGGCGAACAAACCGATATTCTGACAAGGAGATTTCTTGATTATAAGTTGCATTTTCCCATCCATTAAACAATAATTTTTCATCATCATTATGGACAGCACTGAGCCAGCCATTTCCTAAAGCCTCCTGATAAGATAAGCCTGAAATTTGACACCAACGGGGATTAACATAAGTAGTGAGCCCAGCCACATCAGTACGAAAAATTCCTACTGGTGATACTTCAGTAAGTGTAAGATACCGTTGTTCACTTTCAAAAACTGCCTCTTCTGCTTTTTTGCGCAAAGCTTCTTTCTCAAAAATCTCTAACGCAAAAGTCACATCACCAGTTGCTTCTTCCAATAATGCAATTTCCTCAGCATCAAAAAAGTTTTTTTCACCAGCAAAAAAATAAAAAATACCAATTACTTTTCCGAATTTTTTTATTGGCACCGCCATTGAAGAAAAATAGCCCCGTTCTAAAGCTTCTTCTTTCCATGGCAGCATCATTGGATCATTCTGAATGTCATTGCAAACTGCATATTTCGCTTCTCTAAACGCAATTCCAGCAGGACCTCTCCCCTCCGGTATATCTTCAATTGAAATAGTTTTTATTATAGAAAGATAACCATTGTCTTCGCCCGCAATCATTCTAGGAATTATTTTTTTAGTATTTTCATCTACTAATCCAATCCAGGCCATTCTAAACTTACCTAATTCAACAGCTATAGAACAAGCCTCTCTAAAAAGGGTTTGTTCATCAGTTGTACGGACAATCATCTGGTTAATTTGGCTTATAAATAAATAAAGCCGATTGGCTTTAATGAGTTTTTGTTCTGCTCCTATTCTTTCGGTGATATCAGTAATTATTCCATGGCAAATCACAGTTCCTTCTGGTTCAACCACTGGCAAAGAGTTTATCTCGTGCCATACCAATCCTTTTATTGGGTGCATGTAACGGTATTTCCCTTTGAGAGGAATTAACTTTGACTTGGTTTCAATAATGCTATACTTGACATAATCTAAATCTTCAGGATGAATCAATGAAAAAATGGTATTGGTATCATTTTCAACATCTTCATAAGTAAATCCGTAAATTTCTTCAATAGCATTACTGGCATAAGGATAGCATAAAGAGCCGTCTTTATTTTGACGCATGGAATAAATTAAACCGGGTGAAGTAGCCGCAATTTTAGCAAACTTATCTCTTTCTTCTCTTAACGTTATAATTACTTTTTTACTCTCGGTAATATCTTTAACAAAACCTAAAAACCTATTTTCTGAAAGTTTTACAGCTTCAACTGACCACCATCTAATTTCTCCCTTTTTATGAATCGCTTTAATTTCTTTTTTTGCTATTCCATTCTTTAAAAGATTTTCGAATTCTTTAAAATATTCTTCCAAAGATTCTTGAGAAGACAAATCGCCAAACTTCATTGTTAATAGTTCCTCCCTTGAGTAACCGGTCAATAGTGTTGCTGCATGGTTTACATCTAAGTAATTTCCTTTTTCATCCAAGACAAAAACTCCATCTGGTGCATTTTCTATGTAATTCTTAAACTTAGCATTGCTTTCTTCTTCTATCACTTTTAGTTTATAATCAACTTCTGCTTGTTCTTTAGCTTTAACCGCAACTTCAATTTGTTTTTTTAAGCTAACATCTTGAGTATTACCTCTGATTCCTAATACATTCCCATTATCATCCAATAACGGAAAAATAGTTTGGTTAAACCACTTTACTTTTTTATTAAAAAAAGTAGCTCTTTGTTCTATTTCAAAAGGTTTTTTGTCAATAATTAATTGCGCTATTTTTTCTTGAAATAACGCTATATCTTCTTTAGAGAAATTATTTAAATATTCCTGAAATAAATCTTGATCATTCTTTTTTTCAACTTCAAAAATGGCATACAATTCATCAGACCAAATTATTTTTTTAGTATTTAAATCGAATTCCCAAGCACCAATTTTTGCGATTTTTTGCGCATGGTTTAATAAGTTTTCACTTTTAATTAATTTTTCTTGGGTGTTTCTTATCTCTGAGATATCTTTTCCAATTGCATAAATATTTTTAGAAGAAATGCTGTTTGCAGTCCATTGAATAGTAACAAATTCACCATTCTTTTTTAGGAATCTATTCTCATAATTTATTGAAGGTATCCCCGTAGAAAGTTTCTCAATCTCTTTTAACGATCTTTCAAGATCATCGGGGTGTAAAAGATGGTGTAAAGAATTGTTAAGTAATTCTTCTTTTGAATATCCTAAAATTTCAACGAAAGCGGGATTTATCTTTTTGAAAAAAGCATCAATTCCCACAATACATACTAAATCATTAGACTCTTCGATAAAAAATTTGAAATTAGCTAATGACTCTTCTTTTTTTAGTAACCGATCTATTTTTAACTCTTGCTCTTTCAATTTGTTGAGTAGATCGTCATATGTAGGTTTTGCTTCTTTCATACTCATAAAATTCAAATTTAATCGCTATTATTAGAACTCTTAAATGTAATAAAAATACCATAACAAATTAAATGTATTTATTTAAATATATTATTTAACAACTGTTTACATGTATTGTTTTATAAAAAATGACCCATTGAGTGTAATTAGTTTTTGATGATAATTTTCGTCAGTTCGAGTGATTTTCGTCAGAAAATTGTATCGAGAACTAGAAAATTATTATTAAAAAACGGTTCTCGATACATTTTTTGTTCCGTTTTACTACACAAAAAACACTACCATTGACGTTTTTTCAAAACTAATATAAAACCTATCGTATGGACACAAATAGTAAAGGTTAAATTTGAACACGAATTCCACTAATTTTCACAAATCTATGCGGCTAATACAGTTCGTGTAATTAATTTCACGAATGAATTCTATCTAACTCTTTTCAAATGGTTGGTATTAAGAATTCGAAATAGTACTACGGCACTATAAAATCTGCTGAATCTGCGTGCTAAAAATTTTTCACGCAGATTTTGCAGATTCAGCAGATTAGTGTTGTGGAAAATCTGTTTTTTATCAGTATTTCGCTTTAGCGAACCTATTTCATCTGCTTACGGTTGACAACGCTTTTCGGAGTTAGCAACTATTTGTCAAAGTACCCAACTTTCTTTAAATTCGTGGCAATTCGTGAAATTCGTGTTTATTTTTAGACTTATGTCCAGACGATAGGTATAAGTAACAGGAACGATATATTGTCGTATTTTATAGGGTCAAACCCTCAATGACTATGTAGTTTGCCTCTAAAAACATATACGACATTATTTTAATCAAATTACTTAATACGTCATTTTATATTGCTTTTTTTGTGAAAAAATTAAGCCTCGAACTGACGTTTTGAATAATTGCACCCAACGGATAAAAAATAATTAAAATCAATCTCTTTATCCAATGTGACATTAGTTACTGACTACAGATTTTTCACAATTTATCTTTGCAGTATCATTTAGAGAAATAATTATGAAGAAAATAAATTTAATAATGCCATTAAAAACCACTCTATCCTCGCTTTAGGATTTAATCAGTCATTCTTTTTATGCTTTTGCAAAATAAATAACCCATAAACCACTTGTGTGAGTCAGTTTATTACATTCCATAACCAAATAGTGTTTAAATCGAAGACATACTGTACAAGTTTAAGATGAAAAATTATATACAGCACAATAATCGCATAAATAATCTGAAACATTTTTTTTGGCTTTTTTTTACCAAAACTGCTCTCTTAAAAAACTTAAACACTTTATTTACAACTATTTAATTAAAATTAAATTCTAAAAATAAAAATCCTTTACTGTAGATTAAAATTATTTTAACAAAAAAATAACAAACACTTGTATATACAAATATGAAAATAGTTATATTTGTATCGACAAATGAAATACAGAAAGGCATGAAAATTGAAGATGAAATAAAAAGTACAATACCATTGGACATTTCAAAAAAAATTACTCTGAATATTTTATATACTCAAAATGTTATCACAGATAATTTCAATGAGATATTGAAGCCGTATGACATATCTGGAGAACAATATAATGTATTACGAATATTAAGAGGTCAAAAAGGAAATCCGGCAAACATGTGTTTAATACAAGAACGTATGTTAGCCAGAACTAGTAACACTACTCGATTAGTAGATAAATTATTATTAAAAAATTTTGTTACTCGAAATGTTTGCCCTGAAAATAGAAGAAAAATTGAAGTTCAAATTACTCAAAAAGGCTTAGATGTTTTAAAAGAATTAGATCCAAAAGTAATTGCACACGATCAACTTTTTTCCAAAAAATTAAATACCGAAGAATTAGAACAATTAAATTATTTATTAGAAAAATACAGAAATTAAATATATTAAAATTATGAATACTTTTTTAGAAAATCAAAACTGGAGATATGCAACAAAGAAATTTGATGTTTCCAAAAAAATAACAACAGAAGATTTAAATATATTAAAAGAAGCAATTCGTTTGAGTTCTTCTTCATATGGTTTGCAACCTTACAAAGTTATTATTGTTGAAAATCCTGAATTAAGAGCGCAGCTTCAACCTTCGGCTTGGGGACAATCTCAAATTGTTGAAGCTTCTCACCTAATCATTTTTGCAAATGAAACTAACGTTGACGACACAACAATTGATAGTTATTTGAAAAATATTAGTGAAACAAGAAATACTACAATCGAAGCTTTGTCTGGTTATGGTGACTTTATGAAATCTAAAATTTCTACATTAGATCATGACGTCAAAAGCATCTGGACAGCAAAACAAACCTATTTAGCTTTGGGTAATCTTTTGAATGCTGCTGCTGAACTTAAAATTGATGCTACTCCTATGGAAGGTTTTGTTCCCGCTCAGGTTAATGAAATATTAGGTTTGGACAAATTAGGTCTAAATGCTACTTTAATTGCAACACTTGGTTATAGACACGAAGAGGATGCAACACAACATTACAAAAAAGTTAGAAAATCAAACGAAGACTTATTTATTACATTATAATTACTAATTCAAATCAAATATTAATCCAAAATCAAATTTAAACACATGAAAAATTTAAAATCAATTGCATTGGCACTAGTAGTAGTTTTATCTACTTTATCTGTAACAGCACAAACTAAAAAAGTTGATGCTTCAAAAAGTACTGTTAACTGGGTTGGAAAAAAAGTAACCGGAAAACATGAAGGGACGGTAAATTTAAAAGACGGTAAATTAATCTTTAAAGGAAAAAAATTAGCTGGTGGTACTTTTAATGTTGACATGGCATCATTAACAGCAACTGACCTTTCTGGCGAATACCAAGGAAAATTAAACGGTCACTTGAAATCTGAAGATTTTTTTGGAACTGAAAAATTTCCAACAGCAACATTAATTTTCAAAAAAGTAGTTGCAAAAACAGCTAATGTTTACACAGTAACCGGAGATTTAACTATTAAAGGAAAAACAAACCCAATTACATTTGATCTTGCAACTACAAAAGATACTGCTGCAACTTCATTAAAAATTGATAGAACAAAATACGATATTAAATATGGTTCTGGAAGTTTCTTTGATAACCTAGGAGACAAAGCCATTTCAGACGAATTTGACTTAGCAGTTGCTTTGAAATTCTAATATTTTCTCAAAATAATTAGCAAACCCCAATAGGAAACTGTTGGGGTTTCTTTTTATAAATTAATATAAAATTCTTCTAAGTCTTTGTAAAAACAAGGGCTTTTTTTATAAAAGCAAATTACAAAACAAAAAAATCATGTTATAGACAGAGTTAATCCTCACAAATATCTACTATTAAAATTTACATACCATAACTTATAGTAACAATAAAATAACATATAGTAATTATTCCTTTAACATACTCAAAGTAATTTTGAAAATAAAAAGATGCCCCTCGCAAGAATTGAACTCAAAAAAAATTTAATTATGAAAAAAGCCATATTTGTTATATTCATAAGTCTAATAAATAACCTATCTATAAATGCCCAACAGATAAAAGGAATCATCGGTGAAACTAATTGGATGAAAAATTGGACCAACTTTAAACCAACTGCGGAAGAGTATCCAGATGCAACTAATATTTTGACAGGCACAATAAGTAGTGATCTTAAACTGTATAAAAGGAATACCTATAGATTAATTGGGGTTGTATACATAACAAATAACGCTGTATTAACCATTGAACCAGGAACCATTATACGTGGAGATGTAGAAACATGTGGAACACTAGTAATAACAAAAGGTTCAAAAATTATGGCGGAAGGTGAAGTAACAGACCCTATTGTTTTTACTTCCAATAGAGAAATTTCAATGAGAAAACCTGGAGACTGGGGAGGAATTATCATATTAGGGGAAGCTCCTATAAATAAAGTTGGTGGAATAGGCTTTTTAGACTTTAATTTAGACCCTATGATTAGTCATTATGGCGGACAAAATCAAGACAGCAATTCTGGTATATTAAAATATGTTCGTATCGAATATTCAGGAAGAAAACTAAATGCTTTAAAAGAACTTAACGGATTGTCATTAGCAGGTGTTGGTCGAAAAACTAAATTTAATTTTATTCAAATCAGTTATTCGAATGATGATTCCTATGAGTGTTATGGTGGAGACGTAAATTTTGACAATGTCATTTCATTTAGAGCAACTGATGACGATTTTGATTTTACGCAAGGTGCACAATGCAATATAAGTAACAGTATTGCTATACGTTATCCATATTCATCTGATATTTCCGGTTCTCGATGTTTTGAAATAGACTCATTTGATAAAATTGAAAATGCAGATTTAACAAAAAAACTAACCAAAATAATTGCCACAAATATCACTTTAGCAAATTTAGAAGAAAACAATCAAGGCTTAGTCAGAGAAGCTGTTTACGTTAAAGACAAAAGTTACTTTAGCCTCAACAACAGCGTTGTTTCCGGATTTAAACTTTGTATTTTATTAGGCAGTAAAATAAGTAATATTTCAGCTAATTTAGCAAAAATTAATTTACAAGGAGTACTCGTTAATAACTGTGATGGAGGTATTCACAGTGAAAACGCAGCGTATGATTCAGAAATAAAGAATTGGTTTAGCAATGAATCTTTTTCAATAGAGTATTTAAAAATAAACAACTCGGAGCTTTTTTTAGAAACAAACATTAAAAAGAATCCGGATTTTAGATTACAAAAGAACAAGACATTAGCCATTGGAAATTAAGATCTAAAGAAAACTTTTAAATGACTGGATTATCATGAATCTAATTTAAGATTAAAAATTAAATTATAATTTTTTAATCAACCTTACATTTAATTTAACCGAAAAATAATTCAGTACCATAACGAGTAATTAATTGATGGGTTTCTTTTTTAACCAAACCAAATAAAATTTTATATGACTATCCGTAATGCGGACTAAAATCATTTCGAATATAATTTTCGTCGTTTGTACATTTATAAAGCATAAATATTAGCCCACAGATTGTACAGATTATACCGATTTACACGGATTTTTTTACTTGGTGAATCAAACTGTTATTTAAATCTGTGCAAAATCCGTTCAATCCGTGTTATCTGTGTGTCCTATTTTATCCTTTGGAACATATTGCGGACTGTCATAAAATTTTATATAAAAATTAGCTGTAAAAACCGCTTTAAATATTGAATTGCGTGAATTCATTTATTAATAATTTTTCATTTTGAAATCATCAATAAATTTAACTAAGATATAGCGTATCAGCATCTTAAAATTGAAATTGATTTTTGTAACTTTGATATTGAATAAATAAATTTCATTAGTATTTTTTTATTCGGCATTGACTTTTAATTTAAAAATATCATCATGAAAAATTTAAAAAAATTAGTCTCGTTCTAATAGTCATTTTTACATTTATTACAGCAGAAGGACAAACCAATAAAATTGATATCTCTAAAAGTAAAATTAATTGGGTAGGAAAAAAAGTAACCGGTCAACATGAAGGAATAGTAAAACTAAAAGGCGGATATATTATTTTCAAAAATAATAAAGTGGCAGGAGGAAATTTTACTGTAGACATGAAATCATTATCAAATACAGATCAAACCGGAAAATCAAAAATAAAATTAGAAGGACATTTGAAATCGGATGAATTTTTCGGAGCAGATAATTATAACACTTCCAACTTGGTTTTCAAAAGCATTGGCGATAAAGGCAATAATGTTTACAGTGTCACTGCAGATTTGACAATAAAAGGAGTTACAAATCCCGTAAAATTGATTTCATCGTAAAAGGGAATACTGCAACTGCCGCTTTAAAAATAGACCGAACAAAATATGACATTAAATACGGTTCCGGTAGTTATTTTGATGATTTGGGAGATAAAACAATTTACGACGAATTTGAATTAAATGTTGATTTGCCATTTTAGTTAAACTTTATTTAACAAAAAAACGTAAAATTTAATATTTTTTTTGGTTTTTTATTTTTGAATACTCGAAATTCATTTATATATTTGTCACAACAAAAAAATCATGAAAACAACTATAAACAATACTTGGTGGTGGAATAATTTACGTCAGTCGTCGTGAACAAAGCTCCTATAGTATTATTAAACTATAAATATAAAAGGCTTGTCATCACGACAGGCCTTTTTTTTGTGCTCTATTTCTTTACTATTACACAACACTAAAAAATTATATAAATTGAAACCTTTTATACTAAATACAAATTACAAGCAAATTCTTGCCGATACCATAACTCCCGTGAGTGTGTATTTCAAAATTCGCGACAAATTTCCTAATAGTTTATTGCTGGAAAGTAGTGATTATCATGGGAATGACAACAGTTTTTCTTATATCTGTTGCAATCCGATTGCTTCTATAAAAATAGAAAATGAAATCATCTACAAAACATTTCCTGATGGTAGTTTTGAGAACATTGCTATTGATGCCACAACCAATATTCCAGAAGTAATACAAGAATTTTCAAGTCAATTCAAATCCGAGAAAAATGATTTCAAATTCATAAATAATGGTTTGTTTGGCTATATTTCATATGATGCCGTTCGGTATTTCGAAAAAGTTACTATCGCTAAAAAAGACAATAGTATTTCTATTCCTGATGTTTATTATGCCGTGTACCAAAATATCATAGCTATCAATCATTTTAAAAATGAAGCTTATATTTTCTGTCACAGTTTAGACGGAAAAAATAACATCTCGGAAATTGAGCAATTATTACAATCCCGAAACATTGCTTCCTATAAATTCTCTAAAGAAGGAGAAGGCTTTTCGAATTTGACAGATAAAGAATTCAAACATAATGTGGCTTTGGCCAAAAAGCATTGTTTTAGAGGTGATGTATTCCAATTAGTTTTGTCCAGAAGGTTTACCCAAGGTTTTAAAGGTGACGAATTTAATGTGTACAGAGCGTTGCGAAGCATCAATCCTTCGCCTTATTTATTCTTTTTTGATTATGGTGATTTCAAAATATTTGGCTCTTCTCCGGAAGCCCAAATTATTGTCAAAGACCGTAAGGCCGAAATTCATCCTATCGCAGGAACTTTTAAACGAACCGGTGATGATGAGCAAGATGCCATTCTTGCCAAACAATTATCGGAAGATAAAAAGGAAAATAGCGAACACGTGATGTTGGTTGATTTAGCCAGAAATGATTTAAGCCGAAACGGTCATAATGTCAATGTAGAAAAATATAGAGAAGTACAATTCTTTTCTCATGTGATTCACCTAGTTTCAAAAGTAACTGGACATTTGCACCCGAGTGCCACAACTATGCAAGTTGTAGCTGATACTTTTCCGGCGGGAACCTTAAGTGGCGCACCAAAACACAGAGCCATGCAATTGATTGAAGAGTACGAAAAAACCAATCGAAATTTTTATGGTGGTGCTATTGGTTTTATGGATTTTGAAGGAAACTTTAATCACGCCATTATGATTCGGACTTTCCTTAGTAAAAATCATCAATTGCATTCCCAAGCGGGAGCAGGAATTGTAGCGAGTTCTGATGAAGAAAGCGAAATGCAGGAAGTATATAACAAATTGAGAGCGTTGAACGCAGCTTTGGATTTAGCAGAAACTATTTAGTAGTATTCAGTATTCAGTTTTTAGTGTTCAGTCGCAGTGTTCTGAATGAGCAACTTAACCATTTATACAAGTAATTACAAAACATAATCTATTCTCAGAGTCCCCCCTCTCCTTTGGAGAGGGGCAGGGGGTGAGGTAAAAGAAAACAAAATGAAAAAAATACTAGTCATAGACAATTACGATAGTTTCACTTATAATTTGGTGCATTATCTGGAAGATTTAGATTGCGAAGTAACCGTATACAGAAACGATGAATTTGATATCGACGAAATTGCAGTTTTCGATAAAATATTACTTTCTCCTGGACCTGGAATTCCAGATGAAGCCGGATTATTGAAAGAAGTAATCAGAAAATATGCTCCAACCAAAAGTATTTTTGGAGTGTGTCTTGGGCAACAAGCGATAGGTGAAGTTTTTGGAGGAACACTTTCTAATTTAGATAAAGTCTATCACGGTGTTGCCACAATGGTAAAAACCGTAGTTGATGATGAACTATTATTCGAAGGATTAGGAAATGAATTTGAAGTAGGTCGTTACCATTCTTGGGTGGTTGACACCAATTTACCTGATGTACTTGAAGCCACTTCATTCGACGAAAATGGCCAGGTGATGTCGTTGCGTCACAAAACTTATGATGTTCGCGGTGTACAATTTCATCCGGAAAGTGTTTTGACGCCTAATGGAAAAAAGATATTGGAGAATTGGGTTAAGAGTTAGTTCCTCCCCCCACCCCCTCCGAAAGAGAGGGAGCCAAAAGCAAAAAAATGACCCTTTGCACCTTCGTGCCTTTGTGGCAAAAACAAAATAAAAATGAAAAATATATTAAATAGACTCATCAATCACGAAATGCTTTCGAAAGAAGAAGCAAAAAACGTATTGGTTAATATCTCCAACGGAAGTTATAACACAAGCCAGATTGCGTCTTTCCTTACTGTTTACATGATGCGAAGCATTAGTATTGAAGAACTTTCCGGTTTCCGTGAAGCGTTGTTAGAATTGTGTATTCGTGTGGATTTATCAGGATACAATACCATAGATCTATGCGGTACGGGTGGCGATGGAAAAGACACTTTCAATATCTCAACTCTAGCTTCTTTTGTGGCTGCCGGTGCGGGAATCAAAGTAGCTAAACATGGAAATTATGGTGTTTCTTCCATTTCCGGATCTAGTAATGTCTTAGAGAAATTGGGAATTAAGTTCAGCAACGACAATGATTTTCTGGAAAGAAGTATTGAAAAAGCGGGAATTTGTGTTTTGCACGCTCCCTTATTTCATCCTGCCATGAAAAACGTGGGGCCTATTAGAAAAGAATTAGCAGTAAAAACTTTCTTCAATATGTTGGGACCAATGGTAAATCCATCATTTCCTAAAAATCAATTGGTAGGTGTTTTCAATCTAGAACTGGCCAGAATGTACGCCTATTTGTATCAAAATACCGATGTGAATTTTACAATCTTGCATTCGCTTGACGGCTATGACGAGGTTTCACTGACAGGACCAACAAAAACGATTACCAATTCAATGGAAGGAATGTTAAAACCAGAGGATTTTGGTGTTCGCCTTTTGCTGCAAAGCGAAATCGAAGGTGGAACTACCATCGAAGAATCGGCTCAAATGTTTACTGATATCATTTCTGGAAAAGGTACCGAAGCCCAAAATAATGTGGTTTGTGCCAATGCCGCAATGGCAATTGCAACCGTTACAAAATGCTCGCCGCTTGAAGGTTTTGAGTTGGCAAAAGAAAGTTTATTTTCTGGAAAAGGATATAACGCTTTAAAAATATTACAAGAATTGAGCAGGTAAAAAAATCGTTTAAAGTTTAAGGTTTAAAGTTGTTGGAATGGAAATTCTAACTTTTGAACAAATTACAAGAATCTTGTGCAACTTTAAACTTTAAACAAAGAAAACTTTAAACAAATAAGAATGAATATTTTAGATAAAATTATAGTTGACAAAAAAAGAGAAGTCATCCTCAAGAAATCAATCATTCCCGTTTCGCAATTGGAAGCTTCGGTTTTCTTTGGAAAAAAAACTATTTCTTTAAGTGAAAATTTAAGAAACAGCACTTCTGGAATCATTGCAGAACACAAACGTCGTTCGCCTTCAAAAGCCGAAATAAATTATAGTTTTACTGTTGAAGAAGTGGTGAAAGGATATGAAACTGCCGGTGCTTGTGGAATTTCGGTTTTGACCGATGGAAAATATTTTGGCGGTTCATTGGACGATTTACTTTTGGCAAGAGCCTCAGTGAACATTCCATTATTGAGAAAAGAATTTATTGTAGATGAATACCAAATATTAGAAGCTAAAGCCCACGGAGCGGATTTGATTTTGCTGATTGCAGCGGTTTTAACAAGAGACGAAATCAAATCATTATCTGAATTTGCTAAAAGTTTGGGATTGGAAGTGTTGTTGGAAGTTCACAATCAGGAAGAACTGGAAAAATCAATTATGCCCACTTTGGATATGATTGGCGTGAACAACAGAAACCTGAAAACCTTCGAAGTGAGTTTGGACTTCAGCAAACAATTGGCATCAAAAATCCCGGATGAATTTGTAAAAGTTTCCGAGAGCGGGATTTCATCAATCGAAGCAATAAACGAGCTAAAACCATATGGTTACAAAGGTTTCTTAATTGGAGAAAACTTTATGAAAACGGACAATGCCGGTAAAGCAGCAACGGAATTTATTTCAAAATTAAAAATTTAAAGCTAGACACGAATTTCACAAATTAACACGAATTCAATTGGTGAAAATTTGTGAAATTAGTGGCAAAAAACTGGAAATGAAAAAAAACACTGACAATCAAGATACTTCGGCTCCCTTCCCTTCGGGGAGGGCTGGGGTGGGGATTAAAATCTGCGGCATGAAATATCCCGATAATATACTCGAAGTGGGTTCGCTCCTACCCGATTATATGGGATTCATATTCTGGGAAAAATCGGCTCGGTATTTTGATGATGTGATTCCAGATTTACCAAAATCGATTAAAAAAGTGGGTGTTTTTGTAAATGAAAGCATTCCCGTTATTTTAGAAAAAACAGCAAAATACGATTTGCAAGCCGTTCAATTGCACGGACACGAATCAGTTGAATTTTGTCAGGATTTGAAAAATAAAATGGATAATTCTATAGAAATCATCAAAGTATTTTCGGTTGATGATACATTTGATTTTGAGGTGCTAAAACCATTTGAAACGGTTTGTGACTATTTCCTTTTTGATACCAAAGGAAAATTACCCGGTGGCAACGGAACTACATTCGATTGGAAAGTATTAGAAAAGTATCCTTCAAGCAAACCCTTTTTCTTGAGTGGAGGAATCGGAATTAATGAAATGGGTGCCGTAAATGAAATTTTGAAAACCAATTTACCCATTTACGCCATTGATGTAAACAGTAAATTTGAAATAGAACCCGGATTAAAAAACATACAATTATGTGGAGACGTTACAATGCAACGTCTCCACCAAAATAAATAAAAAAAATAAAATTATGTCATACAACGTCAACGAAAAAGGCTATTACGGAGAATTTGGAGGCGCCTTCATTCCTGAAATGTTATACCCAAATGTGGAAGAATTACGTCAAAATTATTTAAAAATTACAGCTGAACCAGAATTCCAGGCCGAATTTGATGCGCTTTTAAAAGATTATGTTGGTCGCCCTACCCCGCTTTATTTTGCAGAGCGTTTATCTAAAAAATACAACACCAAAATCTATCTGAAAAGAGAAGATCTTTGCCATACCGGTGCACATAAAGTCAATAATACCATTGGACAAATTCTACTGGCAAAAAGGTTGGGCAAAAAACGCATTATTGCCGAAACAGGTGCAGGTCAACATGGCGTTGCAACAGCAACCGTTTGTGCATTAATGGGACTGGAATGTATTGTTTATATGGGTGAAATCGACATCAAACGTCAAGCACCAAATGTGGCTCGTATGAAAATGTTAGGTGCCGAAGTTCGTCCGGCTCTTTCGGGTTCAAGAACCTTAAAAGATGCCACTAACGAAGCCATTCGTGATTGGATTAACAATCCCGTTGACACCTACTATATCATCGGTTCCGTAGTTGGACCACATCCTTATCCGGATATGGTGGCGCGTTTCCAAAGTGTCATTTCTAAGGAAATCAAAGAACAATTATTAGAAAAAGAAGGTCGTGAAAACCCTGATTACGTAATTGCTTGTGTAGGTGGCGGAAGCAATGCTGCAGGTGCGTATTATCATTTTCTTGACAACGAAGACGTAAACATTATCGCGGTTGAAGCTGCTGGTTTAGGAGTGCATTCTGGCGAAAGTGCCGCAACATCGGCATTAGGAAAAGTAGGCGTTATTCACGGAAGTAAAACCCTATTGATGCAAACTCCTGATGGTCAAATCACAGAGCCGTATTCTATTTCTGCCGGATTGGATTATCCAGGCGTTGGCCCGATGCACGCACATTTGTTCGCTTCAGGAAGAGCGAAATTCATCTCGATTACTGATGATCAGGCTATGAATTGGGGATTACAACTCTCCAAAATGGAAGGTATTATTCCCGCTATCGAAAGTGCCCATGCCTTTGCCGTTCTCGACGAAATGAAATTCAAACCGGAGGATATTGTAGTCATCAATCTTTCCGGTCGTGGCGACAAAGATTTGAATACCTATATTGATTATTTTAAATTATAATTGGGTTTATCCTGAATTTATTTCAGGGCGTTCCCTCGCTTTCACTAGCGTTTCAGCGAGGTCAGGCTTTACGTTACAATCTTTTTTATCTCGTTAAAAAACGAGATAAAAAAGGATTTTCACTGCAATCCTTAACGCAAACCCAACAGCAATAAAAAATGAAGTTCAATTTACATTTTCAAAATAGAAACTATGGAAAAATTATTCGCTTACGGCAGCTTACAAAATGAGGACATACAAAAAGATCTTTTTGGGCGTATTCTTGAAGGAACTCCCGAAACGTTAATTGGTTATGTAGTAAAAGAAATTCAAATCGAAGAAGAATTTGGATTAGTACATTATCCCATCATTATGGAAACCCATAAACCGGAAGATACCATCAACGGAATTTTATATTCCATTTCGTCCCAAGAACTTCGCCAAACGGATTTGTACGAAGGATTGCATTACAAACGCGTTGAAGTACATTTACAATCCAACCTAAAAGCTTGGGCTTACAGTGCCGCCATTTAAGCCACTGAATTAATAAAAGTAGAAGGTTTCTAAAACCTTTAAAATCTGATAAAAAATATAAAATGAACCGAATAAATCAAAAATTACAAGAAACCAAAAAGATACTTTCCATCTATTTTTCGGCTGGATATCCTAACTTAAATGATACGGTACAAATCATTCAGGATTTAGAAAAAAGCGGTATTGATATGATTGAAATTGGATTGCCGTTCAGCGATCCATTGGCAGATGGACCAACAATTCAAGCCAGTTCCACTCAAGCGTTGCATAACGGAATGACAACACAAGTTTTGTTTGACCAATTAAAGGATATCCGCAAAACAGTTTCTATTCCTTTAGTGATTATGGGGTATTTCAACCCCATGTTGCAATACGGAGTGGAGAATTTCTGCCAGAAATGTGCGGAGATTGGCATCGATGGATTAATCATTCCTGATCTTCCCGTTGATGTGTATGCCGATGAATACAAAGCTACTTTTGAAAAATACGGATTGAAAAATATATTCTTGATTACGCCACAAACTTCGGACGAGCGCATTCGTTTTATTGACAGCGTATCCGATGGATTTATTTATATGGTAAGTTCGGCAAGTGTTACCGGTTCACAATCTGGTTTTGGAAGCATCCAAGAAGATTATTTCAAACGCATTGCTGATATGAATCTAAAAAATCCTCAAGTAATTGGATTTGGAATCAGCAACAAAGAAACTTTCAATCAAGCCACGCAATTTGCCAAAGGCGCAATTATAGGAAGTGCTTTTATCACTCATTTAACCGAAAACGGAACTGGAAAAATTGAAGAATTCGTAAAAGCAATTCGATAAAAAACTTCTTTTTATATAAAATAAAACGGCGTTTAAATGAACTTTAAACGCCGTTTTTTTTATGGTCAAACAATAATTAAATTTAATTTTTTATAAGATTATTTTTATATATTTGATATGAGATAAAAATAACAGAGATAGAATTTATCGCCATTTTCACATTTTAAATTAATAAGAAACCCGATGAAAAAATATATTTTAACTGCGGTAACAGTATTTGTATTTGCCTTAACAAATGCACAAAAAGTCAACTTTGGAGCAAAAGCAGGGTTAAATGTTGCAAATTTAACAGGTTACTTTCCTGATAGTTCGCCTTTAATTGGTTTTAATGCAGGCATTTTTACCGAGATAAAAATTACTGATAAATTTGCAGTTCAACCTGAATTATTATTTTCTACGCAAGGAAACAAAATGAAGATACCTGTGCTTGATGCTTCTTCAGTTTTTCTGTATTCTTATGATGGCAAATGGAACTTATCCTATTTAAATCTACCCGTAATGGCTAAATATTACATTCTAGATAAACTGAGTATTGAGGCTGGACCGCAAATAGGTTTGTTATTAAGCGCAAAAGCAAAATATAGTTCAGATAGAGCATTGCCATCATTAAATACATCTACATCAGAATATGACATAAAAAATTATCTTAAATCAATTGATTTAGGTTTAAATTTTGGAGCCGTCTACGACGTGTCAAAAAATTTATCTGTGAATTTTCGTTACAATCTTGGTTTAGCTAATATCAATAATGAACCTATGAGTAGTTCAAATATCAAAAACAAAGTGTTTTCATTATCATTAGGATATAAACATTAATATCTCGCTCCGCAAAATACCCAGCTCTTCGAAGAGTACATAACATTTTCGGGTATGCTGCGCAAATGTCTCTGACTTTGCGCAATTTCCTAAACCTGTTATTAAAACAAAACGCAATAAAGTCTCTGACTTTCATCATCTTAGATTTAAAAAAATAAACAAGTCATTAAAATCGTTATTTTTATACTAAAAATATGTCAAAATGAAAGAAGGCTATGTAATTAGGGACCAGACTTTACCACATTATATAACGGCAACTGTTGTAGATTGGATAGATGTTTTCACTAGGCAAACCTACAGAGACAGTATAATAGAATCTTTGGATTACTGCATAAAAAACAAAGCAATGATTTTGTATGGCTATGTCATTATGAGCAATCACATTCATTTAATCATTCAATCTCAAGATGGTAAATTATCAGATTTGATAAGAGATTTTAAAAAATTTACCGCAAAAAATATTTTAGAGAAAATCCAAGTCGTACCAGAAAGCCGAAAAGAATGGATGCTGGAACGCTTCAAATTAGCAGCAGAAAAGCATACAAGAAACAAAAAATATCAATTTTGGCAGTATGGGAATCATCCTGAAGAGATTTATACCAATAAATTTATGTGGTCTAAATTAGATTACATACATCTAAATCCAATAAGAGCTGGTTTAGTTGAAAAGGCTTCACAATATATTTATTCCAGCGCAAGCAATTACATAAACGATTCTGGATTATTAAAAATAGAAAAAGCAGATAATCCAGTCATTGATGTTTTGAATCTTAAAGCTTTTACAAGGTATAATCAGTATTGAAATAGTATTCAAAAGTCAGAGACTTTTATGACGCTAATAATTTAACCAGATACTAAAAAATTGCGCAAAGTCAGAGACATTTGCGCAGCATACACAACAAACACTTCGGAAAGCAAGGGGATTTACTTAACAAAAAAGAGGGCTAAAAAGCCCTCTTCTTTATACTATTATCATTACTATCCCTTGTTGCAATACGCTGCATAATTAAATACTTACCTCTTCAATAGCAGTTTCAAATTCCATAGGATCCAATATTTCTTCTCCTTTATCTGTTTCAAGTTTAGAAGCTTTGAGAGTATTAAACTTTTCTAATTGTTCTATTTCTCCTTCTTCACCACTGAAATAAGGAAAAACATCCATAATCGGAGATTCCGAAATAGCAGGTATGGTATAGTCGCCCATGGTGCCTTTCATTACACTGGTTGTGTTATCATAAGCTTCTTTTACGTCGTTGCCTTGCACTAATAAATACATATTCGACTTTCGTTCTTTGCCGCTTTCTTCGTCATAAGCCAATAAAGAAACTTTTGATTTAAACCAACGATCCGCATTTTCGAAGGGATGTATCTCTGCATAATTTGCCACTTTTATATTCGTGATTTTAAATTCTTCACTAATATAGGCAGACATCTCTTCATTAATTCTGGTTTCTGCTTCCGTATAGGATAAAGCATCTACCAAATAAGGTTCTGTCGTAATCTTTTGCAATCCAGCATCATCTGTTTTTCTATATTTTACTTTGCATTCATACCAAATTGTGCTCATATCTTTTTTTTTAAGGATGTCAAAGATAGATTTTAAAGGAAAATAAATTCACAATTCATAAAATAGATATTCACAATTTCGGATGGATGTCAGCATTGATTTTTTCTGCCTTTTTGAGTCATTATTTTACCAAAAACCCGATAGCAGATTTACAATCGTACCCATATCATAAGGCACAAAGGGCAATAGCTATCATTTATTCATACGTTCTTGTTATATTAAAACATACGTTTAGCTATTATTTTAATAGATTTGTATGAAGTGAATTAATCATTATAGGTATGGATTGCAAATACGAGCCATCAGGTCTAAAAAACATCATAAATAAAAAAGTTATATTTTTAAATGAATCCGAGAATTGAAACTTTAGCTGAAAAAAAATTAATTGGCAAGCGAATCCAAATGTCACTTGCTAATAACAAAACGCGTGAATTATGGCAACGTTTTATGCCAAGACGAAAAGAAATACAAAATAACATTGGCTTTGATCTTTATTCGATGCAAGTATATGATGCTTTGTATTTTGATAATTTTAATCCAAATGCCACTTTCGGAAAATGGGCTGCTATAGAAGTTTCCCATTTTAATACCGTTCCCAATGAAATGGAAACCTTTACTTTGGCAGGCGGACGCTATGCCGTTTTCATACATAAAGGTTCAAACACCGACAACAAAACGTTCCGATACATTTTCGAAACTTGGTTGCCCGATTCAGAATACATTTTAGACCATAGACCACATTTCGAATTGTTAGGAGCAAAATATAAAAAGGACGACCCAAATTCAGAAGAAGAAATTTGGATACCTATAAAACTTAAATAAGAAAGAAATGTTTCTTATTTAACTTTAAAAGCAACAAGCTGAAATAAAGAACTCAAACAAAAAATAATTTTTATTCGACTCCATTTTAACATAAAAAAAACGCATTTTATTTTGTTAAAACAATGTTAAAAAATAATTAAACAACTGTTTAAGTTAAACACTTGTTTAATTTTGTTTTTTCATAAAAATAGATGGCATTGAAAACTGATTTTAACGACAAACAAATTCAAATTCTGGAAGTTGCAGAGACCTTATTTGCTGAGAAAGGATTTGATGGCACGTCTATTCGGAATATTTCGAAAGTGGCAAAAATAAATATTGCCATGATTTCCTATTACTTTGGATCCAAAGAGCGTTTACTGGAATCGCTAATTGTTTACAGAACATCCGATCTTAAATATCAATTAGACAATTTATTACAAGAAGATCTTGAACCTATCGAAAAAATTAATAAGCTAATTGAGCTTTACATCAATAGAATCAATAGCAACAGAGGAATTTACAGAATTTTACACTTCGAATTCACATCCAAAAAAAGAGAGCAAAATCTACCGGCTTTTTCTGAATTAAAAAAAGGAAATCTAAAATCCCTTGAATCCATTATTGAAGAAGGTCAGAAAAAGGGCGTTTTCAGAAAAGACGTTATTATTCCGCTTATCACACCTACCATCCTCGGTACTTTTTTTCATTTTCACATGAACAAACCTTTCTTTGAAAATCTATTGAATTTAAAAACCGAAGATTTATACAACAATTACATAAAAACCAATTTGACAAAGCATATCCAACAAACTATAAAAGCCCTTCTGATTTATGAAAGTTAGTCAATTAATGCTCTTTGGGATTTTCTTTATCGGGATTTCATCTTTAGAGGCACAAGAAAAAACAAGTTTAACGCTTGATGAAGCCATTCATTTGGCTTGGACAAAAAGCAATGAAGTTAGTTTAGCCAATACCAAAGTGGCAACTAAAAAATATGAATTGCGTTCGATAAAAAACAATCAATATCCTGATTTAAAAGTTTCGGGACAATATCAAAGATTGGCAAAAGCATCGGTCAATTTAAAAATAAATAAAAGCGATGACTCTGAACCAACTCCAGTTGTAGACCAATTGATGCTTGGTCAGGTTAATGCCACCGTACCGGTTTTTGCAGGTTTTAAAATACAAAACAGCATTAAGATTTACGATAATTTATACCAGGCTGAAACAGCGACAGCTTCTCAAACAAAGGAGGAAATTGCTATGAAAGTGATTAATAGCTATGCTAATTTATACAAAGCGCAAAAAACCATTGAAGTGCTAAAAGAAAATCAAAAAAGTGCACGGCAACGTGCCCTTGATTTTAATGAAATGGAAAAAAACGGAATCATTCCGAGAAATGATTTATTGAAATCACAGTTACAGGTTTCAAAAATTCAATTGTCAATAGATGAGGCTGCTACTAATTTAAATATTGTAAATTTCTATTTAGTTACACTGTTAAAATTACCTGTTGAAACAAAATTAGAAGTTCGAGAAAATGATTTTGCTAACTTTCAAATGGATAATATTCCTACTAATGAAGAGCCGGCACTGCAAAATCGTAAAGATTTAGAAGCAATTCGGTTTCAGGAAAAAGCAAGTCAAGCCAATATTAAAATGGCAAAAAGTGCCTATTATCCGGCTATCGCACTTATTGGTGGCTATACTGCATTTGACTTAAAAAATGTAATTACGGTTCAAAACGCAATGAACATTGGAGTTGGAGTTTCTTATGATTTAAGTGCCATACTTAAAAATGGAGCCATGGTAAAACTAGCCGAAAGTAAATCGCTTGAAGTACAAAATTCTGAGGCAATACTTACCGATTACATCAAAATTCAAGTTCAAAAAGCGATTGAAGACTACGATTTGGCATTAAAACAAAATGTAGTTTACGGTCAGGCATTAGAACAATCAACTGAAAATTATAGAATCATTAAAGACAAGTACGACAACGGACTTTCTGACACCAATGATTTACTGGAAGCTGATGTAGAGCAACTGGGCTCAAAAATTAATAAAGCATTAGCAAAAGCAAATATTATTCAGAAATACTACGAATTGCTTTCTGTTACAGGACAATTATCCCAATCTTTCAATCTTTCAAAAATATAATCAGCAATCACATGGAAAAGAAAAAAACAAATACAAAATTCATTATTATCCTAGTGGCTTTGGTTGTATTAGGCGGAACTTATGGAACTTATAAATACATGCACTCCTTATCGCATGAAGAAACAGATGATGCCCAAATTGAGAAAAATATGAATCCAATTATCCCTAAAGTTTCCGGATATGTGGATAAAGTATATATAAAAGACAATGATTTTGTAAAGAAAGGCGATACATTGTTTACTATCGATAAAAGGGATTATCAATTAAAAATTGACGAAGCAATGGCGTCATTAATGGCTGCAGAAGGTAATTTTGAAGTTTCAAAAGCCGATATAGGTAGTGCTTTGGCTAACATTTCTGTTTCTGATGCTAATGTGCAATCAGCAGGTGGAAATATCGAAACTGCAAAAATTAGATTAGGCAGAATTACCAGTGATTATAATCGTTATGAAAATTTATTTAAAAACCATTCGATTACGAAACAACAATATGAGCAAGCTTTAGCTGCAAAACAAGAAGCGGAAAGTCAAATTCGTATTTTACAACAACAGGAAAAAGCAACTGCTTACCAAAAATCAGTTATTGTAGCCAAATCGAAAGTTTCAGGCAAGCAAACGGAAGTGGCTGCTGCCAATATCAAAAAAGCAGAAGCAATGCTTGAAGCTGCAAAATTAAATTTATCCTACACTGCAGTTACGGCGGCAATTGATGGCCAGGTTTCAAAAATTGATATCCAACCAGGGCAATTGGTACAACCGGGACAATCACTTTTTTATATTATCAATAATTCTAATGCTTGGATAATTGCTAATTTCAAAGAAACACAATTGAACAAAATGGTCATTGGACAAAAAGTAACCATCAAAGTAGATGCTTATCCTGATTATGATTTTGAAGGTTCCATCACTTCCTTTTCGCCAGCAACCGGTTCCCGTTTTTCTATCCTGCCTCCAGATAATGCTACTGGTAACTTTGTAAAAACCATTCAAAGATTACCAGTAAAAATAAGCCTGAATACATCTAATGATGTTGAAAAAATAAAATTATTACGACCAGGAATGAATGTTGATGTTGACGTACATTTAAACTAAAATGGCACAAGTAAAAGTAGAAGATGATTTAGTAGAATATGGCTATCGACGCATTCTTATTACGATTACAGCGGTACTATGTGCGTTGCTCGAAATCGTGGATACCACCATTGTCAATGTAGCGCTGACCAACATGAGAGGAAGCCTTGGTGCCACATTAAATGATGTCGCTTGGGTAATTACCGCTTATGCTATTGCAAATGTCATTGTAATCCCAATGACGAGCTGGCTTTCACAACAATTTGGAAGACGAAATTATTTTGTGACTTCCATCATTATTTTTACGGTCGCTTCCTTTTTATGCGGTAATGCCAATAATATATGGGAACTTATCGCTTTCCGATTTATTCAAGGTCTGGGTGGTGGTGCTTTATTAGTTACGGCGCAAACTATAATAACCGAGAGTTATCCTGTTGCAAAACGAGGTATGGCTCAGGCGATTTATGGAATGGGTGTAATTGTGGGACCAACTTTGGGACCGCCATTAGGAGGTTATCTTGTTGATCATTTTTCCTGGCCTTATATTTTTTACATCAATATTCCTCTTGGTATCATAGCAACTATTTTGGCATTAAGTTTTGTAAGAAGTCCTAAATATGGTGAAAAGCTAAAGACTAAACAGGTCGATTGGTTGGGGATTTTTCTGTTGACAGTATTCATTGGTTCGTTACAATATGTTTTAGAACACGGTCAGCAAGACGATTGGTTCAATAACAAAATAATTACATTATTAAGTGTCATATCGGTTTTTGGTTTAATACTATTTATTTGGAGAGAATTGACTTATAAGCATCCAATCGTAAATTTGAGTGTATTAAAAGATGGAAATCTAAGAATTGGAGTATTAATGTGTTTTATTTTAGGATTTGGACTTTATGGTTCCACCCTAATTATTCCAATTTATACCCAATCGATTTTAGGATGGACCGCCACTGATGCCGGTTTATTACTTATTCCGGGTTCCATCACCACAGCTATCATGATGCCAATTATTGGTAAATTAATTCAAAAAGGTGTTCCTCAAGGCTATATGGTAGGTCTTGGGTTTTTAATTTTCTTTTTCTTTGCTCTTATCATGCACAATAGCATGACACCAAATACGGGTGTTGAGCATCTTTATTGGGGATTAATTTTAAGAGGAATTGGATTAGGATTGCTTTTTGTACCAATAACAACATTGTCTCTTTCCACCTTAAAAGGAAAAGATATTGGCGAAGGGGCAGCCTTTACAGGAATGATGCGACAATTGGGAGGTTCCTTTGGTATTGCCATTATCACTACTTTCATCACAAGGTTTAGTCAGGAACATAGAGTGAATTTGGTTTCCCATTTAGACGGAAGCAGATTAGAAGTGCAACAACGCGTTTTAATGCTGCAAAAGGGTTTTATGTCAAAAGGATTTACTGCTAACGAATCTTTGAAAAAAGCGTATCAGGTCATTGATTATTCTGTAATGAGACAAAGCACCGTTTTGTCGTATATGGATATTTTTCTTTACCTCGGCGTTATGTTTCTATTTTGTATTCCAATAATCTTTTTTATTAAAAAAGGAAAAAACAAAATCAATCCTGCAGATGCCATGCATTAGTAGAGACGCGATTAATCGCGTCTCTACGCTATCTCGTAAAAACCAAATGATTTCCTTCTGATAAATTAGCATCAAACTGATAGCCTTCATAATTGAACCCTTTTAAATCATCAATTGTTTTTGCATTGGTATCAATAATATAACGCACCATCATTCCCCTCGCCTTCTTAGCGAAAAAACTGATTATTTTTAGTTTACCATTTTTATAATCTTTAAACTCTGGCGTGATTACAGGAACCTTCAACGTTTTGACATCAATCACTGAAAAATATTCTGTACTGGCTAAATTGATAAACAATTCACCTTTTTCAAGCTCTTTATTTAATGCTTTTGTAACCGTTGATTTCCAAAATTCATATAAATTTTTGCTTTCGCCAATAGCCAATTTCGTTCCCATTTCTAATCGATACGCTTGTATTAAATCCAAAGGTTTTAACAAGCCATACAAACCAGATAATATTCTCAAACTATCTTGTAACGTTTCTAATTTTTCTATTGGAATCGAATACCCATCTAATCCGGTATATACATCTCCATCAAAGGTAAAAACTGCTGGACGGGCATTTTCTATAGTGAAAGGTGTTTTCCATTCTTGATTGCGTTTCCAGTTCAAATCAGCGAGTTTATCCGAAATACCCATTAAATCAGCTAAGTCCGCAGGCTTTTTTTGTTTCAAAACTTTATGAACTTGTCGCGATTCTTTTAGAAACCGGGGTTCTGTGTGAAGTTTAGTTGGCAACTCTTTTTCAAAGTTCAAGGATTTGGCTGGCGATATAACAATTTTCATAAGTAACTACTATTTTTTTGATACTACCACGAATTATGTGGATTGCTTTTTTGCCACGAATTTCACAAATTAATACTATTTTTTTTAAAATTATAATGAATTAATTAGTGGAATATTCGTGAAATTCGTGGCTAACTTATTTTGCTCTATTTGAATTACGGATTCAAAAGTACAAATTGAAAACAAGAAAGTAGGAATCTATGAATTGATTTGTTTAATAGTATAATAGAAAATGGAAATTGTTACCTAAATTATTTGTGTATTTTTGAGTTTTAAAAGAAACCAAAAGACCACATACTATTATGAATCCAATTGAAATTAGAAAAGCTACAATAACCGACCTTGAAGCAATACAAAATATAAGCACACAAACTTTCATAGAAACTTTTGCCGCTGTAAATACAACTGAAAATATTGAGAATTACGTAACGGAAAGTTTCAATTCAGAACAATTGACTTCAGAAATAAACAATGCTGATTCACAGTTTTATCTCGCTACTTCAGGCAATGAAATCCTTGGTTATTTGAAAATAAATTTTGGCAACGCCCAAACCGAAACCATTAATAAAAATGCTTTAGAAGTGCATCGAATTTATGTTTCACAAGCATTTCATGGAAAAAATGTGGGACAATTATTGATTGATGAAGTAAAAAAAATTGCACAAGATACTGGTGTTGATTACATTTGGCTTGGTGTCTGGGAAGAAAATCATAGAGCACTCCGATTCTATACCAAAAATGGTTTTGTCGAATTTGACAAACATGTTTTCACATTAGGAAATGAAGAACAAACCGACTTATTGATGCAACATATAATAAATAAAAAACAGTAATGAGCAGAATTCCATCCTCTGAAATAAAAAAGCCAGTTCGCATTTTGAATGCCGCCGTAATTGTAGCTGCCCTGGGTTATTTTGTAGATATTTATGATTTATTGCTTTTTGGTATTGTCCGTACCGATAGTCTTAAAGACTTGGGAATTACAGGAGATGCGATTCGAAATCAAGGAGAATATTTGATTAGCATGCAAATGTTTGGGATGCTTTTTGGAGGTATTCTTTGGGGAATTTTAGGTGATAAAAAAGGACGAATTTCTGTTTTATTTGGTTCCATCTTAATTTATTCTGTGGCTAATATTGCCAATGGAATGGTAACCACCGTTGATGGATATGCGTTCTGGAGATTGATAGCCGGAATTGGACTTGCAGGCGAATTAGGAGCTGGAATCACCTTGGTTACGGAATCTTTACCCAAAGAAAAACGAGGTTATGGAACTATGATTGTCGCTTCGGTGGGTGTTTCCGGAGCAGTAGCAGCCTATTTAGTCTATCAGATTTTTCAGGATTGGCGTTTGTGTTACTATGTTGGCGGTGTTTTAGGAATTCTTTTACTCTTCTTAAGAATAAGCATTTCCGAATCTGGGATGTTTAAGAAAGTACATGAAAGTGCAGAAAAGAAAGGAGATTTTCTATCCTTATTTAAAGATAAAAAGCGATTTTCAAAATATTTTCAGTGCATTCTTATAGGAGTTCCATTGTGGTTTTTGGTAGGAGTATTGATAACTTTTTCTCCAGAATTTGCCAAAGCATTAGGCGTTCAGGGATTCGAAACTATTGTGGCAGGAAAAGCTATCGCTTGGTGTTATGCCGGGTTGGTTTTTGGTGATATTGCCAGCGGATTACTGAGCCAGTGGCTAAAAAGTCGAAAAAAAATCATGTACTTATTTTTAGTTTTTAATTTGATTATGGTCTTTGTGTATTTGAACGCATTTGGAATTACGGCTTCCACTTTCTATACACTTTGCTTTATTATGGGATTTTCTGTGGGTTATTGGGTGTTATTTGTAACCATTGCAGCGGAACAATTTGGAACTAATATTCGGGCAACTGTAACTACAACTGTCCCTAATTTTGTTCGGGGTTCACTCCCATTAATCATCTTAATTTATGGCTTTTTCAGAGACAAAATTTTTGATGGAAATATTCTGCAATCAGGGATGATTGTAGGATCAATATTGTCCGTAATTTCGATTTTAGCCCTTTGGAAATTGAAAGAAACCTTCCATACCGATTTGGATTACACTGAAAAAGAAACACAACCTTTTTTATAACTTTCCTATTTTAAATCTAAAATAAAATGGAATACATAATCATTTGTCTCGCCGCATTATTAGGTTCCGGTTTGACATTATTTTCCGGATTCGGACTGGGAATGCTTCTGGTTCCTGTCTTTGGCATATTTTTTCCAATCGAAATAGCCATCATACTCACGGCAATAGTCCATTTTTTGAATAATCTTTTTAAACTTTTTTTATTAGGTAAAAGTGCCAATCTTAATGTGGTTTTACGCTTTGGTATTCCCGCCATACTTTTTGCCTTTCTCGGGGCTTATATCCTTTCATTATTAACTGATATGCAACCGTTAATGGACTATCAAATGGGAAATCATATTTTTGAAATCATGCCTATAAAGTTGACTATTGGAATCTTATTATTGTTTTTTTCTCTTTTCGAAGTTGTACCTAGCTTAGCCAATATACAATTTGACAAGAAATACCTTCCTCTAGGTGGAATTTTAAGTGGCTTTTTTGGTGGACTTTCCGGAAATCAGGGCGCTCTGAGAGCTGCTTTTTTGATAAGAGCCAATTTATCAAAACAATCCTTTATTGCTACAGGAGTAGTAATTGCCTGTTTGGTTGATATTTCCAGGCTGACTATTTATTCAAAAGGAATAATCAATCATTCCGATCATTTTGATTATACATTACTCACTTTGGCCACCCTTTCGGCATTTATTGGGGCATATTTTGGAAATAAACTATTAGAAAAAGTGACTATCAAAACCATTCAAAACTTAGTGACTGTAATGCTTATCCTTTTTGCAATTTTATTGATTATGGGAATTATTTAATACTTTCGAAAAAAACACTTATTATTTAATTCGATTATATTTACATCAAATTTACAATATGAAATTACTTTTTACTTTACTTTTTTCTGCTCTTTTGAATATTGGTTACTCACAATCAACTAACGAGTATTTCGAAAAGATTAGAAATAATGAAGCTGCCTTAACCGCTTTCTTTTCTCAGATGCCAAAAGGAGGTGATTTACACCACCACTATTCCGGATCTATTTATGCAGAACCCTTACTGGAACATGCTATTGCTGAAAATTTTTATCTCAATACCGAAACCATGCAAGTGGAAAAAGAAAAATCATCTACTGGTAACTGGGAACAATTTTCAACACTGAAAAGTCGTGGCGAATTAGATATGTACAAGCAAAAAATTATGCAAAAATGGTCTGTGAAAGATTATAATCATGTGGATTATCCTTCGGATAAGTTGTTTTTTGAATCGTTTATGAAGTTTGAGCCAGCCATCAAAGGTAATTTTGGAAAAGGAGTATTGGAACTAAAAAACAGAGCCATTACAGAAAACGTCAGTTATATTGAAACGCAATTATCTACGATTCCAAGTACAATGAATACCGATGATTTGACAAAATTCAATGCCAGATTACGACAATTAGCTTTGCTAAAAGACGAAAAATCCATCCTAAAATCGCTGGATTCTGTTTACAATTCATTACTAAAAAAAGGCGCTGCATCTTATGCTACCGATTTCAATACCAATTTTGTTGCAAAACTTCACAATGAACTTAAGATAGATGATGCCCGTTTCACCATGCGTTATCAAAATTTTGTATTGCGTTTCATGGAACCTGTTGATTTATTTAAAAATCTGGTAATCGCTTTTATCTCGGCAGATAGCAGTCCGCTTATGGCGGGTGTAAACATCGTTTCACCCGAAGATGGCGAAACATCCATGAAAGATTATTGGTTGCACATGGTGATGTTTAAATATTGTCATTCCCGTTATCCAAATGTAAAATACACGATGCATGCCGGCGAGCTGACTCTTGGTTTAGTTCAACCGGAAGAACTGACTTGGCACATTGGTGCTGCCGTTTACACTGCAGGAGCCAATCGTATCGGTCACGGCGTGGATATGGCATACGAACAAAATTCTTATGATTTATTGCGCTATATGGCTAAGAAAACTATTCCGATAGAAATCAACTTAGTGAGTAATGAATTCATTTTGAAAGTCAAAGAAAACCGTCATCCATTAACATTGTACAAAGAATTTGACGTTCCAATCGTAATCAGCACGGATGATGCGGGGATTTTACGTACCAATATGACGGAGCAATATGTTTTACTGGCCAAAAGATACAAAGACATAACCTACACTGATATCAAGCAATTTGTTTACAACAGCATCAATTATAGCTTTATAAAAGATACTTCCGTAAAAAAACAATTGTTGAAAAATATCGACTCCAGATTTAAAACTTTCGAATCTAATTTTCCAATGAAATAAATTGGAACCGAACACAAAAAGTGACTTTTTTAGAAACTATTGACGCCCTTTAAAATTTATTTAAAAACAAATTCAATAAAGCCCCACTTGGGGCTTTATATTTGCTGTTTAACGGTTATTCAAAAAAGATATTTTTTAAATAGTTAATTTTACTATATTTGACATACCTACTTAACTACTACATACTTACTTACAATTACAAAAAATCATTTATACTAGTAGCATTTCTTTATTTTAATTGTTTAAAAACATGATAAATTATTGAACAATGAGTAGATCTTTAATTTGGTATTTAAGAAGGCACCCATTACTATACGAAGTGCGATTTAGATTATTATCTAAAAATGTAACTATCGATCGTGTAGAAAATTTTTGCTACAACAACATAAATAAAACAACCGACATCCCGGATATTTATTTTGAGTTAAATCCATTAATTTTTGAAAAAATAAAAATTGCATTGAGTGATCTTGATAAAGCCAAACGAATAGCCATCTGGCTTAGAAATAACATAAAAGGAGGTCCGGGATTAGGCAAATCATCAGAAATGGCTTTAAGAAAAATGATAAACGGAGAAGGAGGGGTTTGTAGTGATTTTTCACAAGTCTTCAATAATTTTTGTGTGATTAATGATTTAAAAGTAAAAGAATGGGGACTGAAAGTACTGTCAAAAGATCCTACTCTTAATGGCGGACATACGTTTAATGAAGTGTATTCCAAAGAATTTCAAAAATGGATTTTAATAGATGTTTCCAAGTCACTACTTTTCTACCCCATAAATCCAACAATTCCATTATCCATTTTTGATTTGGTTAATCTAAAAAATGAAAATGAAAAAGTAACCTTTTCGTGTTTTAACGAAAATACTACAACTGACAATAAAAGGATAACTGACATTTATATAACTTCCAATTCTTCTCCTTTTTTAATCACTAATTATTGCAACAAAACATATGACTTTTATTTAGATAAACTAAACTTTCTTCCCGAGCCTATTGTTCATGGATTACTATTTCTTCTTGGGAAAAGCTATGCTTTTGAATTTCCAAAATATCAATAAATAGATTTCCAAATCACTAATTTGACTATATTTGGGAATACGAATTTATTTACAAATCAATTATGGCCATTGCAAGACCCCTTTTTAGAATTTTTGATTATGATAAAGCCAAAGCATTTTACATCGATTGGCTAGGTTTTAAAATCGACTGAAAAAACAAACCGGACAACTCCCCTATTTATCTACAAATATCTTTGGATGATATTATTATTCATTTAACAGAACATCACGGTGATTGCAGTCCCCGGTGCTCGAATACATATTGAGGACTTCAACAATCTTGCAGCCTATCACAAAAAAATCCTGGCTAAAAACTACAAATTCAACAGACCCAGTTTAGACAAAGCTTCCTGGAGCCCCAATGCTATTTGTATGCAAGCAATTGATCCTTTTGGGAATAGATTGACTTTTACGGAGGAAGTGTAATTGTTATTTTGTACGAATAATTTTATTATATTTGAGAAATAAATATTGATGTCTGTCAAAAATATATACAAGTTATCTACAACTCAAAAAACTGATTGAATGAAAAATATATTTGCAATTATCGTTTGTTTATTATGTTTTGAGGCTTATGCCCAAAGTATTAAAGTACAATTAAAACAAGTAACGACAATTGAAGATGCTAAAAAGTTTGCACAAGAAAATCAAAATCTTGAAGCTCAACTCATATCTTCAATCCCAGAAATTGAAAATGATGAATTTGCAGCAAAGCTTTCTACAGCAAAACTAGGAGATATTTTTTCAGATATTGATTTTACATATAAAATACTTTTTACAACAAAAATTCAAGCTTTTCGGGTTAGCTATATTTATTTAGATGGTAGTAAACTTTCAGCAAAAGAAATCGAAAAAATGAGAACTAAGATTTTAGAGGAATACAAAAACGGAAACGCATTTGCCATTTTAGCTAAAAAATATTCGATGGATAATAGTAAAGACGGAGATCTTGGATGGTTTTCTGAAGGCATGATGGTTCCTGAATTTGAAACTGCTATAAAGAATCATAAACAAAATGATGTTTTCAAAGTTGATGTACCTGATAAAAAATGGTATTATGTTGTTTTAAAAACATTTAACGACAAAGAAGTTGAAGAATTAAGCATTTTAAAAATTAAAAGCAGCACATAACATCTAGCAAATTAGGCAAAAAAAAAGCTCTTAAAAACCAGGCTCCGCAAAGTGTTCCTTGTATACGCTGCGCAAATGTCTCTGACTTTGCGCCCACAACAATAAGCAACAAACAGTAATCACTTCAAAAACCAAACTTAAACCCACAAAAAAGCCCCAATCCGGGGGGGCTTTTCATATTTTAGTCTTCTTCTTCATCCGTACTATGGGATTTTGAATACCCTCTCCACTTTTCAATACAATCTTGAAAATCTTGTGGGAGTTCTGTATCAAAACGCATCATCTCGCCAGTGGTAGGATGTACAAAGCCCAAAGTCTTGGCGTGTAAAGCCTGTCTTGGCAATGCTTTGAAACAGTTGTCTATAAATTGCTTGTATTTGGTAAACGTAGTTCCTTTTAGAATCAAATGACCACCATAACGCTCGTCATTAAATAAAGGATGTCCTATGTGTTTTAAATGCGCTCTAATCTGGTGCGTTCTTCCTGTTTCCAGTTGGCACGAAATCAACGTCACGTAACCAAAACGCTCCAAAACTTTATAATGCGTCACGGCAGGTTTCCCAATTTCCGGATCAGCAAAAACCGCCATTTGCATACGATCTTTCAGGTGACGCGCTAAGTTTCCTTCAATCGTTCCTTTCTCTTCGACCACATTTCCCCAAACCAAAGCAATATATTCTCTTTCGGAAGTTTTAGCTTCAAATTGCTTAGCCAGATGCGTCATTGCGGCTTCGGTTTTAGCAATAACCAATAAACCCGAAGTATCTTTATCAATTCTATGAACTAATCCGGGACGTTCGCTGCTGTTCATAGGCAAATTATCAAAATGATACGCCAAAGCATGCACCAAAGTCCCCGTATAATTCCCGTGACCGGGATGCACCACCATTCCTGGCAATTTGTTTATCAATAACAACGCATCATCTTCATAAACAATATCAAGCGGAATATTCTCCGGATTAATATGGTTTTCATAAGGAGGATGGGTAAGCATTACGCGAACAACATCGTTGGCTTTCACTTTGTAATTCGACTTCACAGTGGCGTCATTTACAAAAATATTCCCTTCAGTTGCAGCGGTTTGTATTTTATTCCGAGTTGCATTTTGAATCAAACCCATCAAATATTTATCAATTCGCAAAGGCGCTTGCCCTTTAGGAACTTCAAATCTGAAATGTTCAAATAACTCCTCTTCTAAATCTATTGTATCAATATTATTGTTCATCAACTGGTATTTCTTCTATTGGTGTTACCAGACTATCTGTAGCACTTTCCTCTTCTTCATAACTCATTTTTCCGTCTCCTAAAACCAAATCAATTTTGGATGATTTCAAGACTCTGTCCCCTACTTTCAGGTTTCTTCCTTTGAAACGCATTTCCAGAACCATGTCTTTTCCAAGATTTGGAACATAAGTAACAGTTCCTTCTTCAAGCCCTAAAGCTTTCAATGTAGGCACCGCTTCACGATACGTTTTTTCAATCAAATCAGGAATTCGCACAGACGAAAATCCCGAAGCATTTATTTTTATATATACTTTCCTACCCACTTTTACTTTTGTTCCCGGCGATGGATCTTGCTCCACCACACTAAATTGAGGGAAATCACTTCTAAAATCCACACTATCCAAAAGCACGTAATCTAAATCCAACTCATCCAGCTTTTCCTCCACTTGCTCTTCAGTCAATTTACTCAAATTCGGAACAGCAATTTCATGACCATGATCCGTTGTAAAAGTCAACCAATGCATAAACAAATAACCCAAAGCGGCAATAATGGCAAGAGCAATCAATACTTGTACGAAAAAGACACGGCTGGTAAGATACTTACGTAAACTCATAAATTTATTTTTATATGTGGCAAAGATAAAGCTATTTCGTTTCAAAAAAAATGATAATTTTGTTTAAGTAAAAAATGGCTTTTTCAATTTGGAGCTATTTCCTGATAGAAGTGGTATCCTTTTCTTTTTTTAAAGAAAAGGATACCACTTCTATCAGGGCTAGGGCATCCGTTTTCAAAAGAAAACTTTCCCATTACAACACCTGAAAAACCACCCCGCCCGTTGGGCACCCCTCCAAAGGAGGGGAATACGTATGCCTTCCCCTCCTTTGGAGGGGTGCCTGAAAGGCGGGGGTGGTTTTTCTATAATAGAATATGACAGTAATCAAACAAACAAAAAATGAAAAACATTGCCATCATCATGGGCGGATATTCCAGCGAGTATAAAATCTCATTGATCAGCGGAAACGTCGTATATCAATTTCTTGACAAAACGAAATACAACGGATTCCGAATCCATATTTTCAAAGAAAAATGGGTGTATGTTGATGCTAATGATGCCGAATTTCCTATTGATAAAAATGATTTTTCAGTAACGGTAAACGCAAACAAAATCACTTTCGATTGTGTTTTTAATGCCATACACGGAACTCCGGGCGAAGACGGATTGATGCAGGCGTATTTTGAATTGTTGAACATTCCACAAACATCTTGCGATTATTATCAAGCAGCTTTAACGTTCAACAAACGTGATTTATTGTCAGTTTTAAAACCATACGGAATAAAAACCGCCACCTCCTATTACTTAAACAAAGGCGACATCGTAAATACCGACGGAATTGTAAAAAAAGTAGGTTTGCCTTGTTTTGTAAAGCCCAATAAAGCAGGTTCCAGCTTTGGAATTTCCAAAGTTAAAACCATCGCTGAATTGCCAATCGCCATAGAAGTTGCTTACAAAGAAGACAACGAAATCATCATAGAAAGTTTCCTTGACGGAACTGAAGTTTCCGTTGGAGTCATCAATTACAAAGGAACAATAACCGTTTTACCTATAACCGAAATCGTTTCTGATAATGATTTCTTCGATTACGAAGCCAAATATTTGGGTAAATCACAAGAAATCACACCCGCCAGAATCTCGGATGAAATGACGCAAAAAGTAAGCGAAATAGCCAAACGCGCTTACGAAGTCCTCAAAATGAAAGGTTTCTCCAGAAGCGAATTTATATTGGTAAACGGAGAACCACACATGTTGGAAATGAACACCATTCCAGGATTAACAACAGAAAGTTTGATTCCGCAACAAGCCAAAGCCGCCGGAATTTCATTGGAAGATTTGTTTACCAATGCGATAGAATTGGCGTTGCCTGAATAACTTATTATTTCGTTAACTTTGTATAAAACTAAAGCATTATGATTGATTACAAACAATATATCGCAATAAATTCCGAAGTTCGTTTTGGTAAACCAACAATAATTGGCACCCGAATTACGGTTTTTGATGTTTTGAATTGGCTAGCAAACGGAATGACAACAAATGAAATCATTGAAGACTTTCCGGAACTTAACGAAAATCAAATCAAAGCTTGCCTAGCCTATGCTGCAGATAGAGAACATAAAATTCAAATTGCATCGTGAGTTTGTTGTTAAAAAACCAATTTAAGAAATCCGTATGTAATCCGCATCATCCGCATTCCAATTTTAGATTAAATAAATGAGAAAAGCCATATTCCCGGGTTCTTTTGACCCGATTACATTAGGTCATGAAGACATCATCAAAAGAAGCATTTCTTTATTTGATGAAATCGTAATTGCCATTGGTGTCAATGCCGAAAAAAAATACATGTTTTCACTGGAAGAAAGAAAACAGTTTATCGAAGAAACGTTCAAAAACGAACCTAAAGTTTCGGTGATAACCTATGAAGGTTTAACAATTGATTTGTGTCATAAAATAAAAGCAGATTTTATCCTCCGAGGTTTACGCAATCCCGCTGATTTCGAATTTGAAAAAGCCATTGCCCACACCAACAGACGCTTATCAAAAATAGAAACCGTATTTTTATTAACTGCAGCACGAACATCTTACATCAGTTCCAGTATTGTGAGAGATGTCATTCGCAATGGAGGACAATATGAAATGTTGGTTCCTGATGCGGTCCGAGTGAAATAGCACCTCCGATATCAAAAATATAAATTTGTGAAAAGCGCTATTTAGCCGTATTTTCGCCGAAAATAAAAGCCATTAGACATGAGTATAGAAAGAGAATTAAATAAACGCAGCGGATCTAAATGTGAACTTTGTGGTGCAACAGAAAACCTAAAAGTATATCAAGTATTGCCTACCAAAAAAGGTGGAATTGATGAAAGTATTTTAGCTTGTAGCACCTGTATTGACCAGATTGAAAATCCAGATACTGTAGATTTAAACCATTGGAGATGTTTAAATGATAGTATGTGGAGTGAGCATACTACAGTACAAGTTGTAGCATGGAGAATGTTAAGTCGTCTTCGTTCGGCAGGTTGGCCTCAAGAATTATTAGACCAAATGTATTTAGACGAGGATACTTTAGCTTGGGCGCAAGCTACAGGTGAAGGTGAAGATGATGAAAATAAAGTGATTCACCGTGATAGTAATGGAGTAATCCTGGAACATGGAGATTCAGTAGTTTTAATCAAAGATTTGAAAGTAAAAGGTTCAAGCATGGTGGCCAAACAAGGAACCGCGGTGCGTAACATCAGACTAGACCACGAAAATGCTGAATACATTGAAGGAAAAGTTGATGGTCAACAGATTGTAATCATTACACAATACGTGAAGAAAATATAGTAATCAGTGTTCAGTTTTTAGTTTTCAGTGTCTGGAGTTGATAAAAAGTATTCAGCGGTCAGAGAAAAGAGTGATCAGTGACTCCTTTATAGCAAAAAATCGTTAACAGTAAATAGTATACTGCTAACGATTTTTTATTTTTAGAATATTTTTTACTGCTCACTAAAAAACTGACCACTGAACACTAAAAAAACTACTCTTCTTCTTTCTTAATCACTTTTCGAGCCACTTCAATTTTAAACTTCTTGCCTTTCATTTTTTCATCTTTAATGGCATGCAGCAAATCTTTCACTTTATTGAATTTCACTGCGGCAAAAGAGATAAAATCTTTTACTTCTATTAATCCCAAATCGCCTTTTTCCAGTTTTCCTTTTTGAGAAAAGAAACCTACGATATCAATTTTATTCAGTTTATTTTTCTTTCCGCCACTGATGTAAATGGTTTGAAATTCTGGTGGTTTTGGTAATGAAGTGGAGTTTTCCACCTTCAAAGCTTCCATACCATAATCGATGTAATCCATTTTTTTCTCACTTTCATGAGCAATAATATACGCCGTTCCAGAAGCTAGCATACGTGCAGTTCTACCGTTTCTATGCGTGAATTCATCTTCTTTGGATGGCAAATGATAATGAATCACGTGATTCATTTCGGGAATATCAAGACCACGAGCTGCCAAATCAGTTGTGATTAAATAACTAACACTTCCGTTTCTAAACTGGATTAAAGCGCGTTCTCTCTCGTCCTGATCCATTCCACCATGATAATACGTGGCATAGATTCCTTTTTCGTTTAAAGTGTCACTAATACGTTCCGCAGCATCACGATGGTTGCAAAAAACAATTGCCGACTGTGATTTCAACGAACAAATCAGGTTGAATAAACTTCCTATTTTGTCTTTCTCTTTCGAAACGACCATTTTCATGGAAAGATTCGTTTCTTCTTCGTTTTCTGGAATAAAATCCAAAATTGTTGGATTCACCACACGTGTATATCTTGGAATCTCAATATCGGAAGTCGCCGAAACCAAAACACGTTTGTTCAGTTTTGTTAGTTTTCCAATGATAAATGACATTTGCTCATGGAAACCCAATTGCAATGATTTATCAAATTCATCCAGAATCAACGTTTGGATTTTATCCACTCGAAAAGTTCCTCTGTCGATGTGATCTGCAATTCTTCCCGGCGTTCCTATTAAAACTGCTGGTGGATTGCTTAAATTCTTAATTTCGGTATCAATGGAATGTCCGCCATAGCAAACATTTACTTTATAATCGGTTCCCATTTTTTTCCAAACTTGTTCAATTTGCAAACCTAATTCACGAGACGGAACCAGAATTAAACATTGAACCGATTGAATTTCAGTCTGTAACATTTCTAAAACAGGCAACAAAAAAGCCAGTGTTTTTCCTGAACCTGTTGGAGAAAGTAATAAAACATTATTATCATTTAAGATAGCATCTTGCGCTACTACCTGCATTTCGTTTAGGCTTTCGATACCTAAATTCAAAAGTATATTGTTGGAATGGTGTTTCTTATTCATTTTGCAAAAGTACTTAAAAAAAGTGGTCAGTATTCAGTTTTTAGTATTCAGTCGCAGTTTTCAGTCTCAGTGGTCAGTAATCAGTTTGGCAGAGGAGAATCCCAAAGTTTCAGAAGCGTTGTTTTTGGTAATCTTTGTAATCTTTGTCAAAGTTTAAAACTTTGACAAAGATTACAAAGATTACCAAAAACAAAAAAAACATAATCTACAACACAAAGTATTCTGTAGACTATTTGCGAACTGAATACTGCAAACTGCCATCTGAACACTGCTCCCGCGTGAAGGATAAAAGCTAAGCACCATGTGCTGCGGATAGCCTATCACCATTTAAGAAAAGGGGCAAAAGTAGCAACTGTTACTTAGCCCCTTTTCTCAAATGGTGACACGCCCAAATCAATAATGATTTATGAATGTAAATTCTTTTCTTCTTCAAATAATAACTTTATGTTCTCATAGGAATTTTTTAAAGCTTCCTTAATTTGTTCCGGATTCATCCAGGCCACTTTTTCGATTCCTTCTTCTAATTGTCCTTGAGGCATGCCTTCAAAATCAGTTTGCATTTCGAACCAATGCGTAATTTTGAGTTTGTACTTTCCATTGCGTTTAAAAACGTGATATGTTTTTTGAAGTTTATGGGATACCGATAATAAATTTACGCCAGTTTCTTCCTCTACTTCACGCATGGCTGTGGCTTCAATTTCTTCTCCTTTTTCAATGCCGCCTTTAGGTAAATCCCATTTTCCGTTTCTAAAAATGAACAAAACCTCTCCTTTTTTATTATAAACTAAGCCGCCTCCTGCTTTGTTAACAGGAATTTTTGCTTTCAAAGTCTTCATAATCTCCTTTTCATCGGGGTGATATAAGTAGGCTTTTTGAATTTTATTTTGAAATATTTTTATTATAAGCTGCTCTATGTCAATACTTTCTAACAAGAACAATTGAAAATCGGTCTCCTTAGAGATGTGATTTGTCAAAAAAAGTGGTTTGTCGTTAACAAAAACTTTATACATTTGTATTATGATTTTTAATAAAGATACAGCCGAAAAAACAGCCGAATTGCTTTTGCAAATAAATGCAATTAAATTGAATCCAGGAAATCCTTTTACATGGGCTTCCGGATGGAAATCACCTATTTATTGTGATAACCGATTAATACTCTCATTTCCAGCCATAAGAAATTATGTCCGTGATGAATTTTCCAAAAATATTGAAAAACAATTTGGTAAACCCGATGTTATTGCCGGTGTAGCCACAGGGGCAATAGGAATTGGAATGCTCGTAGCAGAGAGTTTAGGATTACCATTTGTGTATGTGCGTCCAGAACCAAAAAAACATGGGAGATTAAACCAAGTAGAAGGTTTTTTACAAAAAGGACAAAATGTAGTCGTTGTAGAAGACTTGATCAGTACCGGAAACAGTAGCTTACTTGCAGTTGAAGCTTTGCGTGCAGCAGGGGCAAACATAAAAGGTATGGCAGCAATATTTACATATGGTTTTGATGTAGCAGGTCAGAATTTTGCAGCTGCAAATGTCGATTTGTTCACACTAAGTAATTATCAGAATCTGTTGAATTTGGCCGTTGCCAAAAAATATATTACTGAAGAAGAAGAACAAACGCTTAGAGAATGGAACGTGAGTCCATCAACTTGGAGTGTCTAAGTAAAGAAAATATAAAAATACAATACACTAAACCATGAACTTAGAAAGTCCAAAAGTTACTGTTCCAAAATCAGCACAAGAATTGTTTGAATTATTGAGTGATGTCAAAAATTTTGAAAAATTGATGCCTGATACTATCGCTAAATTTGAAGTTATTGGTGATGATGCATTCATTTTTGGGTTGAAAGGTATGCCGGAAATAAAATTAAAAATGAAAGAAAAAGTAGCGCCAAATAAAATAGTCCTGGGTGCTGCAAGCGATAAACTTCCTTTTACTTTAATAGCAAATATTGATGCTGTTTCGGATAATTCCAGTGATGTAAAACTTGATTTCGAAGGAGACTTTAATCCTATGATGGCTATGATGATTAAAGGTCCTATCGGGAAATTTATCGAAACATTAGCTGTTAACATGGTAAAATTGTAAGAGACGATATAATCAATTAAAAAAGATGTTTAGAGTATGAATTTATTTCAACTTTAAACATCTTTTTTTAATACAACATCTGAATTTCCTTGATGTCAAACTCAGAAATACTATCATCTTCTAAAAGGACCTGAAGTTTTCCAACAGAGGAAACACCTTGAATAATTCCCATGAAATTTTGATTATTTTGATTAGAAAAAGGCATTGGAACCGCTTTTTTGAACAGTTTATCGGTGTAATTGGACCATAAAAAATCAGATTTTTGTTCCCATAACTTTACATTATTTTCTATTTTATCCATAATCGAAAAAAGCAACTCCTCTTTGTCAAATTTTGTATTGCAAATAGCCGCCAAAGAAGATGCTTTGGGCAAATTTTCAAAATTAGTTTGATTTACATTTAGACCTAAGCCCACAATAGAAATAATACTTCCGTCACTTTTGATACTGTTTTCTATCAAAATGCCACCTATTTTTTTATTATATGACATTATGTCGTTAGGCCATTTTATGCTAAGATCAGGAATCTTGCTGGTTTCCAGAACCTCGATTACAGCAAGAGAGACTGCGATATTCAGATTGTATATCTGACAAATATCTGATAAAAATCCTTTAATCAAAACACTCATTATTAAGTTTTTACTAGCTTCAGAAGCCCAAACAGCTCCCATTTGCCCCTTACCTTTTGTTTGGCTTTCAGCAGTAACAACAGTAAAGTTTTCGAGTTCCTGTTTATTCGATAACCCTTTTAGGAATTCATTTGTTGAATCTATGGCATCGAGTTTGATAACTTTCATATACGTTTTTTTGTGAAACAGAATTTAATATTATGTTAAGGTTCAAAAATAATCACAAAAAATGGTAACTTTACAAACTTATATAAAATAATTCATGGCGAAAAAGACTATAAATAATGACGTTCTATTAGCGAACATCATTAAAGGAATAGAAGAAGTAAAAGGAAATGACATCGATATTCTTGATTTAAGAGAAATAGACACCGCGGTTTGCGACTATTTCATCATCTGCAACGGAAATTCAAACACTCAAGTTAATGCTATCGTTAACTCCATACAAAAAACAGTTTCAAAGGAATTAAAAGACAAGCCTTGGCATGTTGAAGGAACTGATAATGCGGAATGGGTTCTTATGGACTATGTAAATATCGTAGTTCACGTTTTCCAAAAACACATAAGAGAATACTATAATATCGAGAGTCTTTGGGGTGATGCAAAAATTACTACAATCGAAAACAAATACTAAAGAAACATACTTCTAATGGCTAAAGATAATAATCAAAATTCGAATAAATTTAAAATAAGTCCTTGGTTAATTTATACAGCAATACTATTAATTTTCTTGTTTATAAGTTTTATAACCGGGGGTTCAAGTATTCAAGAGCCAGCACAATTAACTTCTTCTAAATTTAATAATTTTTTAGAAAAAGGTCAAATTGAAAAGGTTATTGTTTACAATAAAACAGAAGCAGAAGTCTATTTAAACGCTGCGGCATTAAAAGATGCAACACACAAAAAAGTTGCAAAAGATATTTTTGACAGACCTAATAAAGGTCCACATTACTCTTTTGATATTGGTAATGATCAAATATTTCAAACTAAGCTTGAAAAAGCGGTTAGTGAAGGGAAATTGAAAGATTTTAACTTCTTGCCAAAAAACAATTGGTCAGACATCCTAATAAGTCTATTGCCTATCATTATCATTATAGGTGTTTGGATTTTTATAATGAGAAAAATGTCAGGCGGCGGTGGCGGTGGCGGCGGACAAATTTTCAATATCGGAAAATCAAAAGCGAAGCTTTTTGACGAAAAAACGGATATAAAAACTACATTTAAAGATGTTGCTGGTCTTGAAGGAGCTAAAGAAGAAATACAAGAAATTGTTGAATTCCTTAAAAACCCTGAGAAATATACTAATCTAGGTGGTAAAATTCCAAAAGGAGCTTTACTGGTTGGACCTCCAGGAACTGGGAAAACTTTGTTGGCGAAAGCCGTAGCAGGTGAAGCTCAAGTGCCATTTTTCTCTTTATCCGGTTCTGATTTTGTGGAAATGTTTGTAGGTGTAGGTGCTTCACGTGTACGTGATTTATTCAAACAAGCCAAAGAAAAATCTCCAGCTATTATTTTTATCGATGAGATTGATGCAGTAGGTAGAGCAAGAGGAAAAAGTAATATGTCCGGTGGAAATGATGAACGTGAGAATACGTTGAACCAATTACTGACAGAAATGGACGGTTTTGGAACCAATTCTAATGTAATCGTATTGGCTGCAACAAACAGAGCTGACGTCCTTGACAAAGCCTTGATGCGTGCGGGTCGTTTTGACAGACAAATTTTTGTAGACTTACCAGATATTCGTGAGCGTGCTGAAATTTTTAAAGTACACCTTGCTCCTTTGAAAAAAGTAGAAGGATTGGATACTGACTTTTTAGCAAAACAAACTCCAGGTTTTTCTGGTGCTGATATTGCCAATGTGTGTAATGAAGCAGCCTTGATTGCTGCAAGACATAACAAAACAGCAGTTGACAAACAAGATTTCTTAGATGCTGTTGACAGAATTGTTGGTGGTCTTGAAAAGAAAAATAAAATTGTAACTCCAGAAGAAAAGAAAGCAATTGCTATTCATGAAGCGGGTCACGCAACGGTGAGTTGGATGCTGGAACATGCAGCTCCGTTAATAAAAGTAACTATTGTCCCTAGAGGACAAAGTTTAGGTGCAGCATGGTATTTACCGGAAGAACGATTAATTGTTCGTCCTGACCAAATGCTAGACGAAATGTGTGCTACTATGGGCGGAAGAGCAGCCGAAAAAGTAACATTCAACAGAATTTCTACTGGTGCATTAAGCGATTTAGAAAAAGTAACCAAGCAAGCACGTGCTATGGTAACTATTTATGGTTTGAATGAAAAAATAGGTAATGTTACCTATTATGATTCAACCGGACAAAGTGAATACAGTTTTTCAAAACCATATTCTGAAGAAACAGCTAAAATTATTGACGAAGAAATTTCATTACTTATTGAAAGTCAATATCAAAGAGCTATTGATATATTAGAAGAAAATAAAGACAAACTAAATCAACTAGCAAATATTTTAATCGAAAAAGAAGTTATTTTCAAAGATGATTTGGAAGCTATTTTTGGAAAAAGAACATTTGATAAAAATCTTGAGGAAGTAGTCTCTTAAAAAACACATATTATTTAATTATTTTTAAAATCTTAATTCAAAAACCTCTTTTGAATTAAGATTTTTTTATCTTTGAACGTTTTCAAATAATAAATAAAGTAGTTTAAAAGAATATGAGTCTTTTTAGAAAAATTTTTGGTTCTAGCAATCCGGCTTCTGAGGAAGATAAAGAAAGTGAATTTAATAAATCCTCTGATGATAACACTACCTCTATAGATGAAAAATTTATCTATAATTTCAAAAAAAATGGAGGTAAATTTTTATACTGTGAAAATTCTGAAGAGGTAAAAGAACAATTTGAAAACATACTAGAAGAAAATGACTGGTTTGAAAGCGAAGTTTTATGCTATGAACCCAATCTTTTTGGGATATTAGATGACAACAAACTAAGCTATGACAAACCTAAAAATCCTAAATTTATTCTTGCACGTTGTGAAAATTTGATTGCTGAAGAAGGTTCTATCTTATTCTCATCCAAACAAATCAAACAAAATAAACCAAACGAGTTACCTGCAAACATTATTGTTCTTGCAAATACAAGCCAAATTATTGGAACCAAAAGCGATGGACTAAGTGCTATAAAAAAGAAATACGAAAGAGATTACCCTACCAATATTACTACTATAAAATATTTCGAGAAAGTCAAAGAAGAAGATTTTACACAATACGGAAGTTCAGCCAAAAATCTTTATTTATTGCTTTTAGAAGATCTTTAAGATGAATGAAACTCTAAAACGAGGTATATCAGGAGCTATTTATATTATATTATTACTCGCTTCTATTTTATATTCAACGGAAAGTTTTTTTATTCTTTTTGGTATCTTTCTTATTATAGCAGTTTATGAATTTTGTAATCTAATTCAAATACATAAATTATTTCCAATTCTTTTCGGAACAGTTTTATATACTACAGTAACTTTGGTAAGTCATTACAATAAAATTACTACTGATACTATCAATCAGGTATTCAATACTAATTTAGAAATTTCAATAAACATACAACAATTAGACGTCGTATTATTGGTTATAGCATTGGTGGTATCTATAAAATGCATTCTTTTCTTATTTTATGACAACATTCAAAAAATAAGTACTTCCTCAAAATACTTGTATTTATTAGGGTATATTATACTCCCATTTGTATTTATTACCAAAATTTCATTTGGAATATATGACTATAATCCTAAAATTATAATTGGATTATTCATATTAATCTGGACTAATGATACCTTTGCTTATATTGTAGGTAAATCTATGGGCCGAACCAAATTATTTGAAAAAATATCCCCTAAGAAAACCATTGAAGGGTTCTTAGGAGGAATCGTTTTTGCGATTTTTGCGGGTTATTTAATATCAAAATACTACATCAAGGCCAATCCTGAATTTAGTGACAGATCTATCCTAATTTGGACTTCTATAGCTGTTATTGTTGGAATTGCAGGTACTATAGGAGACTTAATTGAATCTAAATTCAAGCGTATTGCAGGCGTAAAAGACAGCGGAAACATAATGCCAGGTCATGGAGGCATACTAGATCGATTAGATAGTGTTATATTTGTAGCACCAATTATTTTTTTATTTTATCAAATTTTAAACTATGTTTCATAAAGAAGGAACCCAATCTATTTTATTAGCTACAATTTTCACGGCTATTGTACTTTTATTGACAGACAATTTTATTGACACGAGCTGGATTAAAATGACTATTCAAATAGCTACTTTATTGCTTTTGATTATCATCCTGCAATTTTTCAGAAACCCAAAAAGAACAGTGATAATCAATGAAAATCATATCATTGCTCCTGTTGATGGAAAAGTTGTAGTTATTGAAGAAGTTTTTGAAAGCGAGTATTTCAAAGACAAACGTTTGCAGATTTCCATATTTATGTCGCCCATTAATGTGCATGTCACTCGTTATCCGCTTAGTGGAATTGTAAAATTCAGTAAATACCATCCTGGAAAATTCCTGGTGGCTTGGCATCCAAAAGCGAGCGAAGAAAACGAAAGAACAACCATAGTGGTCGAAAATAAAACATTCGGCGCTGTTTTATACCGTCAAATTGCAGGTGCATTGGCAAAAAGAATCGTAAATTACGCCCAAGAAGGAATGCAGGTAATTCAGGGAACTGATGCCGGATTTATAAAATTTGGCTCAAGAGTAGATCTCTTTTTACCATTGGGAACACAAGTAAATGTCGTATTGAATCAAAAAGCAATCGGAGGAAAAACTATTATTGCTACAAAATAAGCATGATTAAAAAAGATTTAGATACTCGGTTTTTAGAAGCGGTAGAAATAGCCTCTGAAATGACACAGGCATCTTTACCTCAAGATGTACAATTGCGTCTTTATGCTTTCTATAAACAAGCTACTTTTGGAACTTTAGATTTAAAACAAACTTCTTCATACCATTTGAGAGATGCTTTTAAAACCAATGCTTGGATGCAAATTAGTCATCTTACTGCAGATGAAGCAAAAGAACAGTATATCGAAATCATCAATTCTATTTTGAAAAAATAATGTTAGTCATGAAAAAGTTTAATTTTTGTATCCCTTGTTTAGTATTAGTAACCCTCTTACTCTCATGCAATAACAAAAAACTCACCGAAGTTGTAGAGGTTCCGCTACCAACGGCTCAAGAAAAAATATCCTTAGGAGTTCCAGATGATGTAAAAGCAAATGAAGGAGCTTTTCAACTGGAAAAATTACTTTATCCATATGATGCATTAGCACCAAATATTTCGGCTGCTACGCTAGAAATGCATTATTCTAAACATTACCTGACCTATACTAATAATTTGAACAAGGCGCTAGCAGGAACAGTATTGGAAAACCTAACGATTGAGGAAGTATTGTCAAAATTAGATTTGAACGATGCCAATATCAGAAATAATGCGGGCGGTTATTACAATCACACTTTATACTGGCAATGTATGGCTCCTAAAGCTGGCGGACTGCCTCAAGATATTTTAGCCGAAACTATTACAACAGATTTTGGTTCATTTGAAAACTTTGCGACATTATTCAAAAATGAAGCTACAAAACAATTTGGTTCCGGCTGGGTATGGCTTGTGGTAGATAAAACCGGAAAACTCCAAGTGACCAGTACTCAAAATCAGGATAATCCCTTGATGCAAAATGCACTTATTCCCGGAACTCCAATATTAGCTTTAGATGTTTGGGAACACGCTTATTATTTGGATTACCAATACCGAAGAAAAAGTTATATAGACGCCTTTTTTAACGTAATCAATTGGAAAAAAGTAGGTGAAAATTACGATGCAGCGATAAAAAAATAATTTTATCGCTTTTAATTCAAAAACAAAAAAATGCTGATATAAGTTCGTATCAGCATTTTTTTGTTTTTGAATAGTATCCATTTACAAGATTACCATAAAACTAAATGAGCTTATGTAAATTAAAATGGCTGCTTCATTTTCTATAATTGATAAATAAACGATTCTGAAGGCGCAATACTAATTTGGGCTTTTCCTTCACCATTCAAAACCTTTAATTGAATGGAGCTTTTAGTATACAATTGATCTTTTATAGTATAATTACCGTCTTTCAAATTCCATTTTTTTATAATATTCGAAGGAATTTTTAACTCGAAATTACTCCTTGTAAGCCAAGAAAAATTAGTGACTATTATTAATTTTTGAGTATCGGACCAACGGGTGAATGCATAAATTCCCGAATCATACTTTTTAGTTCCCTGACGATTAATGGTTTGAATTTCTTGGAATTTTCCCATTAAAGCAGAACTATTGAGAGAGAAATTCAGTAATCTCTTATAAAAATCGCGTAAGTCTTTTTCGCTTTGAGTTAGTTGACCACCGTCAAATTTTCCTCCGTTCATCCATCGCTGATGATTTGGAACTCCAACATAATCAAAAATTGAAGTTCTGGAATGGGTTCCAAAACCTCCATTTTCATTTCCTGCCTCACCCACTTCCTGACCAAAATAAATCATTGTAGGCGAAGTGCTAATAGTGGTTGAAACTACCATTAATGGTTTCCCTTTCTGAGGAGTTCCTGCAAATTCAGGACTTGCCAAACGTTGTTCATCATGATTGTCCAGAAAATGCAACATATGATGCTCAATATCTGTCATTCCGTTTTGTATGTTTGATAATCCGTCAGGCAACGATTTTCCACGAATGATATCTTTCAATTTATCATACGTTTCTACCTTATCATATAAATAATCCATTTTACCAAGATGAATATAATTTCTATATTCTTTTGGATTATACACTTCGGCTAATAAAAAAGCATTCGGATTATTTATTTTTATTGCCGAATTCATATAGCTCCAAAATTCATACGGCACCATTTCGGCCATATCATATCGAAATCCATCAACCCCTTTGGCAGTCCAATACAAGGCTATATCTTTGAATTTTTTCCAAGAATCCGGGACATCTTTTCCTTTCCAAAAATCGAAATGTTCTTGATATGATTTTGTATCAAAACCAACGGGAAGTTCTGGAAAATCCTTGGAACCATCAGGACGAATTCCGTAATTTACTTTTACCGTTTCATACCAATCATTACGGTCGGGCTTTGCCATACGAGAACCGTTACCAGTCCATTTTGCAGGACTTTCTTCGAATTTTCCATCAACTAATGGATTCTTTTCTCCATTTAATGGTTTATCCGTATCTGGTACTTCAAAGTGAGTATTTGGAATATAATAGAAGTTATTATCTCTTTTATATTCAACAGAAACATCATCATCAGCTCCAAAATCTTTAACTCCTTCCGGATTATTTTTTCCTTCGTATTTACGTGCAATATGATTGGGAACAATATCTATAATGACCTTTAATCCTGCTTTATGCGTTCGAGCAATTAAAGCATCAAATTCTTGCAGACGATTGGCTGGATTTACAGCTAAATCAGGGTTTACATTGTAATAATCTTTTACTGCATAAGGAGAACCAGCTCTTCCTTTGACTACATCAGGATCATCATTAGAAATTCCAATTGCGGTGTAATCCCGTATCAGAGCATGATGCGGAACTCCAGTGTACCAAATATAAGTAACTCCTAAATCCTTTATCTCCTGTAATGCCGTATCCGTAAAATCGTTAAACTTCCCTACTCCATTTTCCTCAATGGTTCCCCAAGGTCTATTATTGGTACTTTTATTTCCGAATAATCGGGTAAAAACCTGATATACAACTTCTTTTTTATTTGAGACTGACTCTTTCTGTTCTGTGTTCATTTTTAAGTCTTTCGTTTTACAAGCCGTTGCCAAAAGCACTAAGCTAATCCCTGCAACAATAGTTGTTGTTTTTATCATATAAAATATTCTGCTGATTTTAATACTTTTTTCGACATCCTAAATCAATTTTTAAATTTAATATATTTTAGATTAAAGAAGCCAATATCAGTTAAAATTAAAATGGATGCGTTTTTTAAAACGCATACTACAACGAAAGAGTAACGCTATTTGTTGATAACTTTAAAAATAATACAAAATGGATTTCTATGTCATTTTATGGAATTATAAATAAATCCTAATATAGATTATGGTTGTTTCCTTTTTCATAAATTTGACAAAAATTAAATCCATTGAAGAAACCGCTATTTTTCATTCGTTGTTGCTTGCTATTGCTTTGTACTAATTTGATTTTGGCGCAAGCACCAAAAAAAATTGTTGTAGAACATTCTGATTATTTTGATGTTAATCAAGTTGAAATACCAGATGCTGTTTTGCTTACCGGAAACGTACGTGTGAATCATGACGGAGTAGTTTTAACATGTAATAAAGCCTATTACTTTCAAAAGGAAAATTACATTAAGGCTTTTGGAAATGTACAATTAGTTCAAGGAGATACTTTATTTTTAAACAGTAAATATGCCGAATACAATGGAAATGTAAAAAAAGCATTTGCTACCGGAAATGCAGTTATGAATTCTCCGGATGCTACTTTGGCTACAGACACCATCAACTTTGACAGAAACAACCAGGAAGTGTTTTACAATTCGCCGGGAACAATCGTAAATAAGGATAATACTTTAAAAAGCAAATCAGGAAAATACTATGTTGCCGAAAAAAAATTCCAATTTCTTACGGCAGTTACTATCACTAATCCAACGTACGTAATAAAAACAAATCATTTGGATTATTTTAGTAATTCGGGGCATTCCTATCTTTTTGGACCTTCCACAATTACCAGTAAAGCTAATTATATTTATACTGAAAAAGGTTTTTATGATACCAAAAAAAATCTTGCCCATTTTCTCAATAAATCCTATATAAGATATGATGATCGGGTTATAAAGGGCGATAGTTTGTATTATGACCGAAACAGGGAATTTGCATCGGCAACACGAAATGTCAAAATAACGGATTCTATCAATCGCGGAATTGTTAAAGGAAATTATGCCGAAATATATAAAAAACAAGATTCTATGTTTGTAACCAAAAGAGCTGTTGCTGTAAACTTTGTCGAAAATGACTCGGTTTATATTCATGGCAAAAAATTAATGGTTACCGGTAAAGAAGGGAATCGTATTATTCGGGCGTTCAACAATGTTCGATTTTATAAAACAGACATGAGTGGCAAATGTGATTCGATTCATTCGAGTTCAAAAACAGCCTTAACAAAACTGATAGGAAATCCGATACTTTGGAATGGCGAAAACCAAATTACAGGCGACGTTATGCACCTTATTGGAAATAACAACACCCAAGAACTCGATTCGCTCAAAGTCCTCAATAATACTTTCCTGGTCTCGAAAGATACGCTGGGAACGGGCTATAATCAAGTGAAAGGACAAAACCTCTATGGTAAGTTTATAGAAGGAAAATTGCACGAGGTAGATATTGTAAAAAATGCGGAGGTCATCTATTACATGCGAAACGATGCTAAAGAACTCATTGGAATCAACAAAAATGTGAGCAGTAAAATCAATATCATTTTTGATAAAAATGCGATAGAAACCATCACCTTTTTTAAGCAAGTGGATGGTGATATTTATCCTGAAAAAGATTTACCTGAAAATGCACGAAAACTTCGAGGTTTAGTCTGGCGTGGCGATGAAAGAATAAAATCCAAAGACGATATTTTTCCTCCGGAGGAGAATGAAGGCAACGAAAAAATAGCCAAAGAAACCAAAGCTGAAGATGATAAGAAAGGTGTTCCGATGAAAATCCGAAAGGAAACATTGAATTATGATAAGAAAAAAAGCAAAAAATAGTGTTCAGATCGCAAATTTTAGATTGCAGTGTCTTATTATCATGAAGATTAATTAAAAATAGGACACGGATTATTTCGGTTGGTGCAGTACACTTCGTCGCCATTAGCTATTCCTTGCTTTTTTGGTACATCAAAAAAAAAAAAATTAACCAATAATTCTATAAAAAGCCAAGCGAACAATCCTCAAACACTAGTTTTATCGGCTAATTTAGCTTCTCATCGATTTCTTTTTTTTTTGGTTATTTAATGTTCTATCTTGGTTGGTGAAACCATTAAATACTTTCTATTATGAAAAAATTTACCTCCTTTTTCACTTACTTTATACGTGATTTCAAACATGAATTCCCCATTTTATTACAAAGATTGACTAATTTTTAATCTGTCCTTAGAAAAAAATTAGTATTTTAAAACGTAGCTTTTTGGGGTAAAATGATTATACCCCCCATCCAATTAATACTAAACCAATCAAGTAGCTTTGAAGGAAATAATTACAAATTCAAACGTATCAACTAAATCAACTAAATCAACTAACTAAACCACTATGGACTAAAAGTCCATAGATTTGGTTGGCAGACTGAAAGTCTGCAAGAATGAAAAATGTAATACTTAAACACGAATTTCACTAATTTTCACAAATTAATTCGTGGTAATTTGTGAAATTCGTGTTTGATTTTTTTTAGAAGCTAAAAGCGAAATACACTAAAGTGCATAGTTTTAAACTATGCTTGTGACCAATAAAAGTTAATTTATTCTAAATTTTACAAACCACCCCATTTTAGAATCAAAATGGGGTGGTTTTATTGTTTAAAAGAAATATTTTTGTAGCTCAAAATTAAACTCACAAAACCGTGAATACCGATTTCCTAAAATACCAAGCACAAACATCTCCTTATCCATTAGGTATGGAAGTATCGCATGCTGTAGGTTCTTATATTTACGATTCCAACAATAAAAAATACTTGGATTTTGTAGCCGGAGTTTCCGCTTGCGCATTGGGACATCAACATCCGAGAGTTAATCAGGCCATCAAAGATCAGTTAGACAAATATTCGCACGTAATGGTATATGGCGAATATTCACAAAGTCCCGCCGTTCAGTATTGCAAGCTATTGGCCTCACTCCTGCCCGCACCTTTAGACAAAACCTATTTGGTGAATTCAGGAACAGAAGCCATTGAAGGTGCTTTAAAACTCGCCAGACGAACTACCGGAAGAAGCCAACTGATTTCGTGTCACAATGCCTATCACGGGAACACCATGGGTTCTATGAGCGTCATGGGATTTGAAGAACGCAAACAAATTTTTCGTCCGTTGATTCCCGATGTTGATTTCATTACGTTCAACAACGAAGAAGATTTACAAAAAATAACGACCAAAACTGCAGGAATTATTCTGGAAACCATTCAAGGTGGTGCTGGGTTTATACAACCGCATAACGATTTCCTCCAAAAAGTACGTCAACGATGTACCGAAGTGGGTGCTATAATGATCTTGGATGAAATTCAGCCTGGCTTCGGGAGAACGGGAAAACTTTTCGGATTCCAAAATTATGATGTCGTTCCTGATATTGTGGTTATGGGAAAAGGAATGGGCGGCGGCATGCCTGTAGGTGCTTTTACGGCTTCATCAGCCATGATGGATTTGTTGAGTCATGACCCAAAACTGGGACACATCACGACTTTTGGGGGTCACCCTGTCATTGCGTCAGCCTGTTTGGCGACTTTGCAGGAAATAACTGAGACCAACCTCATGGCCGAAGCAATGGAGAAAGAAAAGCTATTCAGAACACTTTTGGTACATCCTTTGATAGAAGAAATAAGAGGAAAAGGATTAATGCTGGCCGCAATGACAGAAAGTGCCGATATAACAAACGAAGTGATTCTCAAATGTCAAGACAAAGGACTCATTTTATTCTGGCTGCTATTTGAAGGATGCGCAATTAGAATTACACCGCCACTAACCATTTCCAATGAGGAAATACGTGAAGGCTGTTCCATAATGCTTGAAGTAATGAATGAAATTTTGAACAAGAATATTTAAAAATATCGCAATTGGGAGCTATTTACTTCGTCAGTTCGCTTCGCTCGTGTCCTGCTATCCGTTGCAAATGAAATTCACTGAACTCCAATAAAAACAAGAGTATTGTGAAGTAATCTTTCCTGCCCTGAACGAGTTTCAGGAACCTGAAAACAAGTTCAGGTCAGGAAAGGATTTCCACTCTTATCAGGGCTATGGCATCAGTATTAAACCAAAGCTATTTTTGTTAATTAAATTGTTCACAACAATTCTAACTTTCCCTCACATTACAAGCACGATTACCTAAATTTATTTAGGCCAAATTAAAAACACACAGTATGCAATTAAGCAACGAAGAAGAAGACTATAACTTATCATTGTCTAAATTTGAGTCCATGTTGAAAACCAACAAAGTGCTCTTTTTTGACTCCGAAGAATTTGAAGAAATTATTCTTCATTATCTCGATATGGGTAAGGCCGCTTTGGCAAAAAAAGCGCTCAAACTGGCATTGGAACAACATCCAAAATCTACCGGACTAAAACTGGTCCAAGTGGAAATGCTTGTCTATGATGACAAACTCGAATTAGCCGAAAAGCTATTGAATGAGTTGTACGCCATTGAACCAACCAATGAAGAAATTTACATTCAAAAAGCTAATATTTGTTCTAAAAGAGACCAACACGAAAAGGCGGTTGAATTACTAAACATAGCGTTACAATATACCGATGATTATGCTGATGTCTATAATTTAATGGGCATGGAATATCTTTTTATGGATAATCTTGAAATGGCCAAAGAAAGCTTTATCAAGTGTTTAGAAGAAGATTTGGAAGACCAATCAGCGTTATATAACGTAGTGTATTGTTTTGAATTTTTAGATCAAAATCAAGAGGCTATAACCTATTTGAATAAATATATTGACAAAAACCCATACAGCGAAATCGCCTGGCATCAACTGGGTCGTTTGCATTATGGAGTTAAAGAATATGAAAATGCAATTCGCGCCTTTGATTATGCTACTTTAATCGACGATGAATTCCTTGGTGCTTTCATGGAAAAAGCAAAAGCTTACGAACGTTTAAAAAAATACGCAGAAGCCATAGAAAGTTATAGCAGAACCATAGAATTAGATGATGCGACTTCGTATGCTTTACTTCGAATGGGGAAATGCTATGAAAAATTAGGAAACAAAGTTTTAGCATTAAAATATTTCAACAAAACTGTTCATGAAGACCCCCTTTTAGACAAAGGATGGATTGCCATTACTGATTTTTATGTACGCCAAAAAAACTATCAGAAAGCATTATTTTATGTCAACAAAGCATTAGCAATTGACAATCAAAATCGGTTGTATTGGAAACGCTTTGCAACCATTAATAAACAAATGAACTTCTTTGAAGAAGCCGAATTTGGATATAGAAAAGCAGTCGAATTTGGTGATTATCAATTAGACACTTGGTTATTTTGGGTTGATATTCTTCAGTTTTTGGGGGAATTCGAAAGCGCTATTCAAACTTTATTACAAGCATCTGAATATTTTCCGGAAGAAAATGAAGTCGAATACCGTTTGGCTGGATTGTATTTCATGATATCACAAAACACCAAAGCAAAATTCCATTTGAGCAATGCCATGCGATTGAATTTTGACAATTATATTCTTATTGAAGACTTATTCCCAGTGGTTTGGGCAAAAAAAATGGTTCAGAATTATATTGCAAAACATAAAAAATTATAATGGTTGATACAGTTAAAAAACGCTTTGGATTATTAGGACGCAACATTAATTATTCTTTTTCGAAAGGATATTTTACCGATAAATTCAATAATGAAAACTTCACAGGTTGTACCTATGAAAATTTCGATATTCAAGAAATAACTGCTTTTCCAGAGATAATTAAAAATACATCGGATTTAAAAGGATTGAATGTTACCATTCCGTACAAGGAAACGGTAATTCCATTTCTGGATAAATTATCAAAAAAAGCGGAGCAAATAGGGGCTGTAAATACCATTAAAATTACCAAAAAAGGAAAATTAAAAGGGTACAATACAGACTATTATGGTTTCAAGAAATCATTAGAACCTTTATTGCAACCACACCATAAAAAAGCCTTGATTTTAGGCACAGGAGGCGCTTCTAAAGGGGTTGCTTTTGCTCTGGATGAACTGGACATTCCGTACACTTTTGTTTCCAGAGAAGCCAAAGAAAATGCTATCGATTATGACCGAATCAACGCGACAACATTCGATAATTACCAAATCATAATAAATTCCACTCCAGTAGGAACAAGCCCTAATGTGGATGCATTTCCATTAATCCCGTATGAGTTTTTCACGAATAAACACATTGCTTATGATTTGATTTACAATCCTGCTGAAACACAATTCCTTAAAAAAGCCGCAGCACAAGGAGCACAAATCAAAAATGGTTTGGATATGCTTATTTTTCAAGCGGAGAAAGCCTGGAAAATTTGGAATAAATAGTTAAGAAGTTTATTTCTTGTCAATCGAGCGCAGTCGAGATTTTTGTTTTACAGGTATAATTGTTTTAACTCTCGCTTAAACTAATTAATTCCATTAATTAGCATTGAATTTTTAGAGATCGTCTTGTTTTAAAACAGTATAATGCTGTTTTAAAACAAGACGCTTTTTTTTATACAAAAAACGCCCCTTGTGAGGTCACTTTGAATGTTAAATCACTTATTACTTCTCAGAGAGTTTATAAGACATAAAAAAGCCCCGAAGATAGTCGAGGCGCTAAATGTTTTCACAACGGAATAATCCTTATTGTGAATTGCTTTCAAATTGTACTGCAATAATACAACAAAAATTTTATAGTTTGAATGTGGAAAACCGTAAAGTAGTTAATTTTCTTTTGATTAAATTTCGAGAGTAATTTAGATAAACAGAAAAATCATTGTAAAATATAGTTAGAAATGAAGAAAAATATCCTCGGTCTCGATCTCGGCACCACTTCCATCGGTTTCGCACACGTTATAGAAAGCGATATACTTGAACAATCAGAAATTATAAAAATCGGTTCTCGTGTTAATCCTTTATCAACTGATGAACAAACCAATTTTGAAAAAGGAAAACCTGTTTCTGTAAATGCAGATAGAACGCTGAAACGTGGTACAAGGCGAAATTTAGACCGTTACCAAGATAGACGTTCTAATTTAATTGATGCTTTGGCAAAGGCAAATATCATTACAAAAGATACCATTTTAGCCGAAAACGGGAAAAACACCACGCATTCTACTTATGCTTTTCGGGCAAAATCGGCGGTTGGGAAAATTGAAAAAGAAGAATTGGCTAGAGTTTTTTTAGCCATCAATAAAAAAAGAGGTTATAAAAGTAGCCGAAAAGCCAAAAATGAAGATGAAGGTCAGATTATAGACGGAATGGCGGTTGCCAAAAGGCTGTACGAAGAAAATCTCACACCCGGTCAGTTGGCTTATCAATTATTAAAAGATGGCAAAAAATATTTACCGGATTTTTACCGTTCCGATTTGCAGGCAGAATTTGATAAAGCTTGGGATTTTCAAAAGAAATTTTATCCTGAAATTTTCACTGATGAATTGTATAAAGAACTGAAAGGAAAAGGACAACGAGCAACTTCTGCTATTTTTTGGTCGAAATGTGGATTTAATACTGCCGAAAATAAAGGCAACAGAGATGAGAAAAAATTACAAGCTTACAAATGGCGAAGCGAAGCCATCAATAAACAATTAGAAAAGGAAGAAGTTGCGTATGTTTTAACAGAAATCAACAACAATCTCAACAGCTCTAGCGGCTATCTAGGTGCCATTAGCGACCGAAGTAAAGAATTGTATTTTAATAATCAAACCGTTGGGCAATATTTGTATGAGCAATTAAAGAAAAATCCGCATACGAGATTAAAAAATCAGGTATTTTATCGCCAAGATTATTTAGATGAATTTGAAAAAATATGGGAAACACAAGCGAAATTTTATGTTGAATTAACCAATGAATTAAAAACCGAAATTCGGGATATTGTGATTTTTTATCAACGGAAACTTAAATCGCAAAAAGGTTTGGTGAGTTTTTGTGAGTTTGAAAGCCAAGAAAAAATCATCAACGACCATAAGAAAATCATCGGACTAAAAGTTGCTCCAAAATCTTCGCCTTTGTTTCAAGAATTTAAAATTTGGCAGGTTTTGAATAATGTTTTGGTGCGAAAAAAAGGAAGTAAAAAAAGAGTAGCGAAAGCAACCAATCAGCCTGTATTATTTGACGAAGAAAAAGAGATTTTTGTTTTCGATTTAGAAACCAAACAAAAATTGTTTGATGAATTAAACATTAAAGGCAATTTAAAATCGGCAAAAATCATTGAACTTTTGGGCTATAAACCAGCCGATTGGGAAATGAATTATTCTGAAATAGAAGGTAATAGAACTAATAAAGTTTTATACGATGCTTTCCTAAAAATTTTAGAATTAGAAGGTTACGATGAAGATTTATTGAAATTACAAGGCAAAGATGATATTGATGTTTCGGAATTGAAAGCGCCAGTTGCGGACATAAAAGATATGGTAAAACGTATTTTTGAAATGCTCAACATCAATACCGAAATTTTGGAATTTAACGCCGAATTAGACGGTAAAGATTTTGAAAAACAAGCGTCTTACCAACTTTGGCATTTGCTGTATTCGTATCAGGAAGACAATTCTAAAACAGGAAACGATACTTTATTTAGATTGTTAGAAGAAAAATTTGGCTTCAAAAAAGAACATTCGCAGATTTTGGCAAACGTTGCTTTTTCTGATGATTATGGGAATTTGAGTACGAAAGCCATTCGAAAAATTTATCCACACATAAAAGAATTGACCTATGATAAAGCCTGTTTTCAAGCAGATTACAAGCATTCCGCTTCTTCATTAACCAAAGAAGAAATTGCAAACCGTCCGTTGAAAGATAAATTGGAATTGCTCAAAAAGAACAGTTTAAGAAATCCTGTGGTCGAAAAAATCCTCAATCAGTTGGTAAATGTGGTGAATACCATCATCGAAACCAATAGTAAAAAAGATGTAGACGGAAACATTATAGACTATTTTAAATTTGATGAAATCCGCATCGAACTAGCCCGTGAACTGAAGAAAAATGCCAAAGAGCGGGCAGAAATGACCACAAACATTAATGCTTCAAAAATAGCTCATGAAAAAATTTTCAAGCTTTTGCAAAATGAATTTCACATCAAAAACCCAACCCGAAACGACATTATTCGCTACCGTTTGTATGAAGAATTAAAAAATAACGGCTACAAAGATTTGTATTCTAACACTTATGTGCCAAGAGAAACTTTATTTAGTAAACAAGTTGATATTGAACATATTATTCCGCAATCTAAAGTGTTTGATGATAGTTTTTCTAACAAAACAGTGGTGTTTAGAAAAGACAATCTGGAAAAAGGAAACAAAACAACCTACGATTATATTTCGGGCAAATATGGCGAAAATGGTTTGGAAGAATTTAAGCAAAGAATTGAAATGCTTTTTGAGCAAAACAAGAAAAATAAGGATGAAGGAATTTCTAAAGCCAAATATCAAAAATTATTAAAAACAGAGGCAGAAATTGGCGATGGTTTTATTGATAGAGATTTGCGAGACAGCCAATATATTGCAAAAAAAGCGAGAAATCTGTTGCACGAAATTTGCCGTGTAGTTACGCCGACAACTGGAAGTATTACTGATAGATTAAGGGAAGATTGGGATTTAATCAACATTATGCAAGAGCTTAATTTTGATAAATTCAAGCAATTGGGACTGACCGAAATGGTGGAGAAAAAAGATGGAAGTTTCAAAGAACGAATTGTAGATTGGAGCAAACGTAACGACCATCGCCATCACGCAATGGACGCTTTAACAATTGCATTTACCAAGCACAACCACATTCAATTCCTCAACTTTTTGAATGCCAGAAAAAACGAAAATCACAAAGAGCATAACGCAATTATTGGTATCGAAGGCAAAGAAACCACTTGGAAATACGATGATGAAGGCAACAAAAAACGAGTGTTTAATCTACCCATTCCAAATTTTAGAGAACAAGCCAAAGAACATTTGGAAAACGTGTTGGTTTCGCACAAAGCAAAAAACAAAGTTGTTACGAAAAACAAGAACAAAACCAAATCTAAAAACGGCGAAAAAATAAAGGTAGAACTCACACCGAGAGGACAATTGCACGACCAAACAGTTTATGGACAGAATTGGTGGAGTAGAATAGAATTGTCTAAAAAAATATCTAAAGGAGAAATAGATAAAATTATTGATATAAAAATAAAAGAGTTTTTACAGGATTACATTAAAAGCAATGGAGGTATTGCTAAAGCCTTCTCCGATAAAGAATTGGAACAATTAAAATTCAATGAGAAGCAGTTAAGAGAAGTTGAAGTTTCAATTCCGTGTTACACTCAAAGAATTGACATTGCAAAAGTTTTTACAGACCCACAGAAAACAAATTCTGCAAAAGAGAAAAACCTAAAAAATATTTTAGATTTAGGTGTAAGAAAAATTATTCAAGATAGAGTTGATGAATTTAATGGAGATTTTAAAAAAGCGTTTTCAGATTTAGATAAAAACCCAATTTGGCTAAACGAAGCAAAAGGAATTTCGATAAAAAGAGTTACCATTTCTGGGGTGAAAAATGCCGAATTTTTGCATTACAAAAAAGACCATTTAGGAAACGAAATTTTAGATGATGATGGCAAAAAAATTCCGGTAGATTTTGTGAGTACAGGGAATAATCATCACGTAGCTATTTACAGAGACGAAAAAGGGAATTTACAAGAAAAAGTAGTATCGTTATTTGATGCCGTTCAGCTGGTAAACGCTGGCGAATTTGTAATTGATAAATCGTATAATCAAGGTATCGGTTGGCAATTTCTGTTCACAATGAAACAAAACGAATACTTCATCTTCCCGAACGAAAAAACAGGTTTTAATCCAAAAGATATTGATTTATTAGATACAAAGAATAAAAAATTAATAAGCCCGAATTTGTTTAGGGTACAGAAGTTAGCGACGAAAAATTATTTTTTCAGACATCATTTGGAAACAACTGTTGAAGAAAAGAAAGAATTAAAAGATATTGCATATAAACCACAATTGGGATTAAATGCTATCGGTGAAATTATCAAAGTCCGCCTCAATCATCTTGGTGATATTGTAAAAATTGGAGAATAATTAATTATAGATTAAAAAATCAATAGGATTGGGCTTTAGCCCATTCGACAAAATAGGAATAAATAAAAAAGGCTTTAGCCAAAAACATTTTCGGCTAAAGCCTAATTAGAGATAAATTTTATATCCCCTCCATTTAAAAATGGAGGCAATTCATAAAATGGAGACAATTGATAAAATTCAAAAATCATACAATTTAAACAATAAATTATGCCTTATATCAAAACCTATATTCATTTTGTTTGGAGTACAAAAAATAGAATTTCATTTTTGGACAGTAGAGAATTAAGACAAAAAGTTTGGCAACATATCAAAGAAAATGCCAAAGAGAAAGGAATTTTTGTTGATTTCGTTAATGGATATTCAGATCATTGTCATTGTTTGGTTTCTTTAGGAGCTGATCAAAGTATTCAAAAAATAATGCAACTCATAAAAGGGGAATCTTCGTTTTGGATTAACAAAAACAAATTGTGTTTAGAAAAATTTGAATGGCAAGATGAATATTTTGCTGTTTCTGTTTCGGAATCTATGCTCGATAAAGTTAGAAATTACATTAGAAACCAAGAAGAACATCATAGCAAACAAACATTTCAAGAAGAATACAACAAATTTATTGCTAAATATAAATTTCAAAAAGAATAGAATTTGGCTAAAGCCATTTACATTATTATCATTTTTTCCCCTCCAGCTAAAGCTGGAGGCAATTCAAAAGCTGGAGGCAATTCAAAAGTTGCAGCATTCAATAGAATTAGACTTTAGCACATTCAATATATAATAATTCCAAAATCAATAGGATTGGGCTTTAGCCCATTCAACAAAAAAATTGAGTTAAAAAGGCTTTAGCCAAAAAAATTTGTTAAGCATTTTTTAAAGAAATTGATCATAAATTTGTAAATCAAAAAAAATGATAAAACGCACCCTTTTCTTCGGTAATCCTGCTTATTTGAGCACCAAAAACGAGCAAATAGTAATATCTTATCCCAGCCCCTCCCCAACCCTCCCCGAAGGAGAGGGAGTTAAAAAACAAGAGACCAAAACGGTGGCTATTGAAGATATTGGTGTTATCGTTCTGGAAAACCAACAAATTACAATTACTAATGGTTTGCTCGAAAAACTAATTCATAACAATGTAGCATTAATCAATTGCGACCAATACCATTTGCCTATCGGTTTGTTGATGCCTTTGAACGGTCATACAGAACAATCTGAACGATTCAAAAATCAAATTAATGCTTCTGTCCCGCTCAAAAAGAATTTGTGGCAACAAACCATTAGTGCAAAAATTATGAACCAAGCTGGATTGCTCAAAGAAAAAGGAATTCCGTTCCGAAAAATGGAACTTTGGGCAAAAGAAGTCACATCAGGAGACGCACTCAATCACGAATCAAGAGCGGCAGTATATTATTGGCAGAACCTCATTCAAATAGAAAATTTTACTCGGGGACAAAAAGGAATTCCACCCAATAATTTGTTGAATTATGGCTACGCCATTCTACGGGCTATTACGGCACGAGCTATTGTTAGTTCCGGAATGCTGCCCACTTTAGGTATTTTTCATCGCAACAAATACAATGCCTATTGTCTTGCCGATGATATTATGGAACCGTATCGCCCGTATGTCGATTTGATTGTATGTCACATCATGGAAACCGAAGATACTTTTGAAGAATTGACCATTGACATGAAAAAACAATTATTAAGTATTGCCAGCATCGATGTTTTTATTGACGGAAAAAATAGTCCGTTGATGGTTGCCATGAGTAGAACAACACATTCCTTACACGAATGTTTTGAGGGAACGACAAGGAAAATTTTATACCCTGTTTATGTATGATGAACATTACACCCGTTTAAACCAATATAGAAGTTTGTGGATATTAGTATTTTTTGATCTGCCCACCGAAACACGCAAAGAGCGCAAAATAGCCAGTACATTTCGTAAGAAATTATTAGACGATGGCTTTTCCATGTTTCAATTTTCGATCTATATGCGCTTTTGTGCCAGTAGAGAAAATGCCGAAGTACACACCAAAAGAATAAAAAACAACTTACCCGAACACGGCAAAATTGGCGTCATGCAGATAACCGATAAACAATTTGGGATGATGGAACTTTTTTATGGAAAAAAATTGGTAGAAACAGACAAACCTTCACAACAATTAGAATTATTTTAGTCTTACAGGATTAGAAAAAAGACTAGCGTCCTCTATCACAACATATAAACACCTTTTTTTTTCGATTTCAAAATAAGCTCATAACTGCCAACATATCAAACGATTGAATCGCGGTATGTTGGGAATTATAAGCTAAAATACAATTTTGAAAGCAATTCACAACATGTTGTTAAAATCAATTTCACGAAAATTAGTTGGGAATTATAAGCTAAAATACAATTTTGAAAGCAATTCACAACACGATAAGCGAACGCATTGATTAGTAAAGAGTTGGGAATTATAAGCTAAAATACAATTTTGAAAGCAATTCACAACATTATACAAATCGAAATTAAATTAATTACCGTTGGGAATTATAAGCTAAAATACAATTTTGAAAGCAATTCACAACATACATGGCACATTGTAATACCTTTGGTCTGTTGGGAATTATAAGCTAAAATACAATTTTGAAAGCAATTCACAACTATTGATTGCTGAACAATCAACATTGCAGGGTTGGGAATTATAAGCTAAAATACAATTTTGAAAGCAATTCACAACCCGTGAAGAATATCCAATCGGGACCATTCCGTTGGGAATTATAAGCTAAAATACAATTTTGAAAGCAATTCACAACTTATTGAACCAAACAATTAAGGATACTGATGTTGGGAATTATAAGCTAAAATACAATTTTGAAAGCAATTCACAACAAATAAGGAGTTTCCCGGAGGGGTTTTATGTTGGGAATTATAAGCTAAAATACAATTTTGAAAGCAATTCACAACCAAACGCACCTTGTGCTGGAGCTGCTGGATGTTGGGAATTATAAGCTAAAATACAATTTTGAAAGCAATTCACAACTAAACTACCAAGGTACGCCCGTTAAGATAAGTTGGGAATTATAAGCTAAAATACAATTCGTATTATAAACAACAAACGTCTAATTTAAATCCCAAAACCCTAGCCCTGATTACTTCACTAAACATTTGTTTTCATAGGAGTTCAGCGAATTTCATTTGCAGCGGCATCCTTTTTTATTCGCCTTTTCGGCGAACAAAAAAGATACAGCGAATAGCAGGAAATTGCTTCAAAAAAAACTATTTTTTAACATAAAACGACTATAAATAAAGGATTTATTTTGTAATTTCATGCTCCTTTACTATCTTTCGTGTTCGATAAAAAAAATAGAAACCTTACACATTGAAAAAATGTTAGAAGAAAAGAATGATAACCTGCTGGAAGCAGATGGAAATTTAGAAAACAATTCCGTTGAATCAAGTCAATCCAACACTGAAGTTTTGGAAAAAACAGCATTGTCTGAGCCTATTGATGTGCCTGCAGAAGAAAATGTTGTTATCCCTTCTAATGAAGAATTGCCAGAAACTGCACCTATTGCAGAAACTGAAAATCAAACTGCACTCGATGCAATTGCCGAAACAAATGCCGCCGAAAGTGAAGATGAAACGCTAAAAGAGCGTCACGACATTCCGATGCAGGATTATGACACACTGTCTCTTGAAACACTGGTAGAGGAACTGAAGAGTTTAGTTTCCAGTGAAAAAGTGATGTCTGTAAAAGATCATATTGAAGAAATTAAAAAAGCATTCTTAGCCAAATACAATCATCTTATTGAAGAGAAAAAAGAAGAATTTCTTGCAGAAAATCAAGATGCAAATGAAGAATTTCAATATCACTCTCCATTAAAAACACAATTTGACAAACATTACTCTCTTTTTAGAGATACTAAAAATACACATTTCAAAAGCTTACAAACGAATCTAAAAACCAATTTAGAAAATCGATTGGTGATTGTTGAGGAACTAAAAGAGTTAATCAATCCGCAGGAAAACATCAAGGACACCTTAAAACATTTTAATGATTTACGAGAGCGATGGAAAAATGCAGGACCAATTCCTAAAGACAAATACAATCACGTTTGGAATAATTTCCATTTTCATGTAGAAAATTTCTATGACTATTTGCATCTTGACAGAGAAGCAAGAGACTTGGATTTCAAACATAATTTAGAGCAAAAACAAAAAATTGTCGCACGTGTTGAAGAATTGGTAAAAGAAGCCGATGTCAACAAAGCGTTCAGAGAATTACAAGATTTACATAGAATCTGGAAAGAAGACATTGGGCCTGTTTCTAGAGAACATCGTGATGCCATTTGGAACAAGTTTAGTGATTTGACCAAACAAATGCATGATAAACGCGAAGTTTTATTCGAAAATCAAAGAGGAACGGAACTTGAAAATTTAGAAAAGAAAAAAGAAATTATTTCTAAAATTGAAGTTTTAGCAACTGAGAAAGTGAATGCTCATTCGCAATGGCTGACTCAAATAGAAAAAGTAGAAGTGTTACGTACTGCTTTCTTCTCTGCCGGAAAAGTACCATCGGATGTAAATGAGGAAACTTGGGCTAGTTTCAAAACTGCTGTTAGAAATTTTAATTCTTTCAAAAATTCGTTTTACAAAGACATTAAGAAAGATCAAAACGACAACTTATGCAAAAAAACGGCCCTTGTTGCAAAAGCCAAAGAATTACAGGAAAGTACTGATTTTGCTGCGACTACTCCCATCATGAAACAAATTCAGGATGAGTGGAAACAGATTGGACATGTGCCTAGAAAATACTCAGATAAAATCTGGAAAGAGTTTAAAGATGCCTGTAATCATTATTTTGACAAATTAAAAGAGCAAAAAAATGAAGAAAACAGTGAAGAAGTAGAAGCTTTTGACAATAAAAAAACCTACTTAGAAACGTTGAGAGAATACCAATTGACTGGTGATCACAAGACAGATCTGGATGCTATAAAATTACACATCGAAACCTGGAAAAACTTTGGAAAAGTTCCTTTCCCAAGAAGACATATTGAAGGAAAATTCAATAAAATTCTGGATGCTCTTTTTGAAAAATTGAGTTTGAGTAAAAAAGACACTGATATGATACGTTTTGCCAATAGAATAGACAATTTATCAGAAAGTAATGATACTCGCAAACTGGATAACGAGAAGATATTCCTGATGCGTAAAATTGATGAAGTACAGAATGAAATTTTCCAATTAGAAAATAACATTCAGTTTTTTACCAACACCAGAAATGCAAAAAAAGAAAATTCCATTGTATTAGAAGTTCGTAAAAACATCGCTATCCATAAAGAAAGCCTTGATGTTTGGAAAGAAAAACTAAAACAATTGAGAAATTTGAAAATAGAATAATTTTCAACAATAGTTAAAAATTAGAAACCTCGTTCTTAAATAGTTCGAGGTTTTTTATGCAAAAGACTTTTAGAATTTAAAATTTTAACTTTCATTTATCAGAAAAAGCTACCTAAAGTTAACCGCAAATTTTAAATTTGCAAAATGAATTGGATTCAAAAAACAGTTGTTTTTATTGGGCTTTCGTTGGTTCTTTTATTTGCTTTTAATGCAAGTGAATCATCTATAGAGAAAATCCAATTAGAAAAATCAAGTTCTTCCTTTTCTGCGGACCCCATTCATTCCTCGGTTTTTATTCAACCTCAGGTAAGTGGCACATTTACATTACATTACAAAACTACCGATTATACAATTGCGAAGTATTTTGAAAATTTTCTAATTGTAATTCCGGATTTTAAAGTCAACACATTCTTCTCTCGTTTCGCAAAACAGGACATCAATCGATGTGAAACGGTTTCGCTCCTACTCTTTCCCTTTCATTTTTTTTGGTGATTTAAAGCTCTGATTTAGTAATAGCAGACAAAATTACTTTCTGTTTTTCGAATTGATTCCTTTTGGTTTTCAGTTCAACTTATCATGCTATATAAATAACTCAAAAAATAAAAAAATGGATACATCCGTAACTATAATAGGACTTATACTAACATTACTAATGGGAATTCCTCTTTTCTATGTCATAAGATCTAATTCAATTAACAAAACAAAAATCAAAGCAATAAAAAACGAATTCAGCCAAAACAATCATTTTAATTTTGAATTAACGGAAACCCAAAATAAAAAAGTATTGGCTTTAGACGAAAAAAATAAAGGATTCCTTTTAATGGATTTTAGTTCTAAGGAAGAGGTTGTCTCTTTTGTAAACTTAAATGATGTTCAGTCCTCCAAACTGGTTCATACAACTGAGAATAACACCGATACCATTCTAAAAATTGAATTTGAATTCCTGCACAAAGAAGGCAAGAAAATAGAATTTATCCCATTTTATAAAATGGAGAATGATCAAATTGGTCTAGTCTGTTTGCATGAAGACCATCAATTAGCAAAAAAATGGGTGGGAATTATTGAAAATTGTATTTCCCGTTAACTATTAATTATATGACTATCCGTAATGCAGACTAAAATCATTTCGAATACAATTTTCGTCGTTTGTACATTTATAAAGCATAAATATTAGCCCACAGATTGTACAGATTATACCGATTTACACGGATTTTTTTACTCGGTGAATCAAACTGTTATTTAAATCTGTGCAAAATCCGTTCAATCCGTGTTATCTGTGTGCCATATTTTATCCTTTGGAACATATTGCGGACTGTCATAATTAATTATTATTCACCAAGAGGCTGTTCCAAAAGACAGTCTCTTTTTTTTTGCGAATGCTATTTTAATATGATAATTATCATTTTAAATATTTAGCCGTAATGTTACTTTTGGTTATTGCTAAATGACTTTACCATGAAAAATTCCTTAATTCAAAAGTACAATGTTCCAGGGCCCAGATACACCAGTTATCCAACAGTTCCATATTGGGATGAAACTGATTTTTCGGATAAAATTTGGACCGAAACGCTGAAAAAATCATTTGCAGCAAGTAATAGTTCAGAGGGGATCAGTCTTTATATTCATTTGCCTTTTTGCGAAAGCTTATGCACTTTTTGTGGCTGTAACAAGCGTATCACAAAAAATCATGCCGTTGAAAATCCTTATATTGATGCAGTTTTGAAAGAATGGACTTTCTATTGTAAAATCCTTGGTGAAAAACCAACCATCAAAGAAATTCATTTAGGCGGCGGGACCCCAACATTTTTCTCTCCTAAAAATTTAGAGGATTTAATAAACGGTATTTTTTCCCATGCCAATAAAGCCAAAGACTATGAATTTAGTTTTGAAGGCCACCCTAACAATACCTCACACGAACATTTGCAAAAGCTCTACGATTTAGGTTTTAGAAGAGTGAGTTTTGGCGTTCAGGACTATTCAGAAAAAGTTCAAAAAGCAATTCATAGAGAGCAGCCTTTTCACAATGTCGCAAAAGTTACTTTTTGGGCAAGAGAAATTGGTTATACTTCGATTGGTCACGATATTATTTTTGGATTGCCGTTTCAGGAAATTGAAGATGTTATTGATACCATTGAGAAAACAAAATCATTACAGCCCGACCGATTGGCATTTTATAGTTACGCCCATGTTCCTTGGATTAAAGGGAATGGACAACGCGGATTTAATGATGAAGATATTCCAACGGATGAGAAAAAGCGAATATTGTATGAAACAGGTAAAAAATTATTGTATGAAAACGGGTATCGCGAAATAGGAATGGATCATTTTGCATTAAAAACAGACAGTTTGTATGACGCTTTTCAAAATGGTAAATTGCATCGTAATTTTATGGGCTACAGTTCCTCAAAAACACAATTAATGATTGGTTTAGGTGTTTCTTCCATCAGTGACAGTTGGTATAGCTTTGCTCAAAATGTAAAAGTATTGGAAGATTATTATCAAATCCTGGAATGGAATAAATTACCTGTTTTCAGAGGACATCTATTGACTGATGAAGACCTTGTCATTAGAAAACACATTCTGAATTTAATGTGTCAATTTGAAACTTCCTGGAAAAATAAAGAGGGTTATTTTGACGAAATACCTGAAGTTATACTTCAATTAAAAGAAATAGAAAAAGACGGATTAGTGATTATCGGTGATAAAAGTATCCAAGTCACAGAAAAAGGGAAACCTTATGTACGCAATATTTGTATGGCATTTGATTTGCGTTTGAAAAGAAAAGCTCCAGAAACCGAATTGTTCTCAATGACAATCTAGTGATTGCTACTCTTAAAAAATAAAAAAGTACGCTTAATGGCCTAACGTCTGGACACAAATTTTATACATTAGAATAGAACACAGATTTGACAGATTAAACGGATTCTCACAGATTTTTTTGATTATAACATGAAAAAAACAACATGATTATGACACTTCAGGACACGACTTTTTTAATTAGAATAAAAAAAAAACAAATTTAAATCTGTTAATTTGTTCGATCCGTGTTATCTGTGTTCTATTTTCAGATGTGTCCAGACAGTAGGTTGAAACCTTGCTTTTTAATATATATTTTAAAATTAATGACAATTAGGGTTTGCCTGTACAAACAAACTCATATTGGATGGAGAAATATAAGGAATTCCTAATCCCAAACCTCTTAAAATAAATAACACTCCAATAACAACAGCAAAATAAGGGATTGCTTTTTGGATTCTATTTCGGACAGGCACCGTTAAAAATGAATTAATATACACGACACTGCTCATCATAGGAACGGTTCCTAATCCGAATAATATCATATATAAAACACCCAGACTTTCACTCTGCATGGCAATAGCCCCAAACAAGGCGACATAAACCATTCCACAAGGTAAAAAACCGTTGAGTAAACCAATAGTGAATAATGATTTGTAACTCTTGTTTTTAAACTGACTTCCTAATGCTGTTTTTATTTTAGATATCAATTCAAAAACAGGTTTTGAAAAATTATATTTAGCAAAAAGTTTATTCGGAGTTAAAACTACAATAATCATGGCTACGCCAATGAATATGGATAATTTCTGTTGTAAACCAGCCATAAAAAATCCTTTTCCAACCAGCCCAAAAACAAATCCAATGGTGGCATACGCCGTTAATCTTCCTAAATGATAGGTAATAATTTGGGTGACTTTTTTAGTCTGGTTATTTCTATCAACGGGTAACATCATAGCAATAGGACCACACATACCAATGCAGTGAAAACTACTTATTAAACCGAAAATAAAGGCAGTGTAAAGCATTTTTTTAGTCTAATGTCATAAAGTCAAAAGTCTTAAAGTCAAACGATGGACTTTATGACTTTTGACTTTATGACTAATTGATATATATCGTTTCTTTGGACAAATAGGATTTTCCCTCATATTGCCATTCCATATTAATGTCCCAACGACCGCCTGCCAAACTTTTTTTAGGTATGAGCAAAGTAGGATTAGACAACGAAATTGGAATTTCAAAATCTAATTTTTTGTTAGACGGTCTGTAAAGGGACACTTTTCCTTTAATGTTTTTCGGAATGAATACATCTGGAAATACAATTAGAATTCCCTCTGAAGTAGTCGTTATTTTTGGCTTTTGAGCCAAATTTTGTACGTTTTGAATCCGTCCCATTTCATCTCCAAAATGAGCATCATGCTTGTAATATTCTTCTACAACCAGCTCATTATCATATTTTGAATCGGATTGAACTGTAAAAACAAAATACAAAATGAAGGTCATAAACAAACCAAAAGCAATAACGATTCCTGCTCCCCAATTAATCCCCCTAGCCCCCGAAGGGGGAACTGCTGTTAGAGTATTTAAATCTTTTATATTATTATTTTCCATGTTTTGTACAAATTAAAATTCTATTCCCATTTTCCTTTCCTATTAGAGTTCCCCCATCATGGGTTAGGGGATTTAATCAAAACTTCGAGGACTTAAAAAACTTGTTGTGCTGGTTTCAATTTTTTTATCCCCATTATAAACCTCGATTTTCAATTTTGTTTTATCGCTGTCCAATACATTTTGATTGATTTCAACAAACAGTGTTCCTCCATTCATCCCTTGTTTCGGTACTTTTAAAGCTTGTTTACCAACTACTTTTAAAGCTCCTTTTATACCCACTAATTTGAAATGAATATCATTAAAATCAGTATTGGTTTTATTGATAATTTTAAAAGTATAAACATTACTGATATTATCCCCTTTGTGTTGAAACAATTGTCCTGGCAACCTCAAAATACTGGCTTCGACATCGGAACGTAAAAACAATAATCCAATTAAAATTCCTGTCAAAATAAACAATACAGCGGAATAGCCTTTCATTCTGGGCGTAAATTTGAACTTGACTTTTTTCTCAATTTCATCTTCAGAAGCATAGCGAATCAGTCCTCTAGGCAATCCCACATTGTCCATAATAGTATCGCACTCATCAATACAAGCGGTACAATTAATACATTCCATTTGCGTCCCGTTCCGAATATCAATTCCGGTTGGACAAACGTTCACACATTGTTTACAATCAATACAATCTCCTTTTCCTGTTGCGGCTCTATCCTCCTGTTTATTAAATTTAGCCCTACCAACTTCTTTTTCACCTCGAACAAAATCATAGGCTACATTTATCGATTTATCGTCTAATAAAACGCCTTGCAATCTTCCGTAAGGGCAGGCAATAATACAAACCTGTTCTCTAAACCATGCAAAAATAAAATAGAAAACTCCCGTAAAAATCAATACAGAAACCAAGGTGCTTACATGGTTTTCCGGTCCTTCTTCAATCATTAAAAACAACTTATCGCTACTGATAAGATAGGCAAGAAAGACATTGGCAATAAAAAAAGAAATGATCAGAAATATAGACCACTTAAATCCTTTTTTCCTGATTTTCTCTGCATCCCATTCTTGTTTTTCCAATCGGATCTGAGCACCACGATCGCCTTCAATCCAATATTCAATTCTTCGGAAAACCATTTCTAAAAAGATGGTCTGCGGACAAATCCATCCGCAAAATATACGTCCAAAAATTACCGTAAAAAGGATGACGAAAACGACGCCAATAATCATAAAAAGAACGAAAAGATAAATATCTTGTGGCCAAAATGGAAATCCGAAAATATTAAATCTCCTTTCCAATATATTGAACATCATAAACTGATTGCCATTTATCTTTATAAAGGGATTAGCAACAAGAACAATCAACAAAAAATAACTGACCCATTTTCTATAATCATAAAACTTTCCTGAAGGCTTTTTTGGAAAAATAAATTTTCTGTTTCCTTCTTCATCAATCGTTCCGATGGTATCTCTAAAAGCTTCGTCTGGTAATTTTGACATTTTTTTTATTTTAAACACAAATTTTATTCATTTTTATAAAAAATTTAAAAGCTAAATAAAATTCGTGTTTTTACTTTTTATTTAACCGCTACCGGTACATTTTCATCCACCCATACTTCCCCTTCCGGTGCTTTTGGATCTACAGGATTACTTCCCTTCAATGATATAATGTAACTGGCCACTTTTTGCATTTCTTTTGGTTTCAGCGTTCCTTTCCAAGCAATCATTCCTTTTCCATCTCTACCGCCATTTACCAAAGTATGGAATATGTTTTTTATGCCACCACCTAAAATCCATTGATCGTCCGTTAAGTTTGGTCCAATTTGCCCTCCTCCGTCTGCTCTGTGACAGGCAGCACAATTCGTTGTGAAAATTTCTTTCCCTTCAGCTAAATCTGCAGGTTCTGTTGACAAGGTAACTGTTTTTTCATCCATTAAATCTGGAGCCGTTTTCATATATTCTGCAATATCAATTTTGGCTTGAGCAACTTCTTTTTTAAGTTCCATTTCCTGATTATCAGCCCCTAATACTTCATATTGCACCATATAAACAACCCCAAAAACGATACAAGCATAAAATAAATACACCCACCATGTCGGTAAATTATTATCTAACTCTTTGATGCCGTCGTAATCATGCTCCAATAACAATTGATCTTCATGCTCTAATGACTCGGATTTAGTCACCCTTTTCATCAGATTTTTGTACCATTCACTTTCCTTGAAGCCTAACTCATTTGCTGAATCCAACTTTAATTTCTGCTCTTCTGTCAATAAACTGTATGTAATAGTATCGACTGCACTCAACGTAATTTCTATCGCTATCAGTAAAAAAAGAAATACGAATAAGAAGATAGAAACCATAGGAAATTTTATAAAAGCAGGTCTATCTCCTGAGTCAATAAAATATTCCATTGCCATAAATACAGCAAAGAAAATAACTGGTACTCTAACGTATGCTGGAATTAATTTTTTCATTTTCTGAATTTTAAAAAATTATACTATTTAATTGTCTCTCAATGGAATTTGACTCAATTCATTAATCGTTTCTTTCTTATAGGAGAATACCCATAAACCGAGACCTACAAAAAAGACGAAAAAAATTAATAATGATAAGATGGGATATATCGCCACATCTTCAATCGTTTCCATATTGTGTTTTATTTGTTCGAACATGACTTTTATTTTTTAGCAGTATCTTTTACTTTAATATCGGTTCCAAGTCTTTGCATATAAGCAATCATCGCTACAATTTCTCTTTCGTTCATTGGAACAAATTTTTCTCCTCTTGCTTCCGCTTTTTTCTTGCTTTCATCATAGCTTTTTACAAAGTCAGGATCGTTTTTCAAGCTTTCTTCAATTTCAATAGCTTGTTTTCTTAAATCATCTAAACCACTTGCAACCTGAGCTTCTGTATAAGGTACACCAAGTGTAACCATAGCTTGCATTTTCTTTTGAGTTAAAGAAATATCCATTGGTTTATTGGCAAACAACCATTTGTAACCTGGCATAATTGAACCTGCTGATATACTTTGAGGATTCCAAAAGTGGTTAAAATGCCAATTGTCATTGTATTTTGCTCCAACTCTTAATAAATCCGGGCCCGTACGTTTTGAACCCCAAAGGAATGGATGATCATACACGAATTCCCCTGCTTTAGATTGTGGTCCATAACGTTCTACTTCACTACGGAAAGGACGAACAGACTGCGAGTGACAACCCACACAACCTTCACGAATGTATAAATCGCGACCTTCTAATTCTAATGGAGAATAGGGTTTCACGCTTGCAATTGTTGGAATATTCGATTTTACCATAATCGTTGGTACAATTTGGATAACCCCACCAATTAAAATAGCGACTGTTGCTAAAATGGTTAACTGAATCGGTTTTCTTTCTAACCAAGGGTGAAATTTCTCTCCTTGAACTCTTCCAGAGCTGATTTTCAATAATTCCGGCGCTTCGGCTAATTCATCTTCGATTGAAGCTCCTGCTTTTACTGTTTGAATAACATTATAAACCAAAACAAGCATTCCAATTAAATACAAAGAACCTCCTATTGCTCTCATCCAATACATTGGCATGATTTGAGTTACTGTTTCAAGGAAGTTACCATAGGTTAAAGTTCCGTCTGGATTGAATTGTTTCCACATAGATGCTTGCAAAAAACCTGCAACATACATTGGAATCGTATATAATATAATCCCTAAAGTACCAATCCAAAAGTGAAAATTAGCTAACTTAAGGGAGTACAAACTACTTTTGGTCATTCTAGGAACCAACCAATATATCATACCAAAAGCCATAAATCCATTCCAGGCTAATGCACCTACGTGAACGTGGGCAATAATCCAGTCCGTATAATGCGCTATAGCATTCACATTTTTCAGCGATAACATCGGGCCTTCAAAAGTAGCCATTCCGTAACCTGTAATCGCCACAACAAAGAATTTCAAAACTGGCTCTACACGTACTTTATCCCAAACTCCTCTCAACGTTAAAAGTCCGTTTATCATACCACCCCAAGATGGCGCAATCAACATAATAGAAAAAGCAACTCCTAAATTTTGTGCCCAGTTAGGCAATGCTGAATATAATAAATGGTGCGGTCCAGCCCAGATATAAATAAAAATCAACGACCAAAAGTGAACAATTGATAATCTATAAGAATATACCGGACGATTCGCCGCTTTTGGAACAAAGTAATACATTAATCCTAAGAAAGGTGTTGTCAAGAAAAACGCAACCGCATTATGACCATACCACCATTGTACTAAAGCGTCTTGAACTCCTGCATAAACAGAATAACTTTTCATACCAGAAACCGGCAATGATAAACTATTGAAAATATGTAAAACCGCAACTGTTACGAATGTTGCCAAGTAAAACCAAATCGCAACATATAAATGGCGCTCTCTTCGTTTTAAAATGGTTCCAATCATATTGACACCAAAAACAACCCAAATCAATGCAATCGCAATATCTATTGGCCATTCTAATTCGGCATATTCTTTTGAAGAACTATAACCCAATGGCAATGATATAGCTGCAGCAACAATGATTAATTGCCAACCCCAAAAATTAAGATTACTCAAAAAATCACTGAACATCCTAGCTTTTAACAATCGCTGCAACGAGTAATAAATCCCTGCAAACATTGCATTTCCAACGAAGGCAAAAATAACGGCATTCGTGTGTAAAGGTCTTAATCGACCGTAACTCAACCACGAAATTCCATCAGTTATATTTGGAAAAAGAAACATGAAGGCCAATGTAAGACCCACTAACATTCCTACCACTCCAAAAACGATGGTCGCGTAAATGAATTTTTTTACAATTTTGTTGTCATAATAAAACTGCTGCATTTCCATAAATTAAAATATTAAATGATTGAAAAATTTAAAGATTATTGTTGAAAATTATAAAGTCGTTGGACTTTTGACTTTAGGCTTTTCAACTTTAGACTGAATTAGTTCATCGTCAAAAAGCATTCTGACCGATGGTGTATAATCGTCGTCATACTGGCCTGTTTTTACAGCTCGTATAAAAGCAATAAAAAAACCAATAGCAACTACTATACTGATGGAGATTAATAAATAAATGACACTCATACCTTAATTTGTGTTAACAAAGTTACTTTTACGTTTTGTGGTAAAATATGACATTTGTCATACTTTTGATACATGTTAAACTTATGTGAAATAAAAAATAAAAAACTTACATAATTCTATTTTTTATTTGCATAATAACTACTCATCACAGTCACAAAACTAACGATGGTAATTGTACTTAATGGCATAATAATAGCCGCAACCAAAGGCAATAAATTACCTGTAATGGCAAATGATAATCCTACGACATTGTATAAAAGAGAAAGCGTAAAACTCATTTTTATAGTGGTTATTGCATTTTTAGAAAGCTTTAAGAAATAGCTCAATTTTTCAAACTCACTAGCATCTAGAATAGCATCACAAGCCGGTGAAAAAACATTCACGTTTTCTGAAATTGAAATCCCAACGTTACTTTGTGCCAAAGCTCCTGCATCATTCAATCCATCACCTACCATCATTACATTTTTGCCTTCTTCCTGTAATTTCTTAATGAATTCCAGTTTCTCTTCCGGTTTTTGATTGAAAATTAATTCCGTGCCTTTCGGCAAAAGTTTTTCTAATGTTGACCTTTCTCCTTCATTATCGCCTGACAAAACCTTAATTTGATACTTGCTGCTTAAATTCTTGAAAAGCTCCTCTAACCCATCTCTATATTGATTGTTGAAAATAAATTTTCCATAATAAACACCGTTAATTTTTATATGGACAGAGGTATTCCCCTCCCCTCCCGATGCTTCGGGACTCCCCGAAGGGGAGGGAGACGATACGGATAAAGGAGGTACGCAAAATTCTGCCGAACCAATTTGAATTATATTCCCTTCTATTTTTACTTTAATTCCTTTCCCTGTAATCTCTTCAAAATCATCTATTTTTAATCTTTTCATTTCAGGTAAAAAGTCATACAGCATTCTACTCAATGGATGGTTTGATCCACGAAGTGCGTTTTTTATCAATATTAAATTTGTATCTGTCTCTACTGTTTTTTGCTCCCCTCCTTCGGAGGGGTTGGGGGAGGATTCATAAGATATATTCGATTTCTTATTGGCGGTAATAGTACCTGTTTTGTCAAAAACTATGGTATCTACTTTGGCTAATTGCTCTATAACCAAAGCGTTTTTTAGATAGAATTTCTGTTTCCCTAAAATTCGCAATACATTCCCAAAAGTGAATGGCGCCGTCAATGCCAATGCACAGGGACAAGCAACAATTAGTACAGCCGTAAATACATTGAACGCAATATTAGCGTCGATAAAAATCCAATATACAAATCCTGAAAAGGCAATTAACAATAAAATTGGCGTGAAATAGCGACTAATTCGATCGGTTATGGTTTTGTGTTTTTGTTCTACATTTTTTTGGAACACATCATTACTCCATAATTGCGTCAAATAACTTTGTGAAACGGAATGTAAGACTTCCATTTCTATTACTTTACCAATTTGTTTTCCACCGGCAAATACTTTATCCCCCGATTGTTTGGTAATGGGAATAGCTTCCCCAGTGACAAAACTGTAATCAATCTCCGCTTTTTCGGAAATTAAAATCCCATCAACTGGAATGAGTTCCTGGTTTCTAATGAGTAATCGGTCGCCTTTCTGAACTTCGTAAATAGCCACACTTTCTTCCGAAGCATCCGTATTAATTTTGGTAATTGCTATTGGAAAATACGATTTAAAATCCCTTTCGAAACTCAAAAAACTATAGGTTTTGATTTGGAACATTTTGCCCAAAAGCATAAAGAATATCAATCCTGTTAAGCTGTCGAAGAAACCAGACCCGTAGTCCATCACAATATCAAACGTACTTCGAATAAACATTACAATAATTCCTAAAGCAATCGGAATATCGATATTGAGCATTTTAGACTTGATACTTTTATAGGCTGAAACATAATAACCACTAGCCGAATAAAAGAAACTGGGTAACGCTAAAGTAAAAATCAGCCATCTGAAAAAACCACGGTATTGGTCTAACCAATATTCTTTTACTTCAAAATATTCAGGAAACGAAAGCAGCATGATATTTCCAAAACAAAAGAAGGCAACACCTAATTTATAGGTTAAACTTCTATCAACATTATTACTCCCCATTTCATAGTTTTCTAAACTGATGTAGGGCTCATAACCAATAGAACTCAACAAATAAACAATGTTTTTGATGGAAACCACTTCCGGATTAAAAGTGATTCGGACTCTCTTTTCAGGGAAATTAACCTGAGAAGTGCTTATTCCTTTTTGAAGACGCTGTAGATTTTCCAAAATCCAAATACACGAGCTACAATGTATATGAGGAATACTAAGTGAAATAATAGCAGTTGAATTTTCTTCAAATTCCAAAAGTTTGGATACAATACTCTCATTATCTAAAAAATCATATTTACCATTAATTTCTTGCGGGGTTGTTCCAGGGGATTTTTCAAAATCATAATAGCATGTCAAATCATTGAGGCTAAAAATCTCGTACACGGTTTTGCAACCGTTGCAACAAAAATTTTTGGCATCAAAAATAATTTCATCTTCTTTTATAATATCTAATCCACAATGGAAACAGTTTTGTGTGTCCATAAATTTGCTCATTTTACCTGAAACAAAGGTGACAAATTGAATGAGTTAAAAATATGATATATGTCATATAAATGTCTAAATTTGTAATAGATTTAAAATACCTTCCAATATGAGCAAATGCGAACAATGTATCGTTAGAGAATTTAGCTCTTTAAAAGCACTTACTAAAGACGAATTACTACAACTTTCTGACTGCAAAACATCTTACACTATTAAAAAAGGTGAAGTGATTTTTGAAGAGGGGGAAAACGTCAATGGTATCTATTGCGTTAAGGATGGTATTTGTAAGCTCACAAAACTGAGTCCGAATGGTAAGGACCATATTGTGAAATTAGTAACTAAAGGAGAATTATTAGGTCAACGTTCCATGATTAGTGACGAACCTGTAAATCTAAGTGCTGTTGCTCTTGAAGACATGGAGGTTTGTTTTATTCCAAAGTCGGAAGTAATGAGTTTCTTTGATAAGAACAATCAATTTTCGATGAATGTGATGAAAACTATTTGTGGTGATCTAAAAGAAGCTGATGATAACATGGTTAATTTAGCCCAAAAAACAGTAAAAGAAAGATTAGCAGAAACACTTCTTTATTTACACGATACTTTTGGAAAAAATGAAGATAACTCCTTAAAAGTCCAACTTTCAAGAGACGAATTAGCTAGTATGATTGGCACAGCCACAGAAAGCTGTATCCGTTTACTATCTGATTTTAATAAATTAGGACTCATTGAATTGACCGGTAAAAAGATAGTTTTGAAAGAAATCAACAAACTGAAAAAAATGGCGGATTATGACCCAAAATAAAGTGTTCAGTATTTAGTGTTCAGTCTAATCTCTACGCTCATATGCAAAACTTCAATCCCGACAGCAATTGTCCAAAAGTTTTCGTGATAACATTTAAAAAACACCTACAAGGTTTAATACCCATAAGTATCTCTATTAACGTTTATTACTGATCACTAAATACTGATCACTGAACACTACTTAAAGACGCTTCGCTTCTTCCCAAAAAACATCCATTTCTGCCAAAGTCATATCCATCAATGGTTTTCCTAATTCTCCCGCTTTACTTTCTAAATATTGAAAGCGTTTAATGAATTTTTTATTGGTTCGTTCCAAAGCATCTTCGGGATTTACATTTAAAAATCGAGCATAATTGATCATCGAAAATAAAACATCTCCAAATTCGGCTTCAATTTTATCCTGATCACCGGCTTCAACCTCAACTTGTAACTCTTCTAATTCTTCCTGTACTTTATCCCAAACCTGATGCGATTCTTCCCAATCAAATCCTACTCCTTTTACTTTATCCTGAATTCGGCTCGCCTTTACTAATGCAGGTAAACTTTTGGGAACCCCTTCAAGAACTGATCTTTTTCCTTCCTTGAGCTTCAGTTTTTCCCAGTTTTGCTTTACTTCTTCTTCATCTTTAACCACTACGTCACTATAAATATGTGGATGACGATGAATTAACTTCTCACAAATTTCATTACATACATCTGCCATGTCAAAATCGTTCGTTTCGCTTCCTATTTTGGCATAAAAAACAATATGCAATAACAAATCCCCTAATTCTTTTTTGACTTCATTTAAATCATTATCTAAAATAGCATCGCCTAATTCGTATGTCTCTTCTATGGTAAGATGACGCAAAGTTTGCATGGTTTGCTTTTTGTCCCAAGGACATTTTTCCCGCAAATCGTCCATAATATCTAATAGTCTTTCGAAAGCTTGCAGTTGGTCTTGTCTTGAATTCATAAGAAATGGTTTTTGGTAAAAATAAAAAAATCCTGTCCAGAAAAATAGCTGAACAGGATTAAATAATATTTTAAAATAGAAATTACTCTTTTTTAGCTTTTGCTTTTTTTGCTGGAGTTTTCACTTCTGCTATTGGAGTTTCATCAGCAACAGCAACAAGTTCTTCAGCAACTGGTGTTTCTTCTGTTGTAGCCAATTCTTCATCAGTAACTAACCCTTTTGCCTGAAGCATATTATACCAGTTTAAAACTTTCTTAATATCTGATGGATAAACTCTTTCTTCATCATAATCAGGTAAAATTTCTTTGAAATAAGCTGCTAAGGTAGCATTGTCTTCTTTATGGGAGATTGCTTGACCTTTGTTTTCTTTATCAGCAATTTTTTGCATGATTTCAGCTAATGGTTTTTCGCCTTCATACGTATAAATAGAAATCTCAGATAATAAACTCACATTGCTTTTTAAATTTACTGTGATTTTTTTTCCGTCTAATAATGATTCCGCAACAAACCCAGTACGTGTTTGTACTCTCAAAACATATAAACCAGGTTTCCCGGAAATGGCTAATATTTTTTCTAAATTCATGTTTTTTTGTAATTATTTATTAAGAATTTGACTTATTTATTTTTTCATTTAAAACCAAAAACCATACCAAGATAAGGCTATAAATAGGAATTTATCTTCCTTTTTTGCCAAAAAATTTCATTCGGTACTCTTGAAAAGTTTTTCCTTCCAGAATGTTTTTTAATTTCTTTTGAATTAACCGTTTTTTTAAGGACGAAATTTTATCTGTAAACAAAATCCCTTCAATATGATCGTATTCATGTTGGATTACTCTGGCGATTAATCCGCCGAAAACTTCAGTTTTCATTACAAAATCCTCTTCGCAATACTCAATAGTTATGGTTGGATTTCGATATACATCTTCACGAACATCAGGAATACTTAAACATCCTTCGTTGAAACTCCATTCTGGACCTTCTTCTTTTATCATTTTTGCATTGATAAAAGTTTTTTTGAATCCTTTCAATTCTTTTTGTTTAGCATCTTCTAAATCTTCATCATCACTAAAAGGAGTCGTATCGATTACAAATAAGCGAACTGCCAATCCTACTTGCGGTGCAGCAAGTCCCACACCATAGGCATTATACATCGTTTCGTACATATTGGTAATTGTTTCTTTCAAGTTTGGATGTTCCGGTGAAAGAACTTCCCCTACTTTTCTTAAAACAGGATCACCATATCCTATAATTGGTAAAATCATTATTGTTGTATTAAGTATTATCTACTGAAAATCTAAATATAATCGAGTTTAATTCAGTTTGCAAAAATAGTAAAAAAATAGACAATGAATAATCCTCCATTGATAATTAGCTAATATTTACAGTTTAGTTTAAAAGACCTCTGTTTATCCTTTGAATAATTCGTACAATTCTTACCTTTGTGTGTAATCCAATTCTATGATTTACAAAATCCGAAAATTTACCGACAGCACTTATTTCACCAATGCTTTAAAAGTAACAATAGCAGCGGTTATCCCCGTTTTACTTTTTTCTTTTTTTGGTAATTTTGAAATGGGTTTTACAATAGCACTTGGGGCATTTTTCACGTATCCGAGCGACATTCCAAGCAGTCTAAAGCATAAAATCAATGGTGTTCTGGTTACTGCTTTACTAGTTGCGGGTGTTAATTTGTTAGTGAATATTGTGTATCCCTATTCTTGGATTTTCTATCCTTTTCTAGCTGTGTTAATTTTCCTTTTATCAATGATTTCTGTCTATGGGCAACGAGCTACTATGGTTTCTTTCTCCGCTTTACTTGCAGTATCATTGGCATTTGCAAATATAAATACAGGCTGGGCAATGGTACAACATTCGGGCTTAATTCTTGCCGGAGGTTTATTCTACCTCACCATTTCGCTTACTTTTCATTACATCAGACCCCATCGCTATGTCGAATTACAAATTGCAGAATGTATCAGACTTACGGCAAAATATTTAAAACTAAGAGGTGATTTATGGACCATTAATGCTGATAAAAAAGCAATTATTGAAAAACAATTACATCTTCAGGTAGAACTGAATACCATTCGCCAAAATATAAGAGAAGTACTTATTAGCAGTCATACTAATTCCGGTTCTTCTAATCAAAACCGAAAAATGCTTATTGTTTTCATTTCATTAATCGAAATACTGGAACTTGCATTATCCACGTCTTTCGATCATGATAAACTACATCAAAAATTTGACGATCATCCAAAGGTGTTACTAACCTATCAAAGCTTGGCTTACAATCTTGCAGCAAGTTTAAAACAAGTACACAAAAGTGTACAAAACCGAACCAAATATGTTTCTAAACATAATTTACTTGGGGATTTGAATGCCTTACAAATTGCAATTACAGAATACGAAAATGACTTAGGAAAAGTTGCCGCTTCTGAAGGTGTTTTCATGCTGACGACCATGCTTCAATATGCCGAAAAACAAGTCGAAAAAATAAAAATTGTAGAACGCGCATTTACCTTAGCTATCAATTCACTGGATTTTAAAGGCAAAGATAAAGACTTAGAGAAATTTCTAACGCCACAATATTATCCTTTGAGTACTCTGATTGAAAATCTCAGTTTTTCTTCTACTATTTTCAGACATTCCTCACGACTAACCATAACCATTCTGATTGGTTTTATCATTGGTAATGTACTGCCTTTTCACAATGTTTATTGGATTTTGTTGACTATCATCGTAATCATGCGACCTGGGTATGGCCTAACAAAACAACGTTCTTTTCATCGGATTTTTGGAACTATTTTAGGTGGATTAATTGCATTTGGAGTTCTTTCATTGGTACACAATAGCATTGCAATCAGTATTTTTTCGATTCTTTGTATGCTTTTGGGATTCTCCTTTACGCAAACAAATTATAAAGTCAGCGCAACATTTGTGACCATGTATATTGTTTTTATTTATGGAATATTAACTCCTAATATTACCGATGTTATTCAATATAGAATTCTTGATACTATTGTTGGAGCGGCTTTAGCATTTCTTGCCAATCACTTTTTATGGCCTTCATGGGAGTTTTTAAATATCCCCATCTATTTGGAAAAATCTATTAAAGCAAATGAAAATTACCTGAAGGAAATCTCTATTTTTTATAACAAAAAAGGAACTATTTCCACTTCCTACCGATTAGCCAGAAAGAATGCTTTTATCGAAATAGGCAATTTAATGGCTTCTTTTCAAAGAATGGTTCAAGAACCCAAATCAAAACAAAAACAACTGCCACAAGTATATAAACTGGCCATACTCAATCACTCCCTGCTTTCGGCTTCAGCATCATTGGGAACTTACATTCAATCGCACAAAACAACATCGGCTTCAGAGGCATTTAATGTTGTGGTCGATACTGTAATTAAAAATCTGGATAACGCTATTGCGCTTTTGAAAGAAAATGATTTAGATATAAAAGAAAATCTGCCAAAAGAAGATTTAGCAATGCGTTTTACGGAGTTAAAAAACATTAGAGAAAAAGAATTAAAAGAAGGTATTCCTATTGATGAGGAAGCATTTCAATTGAAAATGCAGGAAGCCCAATTGGTTATAGAACAGCTAATCTGGTTGACCAATTTATCCAAAAACATTGTAAAAACGACAAAAGAATTAATGGATTCCTAAAATCAAAAAGCGCCGGAATTAGATTGAATATCTAAAAACCAGCGCTTTTTATATTATTTTAAAATGTCTAATTATTCAGTTTTAGAATTTCAGCAGTATCTTTTCTAATTTCCTCTAATAAAGCTGGATTCGTATTCAAAGCCTGACCATACGACGGAATCATCATTTTTAATTTTTCCTGCCATTGTGGTGTTCCAATTTCTTCTTTGAAACATCTTCCTATTAAATCTATCATAATCGAAACTGCAGTCGAAGCGCCTGGAGAAGCTCCAAGTAAAACAGATAATGAACCGTCAGCAGTTGTGATTACTTCAGTACCAAATTCTAGTATTCCACCTTCTTTTTCATCTTTCTTTATAACTTGTACCCGTTGTCCTGCTCTTTCTAATTTCCAGTCTTTAGATCTTGCACCAGGAACATATTCTCTTAACGCGTTAATTCTATCTTTTGGTGATTGACGCACTTGCTCAATCAAATATTTTGTAAGTGGAATATTTTTAACCCCGGCAGCAATCATTGGAATGATATTATCGGTTTTTATAGATAATGGCAAATCCGAATACGATCCATTTTTTAAAAAGCGTGTTGAAAACCCTGCGAAAGGTCCAAAAAGCAATGCTTTTTCTCCATTTATCATTCGGGAATCAATATGTGGAACTGACATTGGTGGTGCGCCTACACTGGCTTTACCATATACTTTTGCCTGATGTTTTGCAATCACTTCAGGATTCGTACATTTTAACCATTGTCCGCTCACAGGGAAACCGCCATAACCTTTCCCTTCAGGAACGTTTGCTTTTTCTAATAATGGTAAGGAGCCACCTCCAGCACCAATAAAAACAAACTTGGTATATGCTTTTCTCTTTTGGCCCGAAGCCAAATCAGTAATTTTTATTCTCCAGGATTTATCCTCACGTTGTCTCATTTTTTTAACTTCGTGATGAAAATGAATCGTAACACCATCCAATTGAGTTAAATAATTGAACATGCTTCTGGTTAATTCTCCAAAATTCACATCCGTTCCAATTGCCATAGAAGTTGCCGCAACTTTTTCAGATTCATTTCTGCCTTCCATAACTAAAGGCATCCATTTCTTTAACTGAGAAAAATCGGTACTAAAAAGCATATCCTTAAAAAGTGGATTAGCATGTAATGCTTCAAATCTTTTTTTAAGGTATTCTACATTTTTATCACCCCAAACAAAACTCATGTGTGGAATACTTTTTATAAAATTTTCAGGGGATGAAACTTTTTGTTCTTGGACTAAATAAGCCCAAAACTGGCGAGAAACTTCGAAAGATTCTGCTATACTAATTGCTTTTTTGGGATCAATAGTACCATCAGCACTTTCTGGAGTATAATTAAGTTCGCAAAAAGCAGAATGTCCCGTTCCTGCATTATTCCATGCATCAGAACTTTCGGCAGCGGCAATATCTAATCTCTCGTAAATTTCAATTTTTATATCGGGTTGTAATTCTTTTAGGATTAAGCCAAGAGTGGCGCTCATTATTCCAGCTCCTATAAGAACTACTTCACTTTGTGAACGAATGGTTGTGTCAGGCATAACAAAATTTTAAAGTGCAAAGATACTTTATAAAATTGCAAAAAAAAGCATAAATTTCGGCTGAAAAGTTACATTTTACGAAAACGTTTAAGCCATTAGACAGCATTCTAAATAAGAATTTTAAAATATTTTTCGGGTCAAATAATCCTGAAGCATTATCGTTGCCGAAATCTCGTCTATAAGTGCTTTATTTTGACGTTGTTTCTTATTCAGGCCACTGTCAATCATGGTTTGGAAAGCCATTTTTGAAGTAAATCGTTCATCCACCCGAATGACTTTCATATCCGGAAAATGATTAGTAAAATGCGTTACAAATCCTTTAATGATGGAAGCGCTTTCTGAGGGTTCGCCATTCATTTGTTTGGGTTCACCAATAAGGACCGCTTCTACTTTTTCTTTGGCAAAATAATCCTTCAAAAAAGCAATTGCAGTTGCTGATGGAATGGTAGTTAAACCCGAAGCTATGATTTGCATTTCATCGGTAACGGCGATTCCTGTTCGTTTTTGTCCGTAATCTATGGAGAGTATTCTTGGCATTTTATTTTTTTTTGTAAAGAATAGAAAGGAAGATTTATAAAACTAAATGGAATCTTTATATTTGATAAATCCAAAAACAAAAATGGTATTTTGTTTTACATCAATTTCATAAACAGAAGTATAACCTTTGAAAACATAATCTCTTATATTTTCATCATTAAAATAAACAGACTTTTTAAAACGAAAAGGTTCTTTTAAATCTTTTCTGATATTTTTAATTAATTCATTTTTAAATTTTCTAGATGCTATTGGTTTATCCTTAGAAATATAAAGCACTTGATCTAACAACGCAAGTCTAAAGTCTTTGGTAATATCAATTTTCATATTTAGAAATTGCCTCTTCAAGAAATAAATCTAATTCATCTAAAGAGCAACATTCTGCTGTTCCGTTTTTAACTTTAACCAATGCACTATCCAATTTTCGTTTATTTTCTTCAAAGTCAGAATCTTCTTGAACTATTTTCAGTTCATCTGATGAAAACGAACTCAATAACTCCAGAATTTTGGCTTTTATTTTTGGTTGAAATTCTAATCTAATTGTTTCCATGTTAATTGTATTGATAACACAAATATACAAAATTTCAGAGTTCAAAAAAACGGCTTTGCTTTTTTAATTTAGCATTTCACAATCCTTAAAATATAATTATCAGCAACATAACTATTTTAATTTTCCAATTCTTAGCAACAAAGGAAAAGTCACTTTCATATCATTTTTTTGCCAAGAAGCCTTCAATTCATCATAAATCAAGTCTAAAGGATTTTGATTATTTTTTGAAATATAATGTTGCGTGGCTGACCATGTTTCAAGATATCCTATGAGTTCTTCAAAAGTCCATGTAAAATGATTTTCGAAAGATTCTGTAACAATTTCATCAAATGGAAATGGAATCGTTTTATAATTTTCATCCAAATACTTTCGTTCAGCATCCCAATACGGACCAATTATATTATGATAAAAATTTCGTACTATTTTATCCGAATCCGCATTGGTAGAAAACAGCCCATAACCCAGCACAGCAAAGATTCCTTCTGGTTTTAAAATTCTGTATACTTCCTTGTAAAACAAATCAAAATCAAACCAATGAACCGCTTGTGCCACTGTGATTAAATCAAATTCATGATTTTTAAAAAAGGTATTTTCAGCAGCTGCCACTTTATAAATTATGTTCTCCGTTGGAACAGCATTCTCGAGTTGGTTCTGGCTAATATCAATCCCATAAACTGTTTCAAAAAAGCGAGAAAGTTTATGCGCTACTTGTCCATTTCCAGTAGCTATATCGAGCGCAACGGATTTATTTTTGACAAATGAAACCAAATAATCAATCATTTTATTTGGATACTGTGGTCGGAATTTAGAATATTCCGAAGCTTGTTTGGAGAAATTATCTTTCATATTCCCATGATTTTCATTTATTCGCCAAATTTACAACATTTAAAAAACATTAAATATAAAGCAAGTTAAATCTGTAACATTTTCAAATCAATTTGCCTTTTTGCTTTTCGGTAAAAAACATATCTTTGTCAAAAATCTAATTAAAATGAATCCATTACAGACTATTATAGAACAAGCTTGGGAAAACCGTGCTTTGTTACAAGAAACGACAACTACTGATGCTATCAGAGCAGTTATTGAATTATTAGACACAGGAAAATTACGTGTTGCCGAGCCGGTTGATCCCGAAACTTCGGGAGGATGGCAAGTAAACGAATGGGTTAAGAAAGCGGTAGTGATGTACTTCCCTATTCAAAAAATGGAAACATGGGAATCTGGAATTTTCGAATACCATGACAAAATGTTATTGAAAAGAGGTTATGCAGAAAAAGGAATTCGTGTAGTTCCTAATGCTGTGGCGCGTTACGGTGCTTACATTTCTAGCGGTGTTATCTTGATGCCAAGTTATGTAAACATTGGTGCTTATGTAGACGAAGGAACTATGGTGGACACTTGGGCAACCGTAGGAAGTTGTGCACAAATTGGTAAAAACGTACATTTAAGTGGTGGTGTAGGAATTGGTGGTGTTCTTGAACCATTACAAGCAGCTCCGGTAATTATTGAAGACGGTGCTTTTGTTGGTTCTCGTTGTATTGTTGTTGAAGGTGTTCATGTTGGTAAAGAAGCAGTTCTTGGTGCCAATGTTTGTTTGACAGCCTCTACAAAAATTATTGATGTTACAGGAGATACTCCAGTTGAAATGAAAGGTTTTGTTCCTGCTCGTTCGGTAGTAATTCCGGGAAGTTATACTAAAAAATTTCCAGCAGGAGATTTTCAAGTTCCTTGTGCTTTAATCATTGGAACCCGTAAACCTTCAACTGATTTAAAAACGTCATTAAATAATGCGTTACGCGAATATGACGTAGCGGTTTAATGCTTTTTTTAAATAAAAAATTATTGTATATTCCTCCCTCAAACGGGAGGTTTTTTATATTATGAAGATACTAGTAATACAACAAAAAATGATTGGTGATGTTTTGGCAAGCAGCATTATATGCAATAATCTGAAAATCATATATCCCGAATCACAAGTGGATTATCTGATTTATCCATTTACCAGTCCTGTTGTTGAAAATAATCTTAATATCGATAATCTGATTCTTTTTAAAGACGGCTATAGAAAAAGTAAATTTGCTTTTTTTAAATTTTTACTCAAAATAAAAAAAGAACGTTACGACCTTGTTATTGATGCCTACGGAAAAACAGAAAGCAACCTAATCACACTGTTTTCAGGTTCAAAAAAGAAAATAGGTATCTATAAAAAATATAGTCATTTTATCTATACCGATACCATAAAAGAATTATCGCAACCTTCAACTAATGCAGGTTTAGCTCTTGAAAATAGACTTTTATTATTATCTGATTTTAATGATAACAAGAAACAACTGGATATCAAACCAAAAATTTTTCTTACTTCTGATGAAATTGAAAATGGAAAACAGATTTTAGAAAAGAATAACATTGATTTTTCGAATAAAATATACATGATTGGTGTGCTGGGTAGCGGCAAAAACAAAACATATCCATTTCCGTATATGGCTAAAGTGTTGGATGCTATAGTTGCAGAAACAAATGCTACTTTACTTTTTAATTATATGCCTTCGCAAAAAGAAGAAGCACAAACTATCTATAACTTGTGTCTTCCTGAGACTCAACTAAAAATTAAAATTGATTTAATGCTGAGAAATATTCGTGAATTTTTATCCGTGACGTATCATTGCAATGCTTTAATTGGAAATGAAGGAGGTGCAGTAAATATGGCAAAAGCATTGGACAAACCTACTTTTACTATTTTTTCAACTTGGATAATTAAGGAAGCATGGAATTCGTTTGAAAACGAAACTACAACTGTTTCTGTACATTTAAAGGACTATAAACCTGAATTATACGGTAAAAAAACAGCGAAAGAAATGAAAAATGAAGCTTTAAATTTATACGACAAATTCACTCCAGATTTAATTTTACCTATTTTAAAGAAATATATAAAATCTAATTAGGACGTATTCCTGAGCTCGTTTTTATTATTTTATTCGCTTTTGTGTAGGCTCGAATTGCATTGTTTTTTTTCCAAATTTCTTCGGAAACATACCCTCTTTCATGATCTAAATGCAGACAAAAGGCACTATATCTTATCTGTTTAGATGAAAGTCCCATATTGACCAATCTTTCCCCCAATTCCCTGTCCTCTCCACCATATTGCATTTCTTCATTAAAACCATTAACAGCTAATAAGTCTGTTTTCCAGCCAGAAGCATTGTGTCCGTTCCAAGTTGGTTTGGTTGGCGTAAGCTTATTTAATAGGTTTGATAAAAAAGGAGAAGTCGTAAATTTTATATTCTTTAGATTTGACTTAAGACCATTATTTTTAAGCCATTTCAAATCGAAACAATTTTGATTTAGAATATCCTCTTTTGTGATACGCTTGGAAATTGACATTGGAAGTTTAAAATAGCCTCCCGAAAGGAAAAAACCTTTTTCTCTATATTTTAGATGAGTTACAACAAAATCATTTCTAGGAATACAGTCGCCATCGGTAAAAATTAGATAGTCGGTTTTGGAAGCTAAAATGGCTTTATTCAGAATTTTAGTTTTTTGAAATCCGTGATCTTCATGCCAAACATGAATAATAGGAATAGCTATTAATTTTCGGAGTTCATCAATTTTTTCCTTGGTCTTTGAGTTAGAACCATCATCAGCAATAATAACCTCAAAATCAGCCGTTGTTTGCACACTAAAACCCCATAAAACTTTCTCAAGCCATTGGACTGCATTATAGGTACTCATAATAACTGATGCTTTCATATATTTTTTTGAAATTATAGTTGACAAAAGTAATTAATAAATTATATATTGTGACATAATAAAATCAATTAATGGATTCAAAATCGACTCCTAATTTATCTGTTTTAATTATTACATTAAACGAAGAAAATCAAATGAAAGCGCTTTTAGCTAATCTGGATTTTGCTGACGAAATTATTGTTGTAGATTCATTCAGTTCAGATAATACGGAAGCTATTTGCAAATCATTCGAAAAAGTAAAATTCATTCAAAATAAGTTTGAAAATTATTCTTCTCAAAGAAATTTTGCTATTGAACAGGCAAAGAATGACTGGATTTTATTTCTTGATGCTGACGAAAGACTTACCCCTGAATTGAAGAATGAAATATTAAACACGATAAGATTTAACAAAACTTATGCTGCTTTCTTCTTTTATAGAACCTTCATGTTCAAGAATAGAGTATTACACTTTAGCGGATTGCAAACCGATAAAATATTCCGCCTTTTTGATAAAAACTTCGCAAAATACACTACTGATCGATTGGTTCATGAAAAATTAACAGTGACTGGAAAAACAGATGTTTTTAAAAATAAGCTTATTCATTATTCCTATTCAGATTACAAATGTTATAAATCAAAAACTACCCGTTACGGGAAGTTGAAAGCTCAAGAGAAGTTCATTAAAAACCAAAAACCATCTATTTTACTTCAAATTCTTCATCCTTCCTATAATTTTTTATACAATTATTTTGTCCGTTTGGGTTTTCTTGACGGAAAAAAGGGACTGATTATTTGTTATCTAAATGCTTATGGTGTTCATATCAGGCACCAAGAACTAAAGAAGCTTTGGAATAAAGGACAATAGCTATCTCCAAAATAGGAGTTTTTTTTTCTGTTCTATTTTTCTATGAAATTTGAACTGAAAATCGTTTGTATAGAAACAAATTTTACTAAAAACTTCCTCATATTCCTTGTTATAAAGTTTAGCATATTCGTCACTCATTACTGCCAACATTTCTATCTTTGGCGTAAGCCTGTTAAAATTTTTCATACGGGAATCAAAATCCATATCGTCATGAAAATTCATTCGGTTTAAATCCACCAAGTAGAAATTATATTTTCCTTCGGCTATTTTTTTTATCAACGTATTTCCTGGCGAATGATCCAGAAACTCAATTCCTTTTTCATGTAAATCAAAAGTAAACTTGGTAAACTGACGTAAGATATTCTCATGATCTGGATAATCCGGGTTTTGTACTAATTCTCTAAAAGTCAATTCCGCTTGGAGATGTTCACTGATATAAAAACTCTTTTCTAATCCTGATAATTTGAAGTTTTCAGCATAAGCAATGGGTTGCGGAGTACCAATTCCGTTTTCAAGCAATTTGTTTGCATATTCGTAAGAGCGTCTGGCTTTAGATTTTCTGAAATATTTATAAGCAACTTGATTCACTATGTTTGGGATTTTGAACGATTTGATATTAATCGTTTTGTCTTCTAAATCAAAGAGCTTTATTTTATTTCGTTTCCCATCGCCAAAAAGAACTCCTGAAGAATTAAAATTAACAATGTAATTTCTTAATTCGATTTCCTTTGCTTTAAATTTCTTATTGATGACTAATGACATGTGCTAAAGACTAAAATATTTATATTAATCACAAAAGTAACCAAATGTCTTTTAGACTTGAAATAAATCAATTAAATTTACATCAAAATTTATTTTTTATGAAAGAATATCCTTCTTGCGCTCTTATTGCTACTACTTATAATTGGCCTGAAGCATTAGAATTATTATTATTAAGTGTTTTAAATCAGACGGTTTTCCCGAACGAAGTGATCATTGCAGATGATGGATCAAGAGAAGACACCAAACAATTAATTGATGATTTTAAAAAAAAACTCCCCTTTCCTTTATTTCATATTTGGCAAGAAGACAATGGGTTTCAAAAATCAAAAATACTTAATAAAGCAATTGCAACTACTAAGTCTGATTATATTATTCAAATAGACGGTGATATTATAATAAATAAAAATTTTATAAAAGACCATCTAACACACGCTCAAAAGGGTCAATTCTTATTTGGTTCTAGAGTTAATATAAAGCAAGTCTTTCTACAAGAGCTTTTTATAATAAAAAAAATACATTTTAACTTTTTTTCAAAAGGAATTAAAAAACGTTTTAGAACAATAAGAATTCCAATTTACACTAATTTTATAAAACAAAACCATCTAGTTTCCTCGAAATTAAGAGGTTGTAATATGTCGTTTTGGAAGAATGATATTATAAAAATTAATGGTTACAATGAGAAATTTATTGGTTGGGGTTGCGATGATTATGAATTGGGATATAGATTGCATAATAGCGGTATTGCAGGAAGACGATTGAAATTCGCTGGTATTGAATATCATATTTTTCATCCTGAAGCCAGCAAAAGTAACACCACAAATAATGAAATTATCCAAAGAGAAACCTTTGAAAAAAAAATGTTTTTTATAAATGATGGAATTAACAAATATCTTCCCTAAACCTATGCGAATAACTTTAATAAGTCTTGACAATTGGGGCTTTAATAATCACATTGTAACTTCTTTAGAAGAAAAAGGACATCTTGTACACCATATTAATTTTAATACTTTTACTTATAAATACCCTAATTTTTTTTATAAGATTTATAATTTTATTCTAAAAGCTTTTTTTAAAACCAATTTAAAAACCTTGTATTACGGGAAGGAAATCATTCAACGTCTTAACGAAATTGGCGAAACACAAGATATTATCTTAACCGTAAAAGGTGATTTTATAGATCGAAAAAGTATATTAAAATTTAAACAATTCACAAAAAAATCAATTGGTTTTTTTAATGACAACACTTATAGATGCCCAAAAATTATTCGAGTAATTCCTAGTTTCGACGAAGTTTATTCCTTTGAAAAGCAAGACTGCGAAAGGTATAATTTAAAATTCGCTCCCAATTGGATTTATAACTCTAACATAACAATTCACACACAAAATTCTATAAAATATGAGGTTTTCAACATCATTTCTATGGATCAACGAATACCTATACTATCAAGAATTGCAAGTGATTTGGTTTCAAAAAAAATAAATTATAAGTTTATTATTTATGACAAAAAAAACAAAGGCAAAGACAAAAATTTAGAATATATATCTAAACATGTTCCATTATCAGAGGTAAATGAATATATAAATAATTCAAGAGTAATGCTTGACATCAACCGAAGGAGTCAGTTAGGATTAACTTTCAGAGTATTTGAAAGTATGGGATTGCAAAAAAAACTGATAACAACAAATCTTGATATAAAAAATTACGATTTTTACAATCCTAATAACATTTTAATCATTGATGAAAATAAACCTAATATACCAATAGATTTTTTTGATAATGAATATGAAGAAATTCCACGAGAAATACTTGAAAAATATACTTTAGATGGGTGGGTGGAGAGAGTTCTATTGAAAGAAAATACTTAAAATCAATCACTTATTAAATTTGAAATATATTCAAAATGGAATACCAATATTTGCTCTACCTCAGTTTAGTTATTACAACACTCTATTTATCAATCACAATAGCTAACAGACTGATAAAATTGTCTATTGTCCCAGTAAAATATCCCGAAATTGATGGATTAAGAGGGTATTTGGCTTTCTTTGTTTTTTTACATCACAGCTATATTTGGTCGCACTATTTAAAAACAAATAAATGGGAAGAGCCGGAATCGAATCTCTTTAATCAATTTGGTCAAACAAGTGTTACACTCTTTTTTATTATTACTGCGTTTCTATTTATTACTAAATTAATCGATAAAAAAAAGATTGATTTTGATTGGAACAAATATATCATTGCTCGCTTTTTTAGAATGTTTCCTATGTGTTTTTTTTCAGTCTGTTTGGTCTTAATTATTGTAGCCGTTGAAACTAATTTTGAATTAAGAGAATCCTTTACTACAGTTATTAAAAACTCATTATCGTGGATTTTCTTTAGCATTGACGGTTCAGTTAATGTTAATTCTTTAGAAAATACTTTCCAAATTAATTCTGGAGTTGCATGGTCATTACCCTATGAATTGATGTTTTATTTTTTACTTCCAATTTTTGTGATTTTTTAAAAGTTAAAGTTAATTATAAAGTAGTAATATCCTTATGCTGGTCTTTTTAATCATCCTTTACATAAATCAATCGTCTTTAAAAAAATTCATCCCATTCCTAGGAGGCATTTTTAGTGCATTACTTTTAAAAAATATAAATTGCAATATATTAAAACAAACAAAATTCACTTTTATAGCTGTATTTCTTTTGTTTTTATCTGTTTTATATTTTAATAATGGAAGAGCTATTGTTCCAATAATTATTTCTACATTTCTATTTATTATCATAGCATCCGGAAACTCATTTTTCGGCATTTTATCAACTGCTTTTTCTAGAAAATTTGGCCAAATAACGTATAGCATTTATTTAATCCATGGAATTGTTCTATTTATAATTTTTCGCTATATCATATGTTATGAAGAAGTTTCAAAATTATCTGAATTAAAATACTGGGGAATTATTGCAATTAGTGTATTTCCCGTAATTATTTTAAGCCAAATAACCTACAAATTAATTGAATTACCATTAATGAATATTAATAAAACCAAATAATTATAATGAACCAAGAAATCCAAAATGCCTACGAAGTCATAAAAGAAGGCGGGATCATCCTATATCCTACTGACACCGTTTGGGGAATAGGTTGTGATGCCACAAACGCTGAGGCTGTTGCCAAAATCTATAAACTCAAGCAAAGAGCCGAAACCCAAAGCATGATTGTTTTGATGAATGGTGAAAAAATGATGTATAACGTTTTCAAAGATATTCCTGAAGTGGCTTGGCAAATCATGGACTTATCCGAAAAACCAACTACCCTGATACTGGACAAACCCAGAAACGTCGCTTCAAATTTAGTTTCATCAGACAACTCCTTGGGAGTTCGTATCGTAAAAGAACCTTTTTGTTTTAAGTTAATGGAAAAGATGAAAAAACCATTAGTTTCAACATCAGCAAATATTTCTGGACAACCTACTCCAAAAAGTTTCAAAGAAATTAGTCCTGAAATTATAAAAGGCGTGGACTATGTTGTAAATTTGCATCGCGAAAAAATTGCCTGTAACCCTTCAACAATTATAAAATTGACGAATGATTCACAGGTAAAAGTGATTCGGAAATAAATTACGTTATTGTTTGTCATTTCGACGAAGGAGAAATCTCATCAAGTGATTAAAATAATGTGATTTCTCCTTCGTCGAAATGACAAAACACAGAAAATGAATGAATTATACAAAAGCATTAAACAATAAAATTTTCGAAGTCATTTCCCAAGCTTCTCAAGAACTTAACATTGAAAGTTATGTAATTGGTGGTTTCGTGAGAGATTTGATTTTGAACAGAGACTTCAAAAAAGACATTGATATCGTTGCCGTTGGCAGCGGAATTGAATTAGCTTTGAAAGTTTCCCAATTACTTCCAAAAAAACCAAAAGTTCAGGTTTTCAAAACGTATGGAACAGCGATGTTGCGTTTTGAAGATACCGAAATTGAATTTGTAGGCGCTAGAAAAGAATCGTATCATTTTGAAAGTCGCAATCCGGTTGTAGAAAATGGAACATTGGAAGACGACCAAAACCGACGTGATTTCACCATTAATGCGTTGGCTTTATCATTAAATACAAAAAACTTTGGAGAATTATCCGATCCTTTTAATGGTCTGGAAGATTTAAAAAATAAAAGAATCAAAACACCTTTGGATCCGGATATTACTTTTTCTGATGATCCTTTAAGAATGTTGAGAGGTATTCGTTTTGCTAATCAATTGGGTTTTGAAATTGAAGAAAATTCACTGAAATCAATTGAGAAAAATGCGGACCGAATTAAAATTATTTCCGGAGAACGTATTGTAGATGAATTGAATAAAACACTTTCGACGGACAAACCTTCTGTTGGATTTTTGTTACTGTTCAAAACTGGGCTTTTGGATATCATTCTTCCGGAATTAACTGCTTTGAATCAGGTTGAAGAAATAGAAGGTCATACCCACAAAAATAATTTTTACCACACCTTAGAGGTAGTTGATAATATTTGTCCACATACGGACGATGTTTGGTTACGATGGTCGGCTTTATTGCACGACATTGGAAAAGCACCAACGAAACGCTTTAATAAAAAACAAGGTTGGACATTTCATGGACACGAATTTCTTGGCGGAAAAATGGCAAAGAAAATCTTCGAACGTTTACACATGCCTTTGAATCACAAAATGAAATTTGTACAAAAAATGGTCATGATGAGTTCACGTCCCATTGTTTTATCACAAGACACTGTTACCGATTCAGCCGTACGCCGCTTGGTTTTTGATGCGGGTGAAGATGTCGAAAATTTAATGACTTTGTGTGAAGCCGATATCACCACCAAGAACCCGAATAAATTCAAAAAATACCACAATAATTTTGAAATTGTTCGCAAGAAAATTGTGGAAGTCGAAGAGCGCGACCATGTTAGAAATTTTCAACCTCCAATATCGGGAGAAGAGATTATGGAAATCTTCAATTTAAAGCCATCAAAAGAAATTGGAATACTCAAAGAGGCCATCAAAGAAGCCATATTAGAAGGAGAAATTCCAAACGAATACCAGGCTGCTTACGGGTTTATGTTAAAAAGAGCAAAAAAAATAGGATTGAAGGAAGTTACAAAGTAGCAGAGTTACAAAGTAAAAAATGAAAACATTTAGAGATTTACTAATTTGGCAAAAAGCAATGACTTTAGTGACTAATTGCTACTCTATTTCATCAAACTTTCCAAGAGAAGAGCTGTTTGGTTTGGCTTCACAAATTAGAAGATGTTTTATCTCAATACCAAGTAACATTTCTGAAGGTTATGGAAGAGGTACAAATAAAGATTATCACCGTTTTTTAAGATTTTCTTGAATCTTTATTTGAATTTCAAACACAAATAAAAATTGCTTACAATTTAATATATATCTGAAATTGATTTTAATAAACTACATAAAAATAGTAGAGAACTCGAACGAATGTTAAGTTCATTTATAAGCAAAGTGAAAGAAACTTTGTAACTCTAAAGCTATGCTACTTTGAAACTCAAGATAAAAAAAAATGAAAAAAGAGAATAAATCAGTTATTATTTGGTTGTTATCCGGATGTGTATTAATTTTTATAATGGTTGTCGTAGGCGGAATTACCCGATTGACTAATTCAGGACTTTCTATGACCGACTGGCATTTGGTAACAGATACATTTCCGCCACTTTCAGAAGCAAAATGGCAAGAAGCTTTTGAGCGATACAAGCAATTTCCCGAATATCAAAAAATTAATATTCATAACGATTTTACCCTTTCTGATTATAAATTCATCTACTTCTGGGAGTGGTTTCACCGCTTTATAGGACGCGCCATCGGAATGGTTTTTATTATTCCGTTTGTGTACTTTCTAATCAGAAAAAAATTAGACAAAAGCACCATTAAAAAATGCGTAATTCTTTTATTCTTAGGTGGATTACAAGGTTTTTTTGGCTGGTTTATGGTAAAAAGCGGATTGATTGATAATCCTGATGTAAGTCATTTTAGACTGGCACTTCACTTGACTACAGCTTTTATCACCTTTGCATACACGTTTTGGGTAGCTTTGGATCTACTATATCCTAAAAAGGCAACCATTGAAAAATCATTACGAACCATTGCCCGTGTAGCTCTTGCTATTCTATTGTTACAAATTATATACGGTGGCTTCGTTGCGGGCTTAAATGCTGGTTTAATTCACAATCACTGGCCTTTAATGAGTGATGGACAATTTATCCATGACAGCGTTTTTCTGGAACAAAAAAACCTATTTTTGAGTTTTACCGAAGGAAAAAGTGGGGTTCAATTTATACATAGAACTCTGGCTTATTTTGTAGTTGGATTAATAGTTTTATTGTACTTCAAAAGCATAAATTTTTCTTTAGACAAAGCACAAACCAAAGGAATTAATTTACTTTTGTTATTAGTTTTTATTCAGTTTGGACTAGGGGTTTTAACGTTGTTATATGGCGTTCCTTTGTGGTTAGGACTCTTACATCAAGTTAGTGCTTTTTTCTTATTGACCGCAATGACTTTCACGTTACATCGATTATCAAACTAAACCACTATGGGCTGAAAGTCCATAGATTTGGTTGTCAGACTTAAAGTCTGCACGCTTGCTAGTCTTCAATTATGAAGTTATCATTATTATTTTCATTCGGATTTCTATGATGTTCCAAATATTGATTT